>JBEEIB010000369.1:0-54881 GCA_041167675.1 Verrucomicrobiota bacterium
GCGCGAACCAGGGAACTCTTTCCAGAACCGGCGGGACCCAACACCAGGACGAAGGGCTTCTCGGCCGTCGCCTGGTTCTTCAAAGCATCAAGCACTTCGCCGACGGCTTTCGTTCTGCCGTGGTAGAAAACAGCATCTTCGAAATCGAAGAAATTCAACCCCCGAAATGGGTTAGATTCCAAATAACGGACCTTTCGCAGCGCTTTCTTCAAGCCATTTTCTCGATCTACCTGCCGTGCTAGGAAATCGCGAAAATGCTCTCGAAACAAATATTCGAACTCTTCCAGATCTTGATAGTCATGGCAGCATTCGCGAAACTCTGTTCCCGCATTCTTTTCCCATGACGCGCAAAACTCCTGCACCGCGTCCCACTGCCGGCAAAAGTTTTCCCGTTTTTCTTTCGGTTCGAGCGGAGCAGCGGGAGTCGCTCGGTTCCGGTAAACGTGCAACCCCGGAAACCCAGGGGTCCGCTTCGACTGATCCAATACCCACGCCACTTCGTATTCAGTTGCGGATCTCGGTGGGTTACCGTCCGGCATGACGAACATCGACGCGGACCTGGTTCCGAGTCGAGACCAGAGAATGTTAATGACAAGGTCATATTGGCCCGGATTCAGGATGTGTTCGCAATACTCTGGTTCCGCCTTGGAGTCTTGATGTTCCCAGAAGTAGGGACTTATCAATAAGGTACCTTCTCGGTCGCCGTTTGCGGCTTGCTCGGTAATTGCATCCTCTTGTTTTCGTCTTCTTAGCCAATTGGAATAGGAGACGCTAACCGAAACGCCTAACTCTGCAGCGACCGAGCGAATTGATCGCTCCGTCACACCCCGTTCGTTCTGTTCGTCCTCAGAGGAAGAAACAAGGATGTCGACCCTTCTCATCTTTACCGTGGCACATTCTAATATAAGTCTGATCGCTTCGCGTCAGTCGAGAGTAATTTTTAACTAGAGTCCGCGTTGCCCTCTTACGAAGTTCTTGTCTGACACGCTGCGCTTGCCGCATCGGCGTTAGCTGCTTAGGTGACAAGCCCCAGTTAGTTGAGCGGCTATTTCTTTCCGCTCTACGTCATTGTGTTTCTTTGTTTGGCTGACTCTCGGTTACGCCGGGAGTCGGTTTTTTCTGCGCCCGGGAAAGGCTCCAGGATTCGATTTGAGCGTGATTTGTTAGTTGCGCGACAGGATCATGTCAGGAGGCAGCTGGTTTCGTCCTGCGCTAACTGGCGATGCAGATTGCTGAGATTTTCAGCGCGACGATTGCTTTTTCGTCCCCTAGCTCTAGGGCCAAAGGACCGACGAGCCCGCGGCCTGCAAGGTACTTTGCAAACACCTTGATGTCTTTGACGTAAGACCGCAGTGTCTCTTGGTTCTTGTCCTCTGCCTTAAGCTTGCCTAGCCATGTGTCGACCGTCTTGACCGTGAGGCCCGAGGCTCTGGTAATGCATGCCTCCCGTACGAATTTTTAAGGAACGGATCGAAAATGCCTGCCGGTACGTGTCGGGCGTAATGCTGAATGCTCCGAGCCTAACATCCAAGAGATGGCGAATTGGTCCCGCGAGGGATCTAGGAAATCAGGAACGTGTTGGCAGCCTTTAAAGCCGCGGTCGGGCAGATGACCGGATTCACGGCTAGCAGGATGCGGGCTTATGACGGCTAGGTCGTAACGGTCCCAGGACTTAATGAGAGCGGCTCTCGCTCGAACCGCAGTCCTAAGCTTTAGTCGGCTGGTACGGTTCCGTGAAATCGAAATCGTCGTCGTCGTACCGGTCATGGTGCCGTACCCAGTCGCCCAGGTTGAAACCGGGACCGGTCTCGTTGCGGCCCTTTGGCATCAGATCCAAGCACACGTATGCGCTGACCAGTTCTTCGGATCCGCGGCCGTAGGTCGAATAGGTGTGGAAAACGTCGCCGGCCGCGTTCTTGTAGAACACGCTCAGGCCGGACATTTCCTCGATTTCGACCTCTTGAATTTTGTAGTTGTGGTAGGCCTTGCCCGTCGCGATTTCCTCCTTCGTGAAAGATACCTGATAATCGTAGTTGAAGTCGCTGCCGAATGACGACACCCACGGAATGCGCCATCCCATTCGCTGCTTGAAGGCTTCGATCTCGGCTAGTGTGGCGCGTGAGACCGCTACACACGTTACGTCGTGATGCTCAAGGTGCACGAGAGCGCCTTCGATATGGTCGACGTCAAGCGAACAGCCCACGCAACCCGCCTTCCATCCAGGAGCGAACATGAAATGCTTTACCAACAATTGGCTACGGCCCTCGAAGAGATCGGCCAGCGTTTGCGGGCCGCTCGGGCCTTGGAAGACGTAGTTCTTCTTGACGCGAACCCAGGCCAGATCGCGCCGCTTGGCGTTAATCTTGTCCCGCAACCGGGTGAATTCTTTCTCCTCCTTCAAGAGTTCCGTGCGGGCAATAAGCCATTGGTCGCGGGGAACAACAGGGTGGTGTTCGAGGCTTTCGGGGGTAGGGTAGATGATCATTAGGTTCTGCTGATTGTTTCGGCAACGGCTGGGTTCATTTCGCGCATGGGTTGTGTAATCTGGAATTCAATGATACGACGAACGAGGGGCGACGTTCAGGACATCTTCCTTGCGGGTAATCGAGATCGGCGCAAGGCCTCCAACTCGTTTTATAGGCGCGTTTACTGCATCCCGCGATCATGACCTTCACGGTTCGTCAGAAAATCCGGTAGGTATTTTTCTGAATTTTTTGCGGCCACCTCCGCTAACCGGCCATTTACCTTTGCAGGTCCGAACGCGGCGACGTTCCTGAATAGCTTCGTGAAATGGTTGACCTTTATTCGGCGGAAGCGAACGTTCTGATCGTCAATGGATCCTGGAAGATACAAACTCATAAATCGCACCTAGTGCACGAGACTGGCGATCGCCTCCCAGGCTCCGGACCAGTCGCCCGTAGAAGCGAGAAGGTCCCCTTTCATGACATAAAAATAGTCCGGGCAACCAGCGTGCCTGGTAACCGACTCCAGAGTCTGAAGCGCTTCCGATTTTCTGTCTTCGGAGCGCAAAATGAGACAAAGATTGTAGGCAGCACCGAAGTCGGTCGGATCTCGCAGAAATGCAATCCGGTACTCGTTTTCCGATAAATGCCCTCGTGGCGGAAACGCCACCTTTTGTAAAGTTTTTGCACCTAAATCATACGCCTGCCGGTAGTTTCGTTCTTCAGCAGAACGCCGACTCACAGCTCGATTGAATATTACCTGCTGTTCGGCGGTAAGCTCTGAATGTTTGCTAGCGATAAAATCCAGCGTCGCCTGGTCGTAATAACCGCTCAGCAGCGCCGCAAAAGCGAAGTTTAGGTAGTCATCAGAAAGGCGCAACATCGCTTGATGAACCTCGGGAAAAGGCACCGACTTGTCTAACATCTGCAGATACAGATTCCTGTCGTTGGAGCCTCTCTTGAGCGCCTCTTTCCAGGCAGCAATTGCCAAGGCCGAATTAGCGTCAAGCCATGCGCACCCCTCGTCGAAGGGCACCACAGCCAATTTCGGTTCAAGGACCCGGGCGACGCGAAAGTCGCCGAGCGCCTCTATCCATCTTCCGACCCGAATGTCAGTGGAACCCCGCATCAGATGAAGCGACCAATCGAGCGGAGTGAAAGTGAGCGCTTCGTCAATTTTCGCTCGCGCGACGCGCCAATTTCCTTGAGCAAGTTCTTGCCGGGGTGGGTCGGCGATCGAGGTGGCGCGATTCAGGAACAGAGCCAGGCCAATCACAGCAATTCCAGCCATTCGACTGAGCCAGGGAATCCATTGTGCTCGGTACGACAAGAGCTTCGGTTTGGTGCAGAGAGCCAGGACAAACAAAGCAGGGAGCACAGTTCCCAGCCGGTGAGCCGGCACGTCAATAAGCGTGTGGCCGAGAAAGGCTAAGACACCGATAAATCCAGCAAAGAGCACATCTTTTTCCGGAAGATCTGCGGATTGCGCAGGTCTCGCGACTAGGCTCGCGACAATTACGATCGCAAATAAAATGGCGCCGATCCCTGCTTCGCTGGCCAGCCAAAGCCAGTCGCTTTCCGGATGAATCACCCGCATGGAATTCAGAGAACTGTTCCGGAAAAACGGGAAAATGGCAGCGAAGTTACCAAGCCCGATTCCCGAGTAGGGAGCCGCAGCAATCAGGCGAACTGTATCCTGGTAGATCTCCCCACGTAGCCCGACTCCGTCGAGCAGAAACTCTCGGAGTCTCCTGACCACTTGCTCTCCTAACAGCAGAGCCAAGGCAGTGATCAGCAGTATGACTCCTCCACCAACGGCAAACGCTTTCACCGTTACTCCGAGCCGGTAGACAAACCAGACCATGGTCGCGGCCAACAAAAAAAGTAATGAGGCCCTTGAATTGGAAAGCAGGTTCGCGCTCAGGCAGAGAGCGAGCGCAGCAATCCAGGCGCCGGAAGTCCACTGACTCCTTCGCAGTCCTGACCCTGACAAGCCAAGTGCAATGATCGTGCCTAATCCCATCAGAGTGCCGGTTTGATTGCGATTCGCGAATGGACCAAAGCCTTGACTGGGATGCCAGATTGGAATTGGGACCCGAGCAAAATCGCTCACCAATGCAATCGCCGCGAGAATCGCGATTCCGACGACCATTGCCTGGAGCCCGGCGACCGGGTTCTCTGGCCGCCATTGGATCAGCCAGATTCCAAAGAAGATCACCGCGAACATAACGCCTAAGGAAAAGAAAGTCTGGCGAGGTTGCAGGCTCAGCGTCGGCGACAGACCGGGTATGGCGTGATGAAGCCGCGCATACCATTCGGAAGAACCAAACCAAATACCGGGCAAGAAACCGAGCATTGCACAAAGGAGCAATCCGAGCAGACCAAGCAAAATGGTTCGGCCTGGCAAGGCTTTAAATGGCACCACAATCAACAACAATCCAATCCCCAGCATCGGCGCGGTCTGACTCCAGCCCTCCGCGGCACCCAGGTAAGCAGCGGACAAGGCAACGGTCGTAACACCCAATATCAAGGAATTAGACCTAAACATTTTCCATCAAGAATGCGGGTGAGGTTTTCCCCGATAGATTCAATCAAATATTGACCGATAGCCTTCGATTTTAGAAACAATAATTAGCCACGGAAGATTGCGTCATAAGAAGACTCGCCGGATTGGAGTCATTGATGCGCAATCGCGAGCTTGGCCGAAATCGGTTCACTGCCAGTTGAAATCATAGGAGAACTTGTCGTCATTACCGGCGGAGCCGGATTCATCGGGTCACATCTGGTCGAAGGATTTGTCCGACACGGGTACGCCGTCCGTGCGATCGATAACCTTTCCACCGGCAGCCTAACGAATCTGGCCGGGCTCAAGGACAATATCGAATACCGGAATTTGGATATTCGCGACATCGGTTCCCTGACCGACGCTCTCCGAGATGCTTCGATCGTGCTTCATCATGCTGGAATTTCCTCCGTGCCACGCAGCTTTGCTGATCGACAGTACACCCATGAAGTTAACGTGACGGGAACGCTTAATGTCTTGCTGGCGGCCCTCCGTGCCGGAGTGCGGAAAGTTATCAATGCGTCTTCTACCAGCGTCTATGGGAATAACGGTGAGGAGTTACAGAGAGAATCCGCCACACCTGTTCCGTTGTCCCATTACGGGCTCTCCAGGTGGGTCAGCGAACTGTATGCAGCGCAATTTTCTAGGACCGCTCCGATTGGAACCGTTTCGCTTCGTTATTTCAATGTTTTCGGTCCGCGTCAGAGCCTGGAAAGCAGCTATGCCGCAGTTATTCCGTTGTTCATTCAGAAATTCGCTAATCGAATCCGCCCAACGATTTTTGGCGATGGCACGCAGACCCGAGATTTTACGTTTATCGATAATATTGTTGAGGCAAACATTCGCGCTGCAAGAGCCTCTTTGCCATCCGGCACGACAATGAATGTGGCCACCGGCTGCCGCCTCTCGCTCAACGATCTCGTCAGCATGCTGAACAAAGCCTTTGGCGTTCAGATTGAACCCATCTATCAGAAAGAACGCTTGGGCGATATCAAGCACTCCTGTGCCGACATAGCTTTATCGGAAAAGCTCTTGGGCCATTACAACACGGTCCCGGTCCGTGATGGACTGACCAACACGGTCCGATGGTTGCGGGAGTCCAAGCAGGCTGCAATTCGCTAATATGAGCCCCAAATCCGTGGGCTGGACGAACTATCTCCGGCGCGTCAGGTCAGATTCATCGGATATGCCGCAAAAAATTCAGCAGATCCCTTCAAATCGAGAATTGACCAATCTCACGAGATTCTGGCACTTATAAAGACGGATGATTCGCGCGTTTGAGGAGGAGATAAAACGTCATCAAACGCCGCGGTCGGGTTTCCTTAATCACCGTGGGCCGTGCCTATGATTCACCACCGAGTTCAGGGTATTTCGCATTTGGTTACTGTTTGCCAATGCCTGCTTACGTTGGCCTTATTCTGGATTTGGTTCGGTATTTATGGGGCGCTAATTCCAGGGGCAGCCGGCATCAGCCCGGCCGCCTATGCCGGATATGGCCTTCTTCTCTGCCTTGGACTTGGTTTGGAGTCATTGGTGCGAGGCCGGCCGGCAATCCCTTTTCCAAGCCCCCGCCCAAGCCTGATCCGGCAGATGCCCCGCGCTATCCGTCAGACGGCGGCAGTGATCGGCTTCTTGCTATTGGTGCTCGTGCTCACGAAAGATCGTTATTTTTCTCGGCTGTTTTTGGTTTCTTTTACGCCGGTATTCTATCTGTTGTTATTACTAAGCAGACACTTCCTGCCAAGATTGCTCCGAAACCAACTTTTCCGGGGTAGCCGGCAGGAGCGAACGATTCTTATCGGCAGCCCGAAGCGAGCTCGGAAAATTCGCGACTGGGTACTCGACAAAAAAGGATATGGCTTCCATACGGTCGGAATCCTCACGGAGGATGGACGCGCGCCCAACCCTTGGCCACAGGTCCTGGGAACTCCGTCCGACCTCGAAGCCGTATTGGCGAAACATGCGATCACGCAAGTGATTCTTTTGCAACTTCCTGAAGCAACCTCCGGCTTTGGCGAAGTGCTTAGAACTACTAATCGTCGGGGCGTGCGCCTAGTTATATTGAACAGTCTGGACGAGCAACTTCATCACCCGGTCGTTGTCTTTGAAGATGAGGGATTAAGCTTCTTTGCGTTACGCGATGAACCGTTAGAAAATCCGTTGAACCGGGTATTGAAGCGCATATTGGATCTCGCTATTGCCATCCCCGCTGTGCTCCTTGTGCTACCTATCGCTGCCGTTCCTGTCTGGCTGCTGCAAATTTTCCGATCGCCTGGCCGGCTCTTCTATCGCCAGACCCGAGCCGGCCTGCAGGATCGGAAATTCGAAATTCTCAAGTTCCGCACAATGCACCCCAACAATCTGGAGGGCAAAGCGGCGATAGTGGAAGACCCTCGCATCTTTCCCGGAGGCCGATTCCTGCGCCGTTTTAGCTTGGACGAACTCCCTCAGTTTCTCAACGTGTTGACCGGCAAAATGAGCGTGGTCGGTCCCCGGCCTCACCTCATTGAACATAACGAACAGTTTGCGGAACTATTATCGGAATATCGAATCCGCGCTTTTGTGAAACCTGGCATGACTGGGCTAGCTCAGGTACGTGGATTCCGGGGTGAAACTAGGACCCGCGAAAGCATTGCCGCACGCCTCCAGTCTGACCTGGTCTATCTGGAAAACTGGTCCCTAGTACTCGATTGCACAATCATTGGTCGGACGATCTGGCAGCTTTTTTTCCCGCCCGAGACTGCGAGGTGAACAGTGGGTAGTAATAGGTAATAGGTGAGAGGTGAGAGGTGAGAGGTGAGAGGGCGATGGATCTGCTAATTCGTGCCAAGGGTTGAGCCTTCGTCTTTTGCCTGGCGGGTAGTCGAACCGGTTAGTCCCCGCTACCCACTCCCCCCACCATCACCCATCTACAAAGCTTCTCACCTCTCACAGATCCACCGTCTTCAGCTTCTCCCAGAACTCCTTGAGCACTTTCTCCTGGGTGTATTGCGCAACAAACTCTTTCGCCGCTTTACCCATCGTGCTAAGTTTGACCCGATCATTTGAGAGCGCTTCTAATGCCTGCGCTATCCGCTCCGCGTTGCCCGGCGGAAGTACCTCGCCGCACAGATTAGCCCGTACAATACTCGCAAGCTCGCAATCGGGATCGCAAATGGCTAGCACCGGTTTACCAGCTGCGCAGCTACTCAACAGCTTACGGGGAAGGAACGAGTTCCCGGATCCGGAAACCTGCGGCAGCACCAGTAAATTTGCATCTGCTAACATTTCCTGATAACCCTGTTCGTCCAGCAGGCCCTTAAACCAGAGGTTGGGCAGACCATTGGCTGCTACCAGCAGTCGTTTCTTTTCCGGACCTTCTCCACAGATGATCAGCTCGATCCGACGGTCCTTCAGATTTCTGCCGGCATCAATCAGTGTCTGTAACCCCTGCTTGACGCCAAGGTTGCCAGAGTAAACGACGAGAAACCTGTTGGCATCGAAGCGATTCGTTTCGCGAAATCGGCCGACTCTGACTTCCTTGGGAAGCCGAACTCCGTTCGGAAAATAGACTAGCTTCTCTTCCGGTACGCCGCGTTTGCGGAGGGCGTCCAGCATGCCGTGACTGATTGCAGAAATCCGCCAGGCTCCACGATAGGCGGCAGATTCCAGGCGGTGCAAAAGGTCGATGACGATTTTTGACTGAACCATCCCGAGCTTGATCGCCGCGTCGGGCTGCAAATCCTGGATGTGTACCAGATAACGTCCTCCACGCAGCAGGCAAACCACACGGGCAGCCACTCCTAAGAGAAGCGGTGGCGTTACCACAATCAAAAGGTCCGGTTTGGCCGTGAATAACAATCTTAAGAATGAAGCTGCCACGAAACTCAGTTCATGCAGGACCCGCCTCGGCGTGCTGGTGGTAGCCGGAACATAGTGCCAGCAACGCAGGATTCGCACACCGTTGCTCGTCTCCGACTCAAACCACTTTCCTGCGTCCCTCGACCGTTTGCGCCAGGCGGGATAATACGGGAATGCCGTCAGCATTGTCACGTCGTGCCCCTGAGCTACCAAGAACTCGCATAAGGCGCCGTTAAAAGGTGCGATACCGGTCACTTCCGGCAGATAATTAATTCCCCAAACGACGATTCGCATTTTGCTTTAGCTCATATGCTTTGATGATCGACATCCATTCGTAACAGGCATGGAGCTGCGCGAAGTAATAGCCTTCCCTGCCGTCCATGAAACCGCGTTGCAAGATATAAATGTACAAAAAACGAAGAAGCGGCCGTAACGGTAAACGATGGGATAGCCGCTTCAACTTACGCCGAAGGCCAACTCGACCGTCTTGCAATGCCGCCGGCGACAACCCAGATTCCAATTGGAAACGAGCTTCCCAATTAGAATACCGATTGTGCTTTTCAATAAACGATTCAACCGACGGGAACGCATAATGTTCCAACTCGGTTCGCAACCGCCCGGTCTGACCTCGAACAACCACATGTTCATGAATTTCCACATCTCCACTGGCCATCTCACCATCCACTAGTTTTTCGAAGCGGCCGGCCGGATGCTTAAATAATCGTAAGTTCCAGTTTGGGTAATAAGAGTACTTCAGCCGCTTACCAAGGAAGATGAATCGACGATTGATCCAGTAACCGGCTACATCCGTTTTCGTTCGAATGACCGAATCGATCTCTGATTGACCGCCAGGCATCAACACCTCGTCGGCATCCAGCAGCAGCACCCACTGATTTTCGAAGTGAAGATTCTCCAAAGCCCAATTCTTCTTTTTTGGCCACCCGCCTTCATATCGGAATTGAACCACTTTGGCGCCAAACTGCTTGGCGATCTGAGTCGTCCGATCTTTGCTTTGCGAATCAACGACAAAAATTTCCGATGCCCAATGCACGGAATGAAGACAGCGCTCCAGATTCGGTTCCTCGTTCCTGGTTGGGATAACGACGCTAACTGGTACGGCCATTCTTGATTGGTCTAATAACCTTCGCCGGATTCCCGGCACAAAGCGTGTTAGGAGGCATGCTTCTGGTCACGACACTGCCGGCGCCAACCACACATCCGTCCCCTACCTTGACTCCTAACAAGACAATTGATCGGGCCGCCACCCAGGTTTTGTTTCCGATTTGAATCGATGCTTCGATCACCGGAAATGCCGGATCCTGATAGTCGTGTGAGGCGGCACATAGATATGCTCCCTGAGAGACAATTGCACCCTCCCCCAAAATAACCCGCGCCGGATTATAAATCTCTGCGCCATCGGCAATACAAGCGCCGGCCTGACACACCAGATTCCAAGGAGCCCATATTTTTACGGCGGAATAAATGTGGCAGCCAACCCCAATCTGCGCTCCAAATCGACGGAGTAGAAATGCCCGCCAACCATGGAACGGACGCGGCGAAAAGCGGAAAAGCAGAACGTAAACGATACCCCAGATCAGGCGTCCCATTTTGTTTGCCGATGAGTAACTCTCAGCCATTGTCGACTAACAAGTTGAGGAGCTGTTCTGAGGTTGTCTCGATGTTGAAATGATCACGAAAGCAGTTCCTCGCGGCGAGCCTCAAACACTGCTGATCGGCCGCCAACCAACGCTGAATCAACCGACGCGTACCTTCCGGTGTGTCGGGCTCAACAAATCCAGCTCCATATGATTCAATCCATTCTGCCGTATTAACCTGATTAGAAATCAGGACCGGCAAACCAAAAGCCAACGCCTCTGCGACTACCAAACCAAAGTTCTCTTGGTGCGAAGGTAGGATAAGGCCCTCTGCGGACGCCAAGGCTCCCCATTTCGATCCGGCTTGGAGCATGCCGGTAAACGTGATTGGCAAGCCTCTCGCTGCACGCCGCAAGTATTCGCCGTAGGCTTGATTTGATTCCGGGCCGGCGATAACGAGTTCGATCTCCGACGAGAGTTGGGCCATGGCCTGAATCAGAATGTCACAGCCTTTTTTTGGATGTAGTCTTCCCAGAAAAAGTAGGAATCGCTTATTCGCTAAGCCCGGAAATTGGCGCAAAAACTGTCGCCGCAGCAGTTCGGTATCTTGCGGAGATTGCTTCACGCCGAGAGGAAGAACATTGCTTCGATACGTTACCCGAGGCCAAAAAGTGCCAATTCCCCGCTTCTGTTCATAATTCGAAGTGAATAACACTGCTTTCGCGTGTCGTAAGATGCTCTGTTCGATGAACAGCCAATAAACTTGTTTCTTGTAATGTTTGATTGGGAACTTCCGCTTGAACCAGGGGTCTAACATGCCATGCGGAAAGACATAAAAGGGTTTACCGAGTTTTTTGGCGACGGCCAAGGCACAGACCCCATGATATTGCCAGAGGCCGTGCACCATCATCAGATCGAAAGAACCCATTTCGGCCAAGAGCCTTTCCTTAAGCCGCCGATGATATCCGTAAACTCCCAAGCCAGGTCCGCAGCCGGTGGCCGGGACAGGTGCGTTCCCCAACCACATTTCGTCAGGTGAATCGAGGGTCAGGATTTTCACCTGGATTCCGCGGAGCAGGTGCGATTCGCAAATCAATTTCAAAAACTCGATCGGGCCGCCCATCGCCGGATCCAATGTGCGGATGAGATGAAGAATCGAGAGCTTCATCGAGCGAGAAGGGCTTGGTAGAGTCCAAGGTAATTTTTTACTATCTCACGCTCTGAGAATCGAGAGGCATTACGGAGTCCCCGCTTCTTCATTTGTTCGCGCTGGGCCGGCCCAAACCGAAGGACCTCCACGACCATATCCGCCGCTGCGCCACTGTCCGCAGGATTTGCGATGTAGGCCGCTCCGTCGCCTCCGATCTCCGTCAAAGGTGCTCTCCCCGTTGTAACGACCGGACACCCACACGCCTGCGCTTCGATCACAGGTAGACCGAAACCCTCGTACAAGGATGGAAATAACAAGAGCTCAGCATTCCGATAAAGTACTATGAGATCCTGATCCGAAATGTCTTCGAGAAAGACGACGCCACCGCCTGTGTTTCGTAGCGGCGACCCTACCATAACCAAGTTTGGAGAGGATGCGCCGAGCCGTCTTCGCACCATAGAATAAATTTCCAACACGCCAGCGCGATTCTTATACCACGCTTCCCCACCGATATGGAGAATGTAGGGGGCTTTGCCCAAGATCTGTTGCAAGCTCTTTTTCTCCTCGGCATCGTGCACTTCTGATTCTGCTGAAGAATCTGAGGTGGCGCGCGTAGCGATTTGGCTCGGAGGGAGTGTCGCCCTACCAGCAGAATCTGCCTCGGCGATATTACCCTCTAAATTCCTTTCCAGCTCCGCTTGAAACGCCCTACTCAGGCCGAGATAGATCCTGGTCACCTCCCTTTCGCTCCTACCGGAGAGTCGAAGGACATCCTTTCGCGTGGCCTCTGAAATGCACGCGATGTGTTCGATCCGACGCAGTCCGACTAAGATCCAGTGTTGAAGTATCTTCCCGGTGACACCGGTCCGATGTTCACTAAATTCTCCTAGCGCGGATCGGACGGCTAGAAGATCGTTGCAGTTAATCACCGTCTTTTTCGAACCCAACCAAAATCGGTACATCGCATTCGAATGGTCAGCGATATGTATCAAATCACAATCACGAGCCTGTTGGATAAGAATCACAGGGAAAAGTAAAAACTTATCCAGATATCCTAACCATTTTCCGAGATTCCCACGATGCGGTAGAATCCGCCCAAAAAATAAGGGGGGGCGAATTACCCTCACTTTCACACCTGTCGATCGAAGGCCGGATTCCAGCAGATCAGCAATGCGAGCCATGCTTTGCTGTTTGTCTGGCCCATAATTTGCAATGAGTAAAACCGTCAACGCATCTCCTTTTGTTGTCGACCTCGGTTAATCAATAGCAGTTTGCGGTCTCATCGACCGCTTAAGAGTGGATTCGGACAATCTTACTTAGATCCTCTTTCAGTTTCGTTCTTGCTTGCTCGTCGCTAGTCGCGCCGGAAAGGACGATCTCGAGGCTCTGCTGGCCAAGATTTCTCTGGCCTAACCACACCCGCTGCAACCGACTCATACCGGACCAGTCCTGCATGAGAGCGTCCGTATCACGATCGCGGTTTCCCTCCTCCCAAATGAGATAGAACACATGCAAAGGAAGGCCATAACGTTCGAACAAATAGGTCCGAAACGCCAATGGCGTACCACCAACGTCAACCACCGTCTTGTCCAACTCTCCCTTTAAAATTGCGCCAGAACCTTGGAGACAGTTCTCCGGACGATGAATCCGAGCAGATTGTGTTGAAGTTCGTCCAGACTTCCAGATTAGGGAATAAAATGACCACTGAACTCCGGAATGATCCTGCCAGGAACCGCATTTTGCGTCGTCATACAGTAGAATTCGTCGAGCCGCGTCGGAGATCGAAATCTTTGAAACGCGCGAGACGTCCGTCGGCCACTCGATGGACAATTGCCGGACCCTACCGAGATTTGTCTCATTGCGCCGGTACCAGAGTTCGGTTCCGACAACAAAAAATAAAATCCAACTACTGAAACCGACGATCACAGGAATAGGGAGCGGTTCAAGTCGGGAAAGGCTTTCGCTTCTTTCATTAGACTTGGCGGTGCCATGGAATCCCTGGGCCACAATCCAAAGCAATAAAAACGACAGACACAGAATACTCAATCCGGCCGGGTCGTGCCATTTTTCAAAGGCAGAGAATCCCTGAGTATTCGCAATCCAAACAAGGACGACAGTCCGCACCAGGTTGAAAAACAACGCCAAGATGAGGCCGAGAGAAACCAGAACAAAGCGCGCCCAGGTTCTCATTCCAAGCAGTTCACCTAAAAAGAGGGACGCCATCAACATAGATTGCAACGATTGGACACCGCTGCAGGCCTCATCGACACCTACCGGTCCAGCCGGTAACAGAATAATGTTTCCGACAGCTAATGCGGGGACGTTGAGCCAAGTGACTATTTCCGCAGTCCCGGCGGCAATCCCTTGCATTAATCCCTGAACCAATGCGAGTTCAAGCCTTTGCGGCCAGGGCACCGCACAAAGTATAAAAGAGATTGGGAAAAGAAAGTGAAGCGCAGTCGATTTGCCCCATTGAAAGGCAAGCAGCGAAAACAAGTGAACAACGACCGCCAACGCAAAAATCCAATTCACGACGCTCCAATCTGGAACGGCTTCGTGTACGAACCATACATCGGCCAACACGACTGCTGCCGAAACGGATCCGATGATTGCCCATCGTTGTCTGCTTCCTATTGGACCGGCTCGGCATGCTCTCCATTTTTTCCAGAAAAAGAAACCGGCCATGAATGGTACTACCCAACCGAAGCTGTACTGGGGATCAACAGACCAAAAACTGCTCAGGTGGAGGACCAGCAAAACCCAGGGAGCAAACAAAACGAACAGGGTACAGATCCACAGTACGATCGGACTAGGAATGCTTTTCACGAACGTTACAACGTCGCCGTCGCCCCTCCAAAAGTATACAAGCGACACCGAAGATCGCGATTGCAGACCAATGCGAAAACTCGGGAGTAACCGGATCAACCGAAACGTTATCCAGCGAAACGCTGTTCGTGCCTAACAATGGTTGATCCTGAAAAGTGAGAGTGGCGCTTCCAGTGCTTGTCGCCGTAAACGCGAACGTGACGTGAGTCCAAGGCTGAGTCTTGCTTGGGGTAAGCGGCGCCGCCTGCGTCGCCGCAGTCTGATTAGCGGTTGCGGCACCGCTGAGAGTATAACGGATATTCGACACGCCAAGGGACAAGTCTGATTGGCTGTTGATGTAGAAAGAAAGTGTATAGCTTACCCCGGCCTGAACGTTAAAGCTCTGCGCAATCGAAGAACCGGTGGTGGCTCCGGTCCCGCTGGCAAGCTGGACACAATAGGTCCCACTTTCGGCATTCGGAATTGTTAGACTCGTGTTACCGCTTGCCGAATAAAAAACTCCCGGGCCCACGCCATTACCTGTCGTCGTTGTCCAACTTGTAATTTGAGTACCATTCCCCACATTCGTGAAGTTTGTAGTCAGAGTACTGCCAGGGGATTCGAAGTCGCCGTTCGCGAGGAGGTTTGCCCTCGCGTCGGTCGAGCCGAACAGGGATACGACCACCCACAATATGAAGAGTCTTGAATGACGCCACGCGGAAACACCTGACTGATCAGACTGAGGAATAGACCATTGCCGTAGCGGTATCTCAGGGCTGCGGTCGAGCAGAACATCGGGCCTTCCGGATGCTTGGTCGAGGGAATCGCTGATCACGGCTCTAGAAAGCACGATTGTATTCACAGTGCCTCTCTTGCACTACGGGGCAACATCGTACATCAGGCACAACCGGGAGCAATTCAATTCGTCTTGATCTACCGCGAACGATTAGCGGTGCGACGCATCAATTATTCTTCGAGCTAGACTCGCCTCCTCCGGAAGAAGACTCCGGGATCGTTCGGCGATCTGCGCGTAGTGCAAAGCCTTTTCAGATTGTTGGACAGCATCCAATGAAATCGCATAGTACAAGGCCAGGCCGGGATCTTCGAGCGTCTGTTTGTCGAATTTTTCGAGAACTTGTCTGGCCAGTTCTGGATTCCCTTGCCGGATTCGAGCGAATGCCAGAGTCGCTGCGACGTTTGGTTGATTCGGAACCTCATTCGCGCTTTCTTCAGCAAGTTGGATCGCTTTTTGCCGGTTCAGATCTAACAGTAAAAGGAGAAAAGCATAGTTATTGCGCGCAACAAGGTCGTTTGGATTGTCCTCGTGCTGTTTTGTTGCAACCCTTAGCAACCCAGCGGTATTCCGTTCGCCTTGGTATATCGTCCAAAGCCTGGCAAGAGCCTCGGGTTTATCCAGCGCGGAAGTGTCCACCACTTGCCAGTACAAATCCCGTGCTTCGTCCAGCCAGCCCCACGACTCGGCGAGCCGGCCGAGAGGCAACTTTCCTCCGACTGTCGGCACAGATTGCACAAGTCTATTCCAGTCCGCACGCCAGGCAGGCAGATCTTGTTCGCGATCGGTCCGGACCAGCATCGCTTGCCGAATGAATTCGAACTGTTTCCAGTTTTCACCCACAATCCGATTACGCAGCTCTGACCATTGCCTCATTTGTAACAAAACGTCTGCTTCAGCAATTTGTACGGACAGCTTTGCCGGGCTCGCCGGAAAAACCGAGTCCGCCCAAACGATCGCTTCGCGAGCGAGCCCATGATTCATCATCCAGTAGATCAGAACCGTTGCCTTTTCGGGTTGGTTGCCAACGTTGCTTTGCAGGCGTTCCAAGAAAGGCAGTAAATTCCCTTGTCGTTGCGCTACCTCAAGACAATCTGCTTTATCACCAAACTCTGCCCGAGAATCGTTCCATAAACGTTCTTTGTAAGTCTGGGCAAGCTCCAAATCGTTCCGGCGAATTGCGTCTTTTAGGAGAGCTCTCCAAACCAAGATTTGAACTGCAACATTTCCACTCTGCGATTCGAGTGTCTTCCGCGCTGCCTCGGCAATCTCGGGGATCGGCGAGTGTAATCGGAAGGTGGCTAAGTTTATCTTATGGATGGGGTTTTGTGGGTCAAGTCGTAGCGCTTCCGAAAAATGAAACTCTGCGGCAGAGGATTGTCCTGCGTTACTCGCCACTCCTCCATACAGGCTGTGCCAGGACGCATTCTGCTGCGCCTCTTTCGGCGCTGCATCCAACGCGATACGCGCACCGAGGGAATCCCCAAACGCAAGCGCGGTCTGCGCCCAAGCAAAGTAATTTTGGAGAACATTCGGTTCCAAACTCGCCAATCGAGCTTTCCAGAAGATCGCGGCCGGCGATCCAGCAGATTCGGCAATGTCCGCCATGAGTCGGGTTTCTTCGACTCCGTTCTGTTTATTCCTCAAAGCCTGAGAAGCCCAGAACCATGCATCTTCGTTTGCAGATTTTTCCAAGGCGGTTCTCGCATTCCTAATGAGTCGCTTTTGCTTCTCGATCCGGTAAAGCGAATAACTACCCCATCCTATCGCTCCGATTAGGAGAATGGCTGAAAGGGTTAAGATTGAAACGGCTCTCGTTGAAATCCGCACGTCCCTGATGCGGAAAGTCGTCGGAAACGGCTGCCTGTAAAGATAAAATCGAAATAGTATCCGAGGGATATCCCCCCCGATTACCGATCACTGTTTTTCAATATCGCTTCCGCGATCGGAGACCTGCCCCTGACTCGAGCCGGCATTGGCTGGGCGGGCAACACTCTTTCCGGTTGGTAGGACTCGATCGCCGCTAACGAGAGACCGGCAAAGAGAACCGCAAAACCGAGTGTCGTTGGTTGGCCAAACTGCCCAGAAATCAAGTCGATGCCGATTGCTCCAAACAATAACAACGGCATCGGCTGATCTTGCTGCAGCGCCCTCCACATCATTCGAAATAGGAACCAACAGATCCATAAACGTAGAAGGATGTACGCGTATCCGAGTACCGGTCCGCTCTCCCCGATGATCCTGGACCACTCGGATTCGCCAAGAAGGAACGCTCGTGACCCGGTTAACAAAGTCGCGCCTGCGTTAGTGCCGATGCCAAGGCCATACCCAAGGAGCGGCGTGCGCTCGGCTATCTCAATCGATTCACCAAGGCCTCCAAGGTACCTGGTCAAAATTCCGTGTTGAACACCTTCGCCGGCGCGCAGCCTTTCCTCGTGCACTTCCAGCCCCTGGCGGAACAGAGGCAAATAGCACAATGCGAAAAAGACCAGATAGCTCAAGACCGCGGGAGTCAGCACTCGACGGAAGCTGGCTAATTTCCGGACACAGACCATAAGCACCGCACCAACGATGATCGTAATCGACGCCAGCGCGGATCGGCTTCCCGAAAGAACGAGAGAAAACATCAAACATGGGATGGCCATGCTGCAAAGCCAGACCGGCACCGTACCTCGCTCTAAAAAACCGCTCAGCAAAAA
Organism: Verrucomicrobiota bacterium; assembly: GCA_041167675.1. Taxonomy (GTDB): domain Bacteria; phylum Verrucomicrobiota; class Verrucomicrobiia; order Chthoniobacterales; family JAFAMB01; genus DASTDH01. The sequence continues at coordinate 17,908 of JBEEIB010000369.1, forward strand.
CGCGGCAACGACAGCGAGAAAGGAGACCATTCCTGTTACAAATGAAAAGATTCCCGCCGGCCGAATGTGTGATCCGGTAGAGATCATTTGCCGGTCAAGATCGCCGCCGGCGGCTGCATTGACCCAAGCGCCGGATGGGGACACAAACTGCCAGGCAACCAGGATGGCCATGGGTATCGCTAATAGCAATAGCCAGTTCCCGACCCGAATGACATCCTTCTTGGTAAATACTTTCGGAATCAAAAAGATCAGCGGAAGATGAAAAAAATTCGTTCTCAGGCCGTACAGAATAATTCCAACGCGATCGAGCACGAAGAGCGAGGCGCCAAGGCTCAATGCCGCCAACAGGATTGCCACCAAGACAAACCGGTTAAATGGAAAGATTCCTTTCGCCAAGGCAAGCGCGTAAGCCAGCAGAAGCACAGGATCTCTCACCAGTAAGAGCGGCATCGACCAGGACGGGAAAACCCATTTTCGAAGCGCCCCTTCCCAAAGGAGAAGCCATAAATAGAGCCAAATCAGAAGCCGAATGCTGCGCACCGACGATGGCATACCTCTGTTAAACCTGAAATCCGAAGAAGAGGAAAGCCTCCGATTTCAACGATTGAAAAGCCTCACGCAATGAACCGCGAATGGGCGCCAATCGGGCAAATTAAAGAGCGTTCATTCGTGTACATTGACGACAATTCGTGGTTGGCAAATCCTGGGTCAAAGAATCGCCCTCAGTATCTTATCGCTATATCCGTCCCAACTGGATTGGCTCGCACGTTCCAGGATCGCCGGGCGCACGTCTTCGATCCACTCTTTATGATCAGCTATCCAGCCAATTGTCTCGGCGAGTTTCTCAGGTGCACGGATTGGAACAATGAAGCCCGTTCGACCCGGATCAACCAAGTCCTCAGCGCCGGCATTTGCGGTCACAACGATTGGGAGACCGCAGCTGAACGCTTCCATCTGAACCATAGCCCGACCCTCTACGATTGAAGGCAGCGCTAATACATCACACGTCAGCATCAGCGCCCGTAGGTCTCTATTGGATCGCGTTGCTTCGTAAACAAAATCTGGGTAAATGCTTCGATAAAACTTGAGCGGAACCAGCGGCGTACCAAGCACCACTAGCTCAATATCTGGCCGCTGCAGAAGATTTATCGCCGCGAACAGGTCGGCTAAACCCTTTCGCTGAGTCATTGTGCCAGCGAACAAAACTCGCAGGCGCGAACGGTTCCTCACCGGCCGGTCTGCCACCGGCATCGGACAACCATATTCCGCGACCAGACTGGCAATCCCGGGAGGGAGAGAGAGCTGGACCTGACGGCTCGGGCAAATAACCAGATTCGCCAGCTGCAGCTCCGCACTTTTTCGCTCCAGTTTGGCCCGCGAATCGCGGGTGGCGAGAAGTGTCGGTTCCCACTCAGGGTAGCGTTCCGCTTCCTGGCGAAGAAGCTTCTGGGCGGTTTTCCAATACAGAATCGGCAATTCATAATATCGTTTCATGCCCATCCGATCTGCCGCGCGAAACGTCAAAAGCGCCGAATCCTCATAGCAATAAACGGCTCGATCCTTCCCCAGAGTCCTCGAAACGTGTCGATCAAATTCCTGAGCAACCGCATCGATCGATGCCCAACCCGATTCATCGCGAACCAGCCAATGTTGTTTCGAACGTTGACCAAGCAGACGAACGATCTCGCGATATGGATGCTGACGGATTTTGCGTCGCGCGATGCCGACCGAGCGTTGTCCGATTGCAATCGTGGTGTTCAATTCCCGGAGTTCGCTGTGGCGATCCAGAGCCGTCACCAACGCCCGGACATACTGGTTTACCGTTGGATGACTAACAGTGATCATGTGAGGTAACAACACCAGCCGAGCCGGTTTTTAAACAGAAGTTAATAGCGAAGCAAAGATAGAAGAGGATTTCAAAACCAGAGGCAGTAAGATATGACAGGCTCCCGGCGGCCGCCGGATCCCGAAACGCCAACTTGCGTAACTAGGCCAGAGGACTCGATCGGAGCTTTTTGATTGGCCCGGCTACAAACCGCAGTCGCCATCCGCGCCGCAGTACCAACGGCGACTGAGCCTTAAGGACGGGATCGACTCATAACTTCGTGAACGCCTAAAGGCGGGTTTCCGGGGCTGGCCTCGTAGGACAGTCGCCGCTACCGGAAGGCCTCCTCCAAGACCTTCAGGTATTCACGAGCGACATTTTGTGGATCATGTCGCGCCAGATGTTCCGCAACTCCATCCATCCGACCCGAAGCCGCGTCGGCCTCCAAGATTGCGTTGGCCAAAGACGTCGGATCGCCAGGTTCGCAGAGCACGCCATGCGTACCCACCGCTTCGACAAGTCCAGCGTTGCGAGTTGCTACCACTAAACAGCCACATGCCAATCCTTCGATTGCCACGATTCCGAACGGCTCGGGATCGACGGAGGGAACTACTAATATCCGATGGTCAGCCAGTAGATCGCTCAGTTCGCCATCGCGTCTAGCCCCAACAAACTCCACTGAGAGCCCTTCCGCCGCGCGCCTGAGTTCTGTGAGCGCCGGGCCGTCCCCCACAATCGTCAATTCCCTTCGTACTCCTCGTCGCTCCAACTCTCTCAGTGCCTCTATCAATACATGGACCCCTTTTCCGTGAATCAGCCGTCCAACAAAAATCAGGTCCTTCTGACGCGACTGACAGGGCAGGACTTTAAAAACCTCTTTTCGATAGGGGTTGGGTATCACTTTTGCGGGAATCGGGAGCCGGTCGGCTAACGCCTCGCTTGCGGCAACATTCTCAGCCAGTCGTAGGGCCCGACGCTTGAGCCAACCCAGTAGACCTCTCTGAATATTCAACCAATTATGATGAGCGATCAACCATGGCCGCCTAACGAAGATGAGCGGCCAAGCCGTCCGCAATCCGATCTGATTTTGTAACACCACATCGCTCCAACGATAGAGTTGCAAGAGTGTTCGCAGATTCGGGCGCCGGACAATCTGGTAGGGCGAAGCTCCTGCTGAGCCGCCAATTTCAAGTGGCAACGTCGATTCTTTAGAAACAGCCTCTCTTCTTGCGCCTAAAGTCTGGGTAACAACCACTGTCGTATGCCCCGCCTTGCTGAACTCTTCAGCTAACAATTCCGCGACTGTCTCCGTGCCGCCGATGTCAGGAGAGAAACGATGGGAAGTCAGCAGAATATTCACGCGCCGATATCATGTCACAGTTTTGCCGAGCTTCACGAATCGCTAGCGAGGCGGGACTGCCGGGAGGAGGTGCCGATTGTGTCTATCACGAACAGCCTATCATCGAACAAAAGCGCCGGATGCCTCGGCTCGATTCCTCGGTACGTGCTGGATTATTCTCGGGCGTCCGGCAGCTGCCCATAGGCGTCAACCTAAGGTAGTGGTGTGGCGACCGCGGAGGTAGGGCGGGTCTCTCCGAGACCGCCGGATCACCGTCGGTTAGTTGATCGAGGCAGCAAAAAGCGACACAAAACACCGGCCTTTCATCGGTCCCGGCGACGACGGCGTTCTCGGCGTTATTACTAAACGGCGTCATTCCGCGCCGATATCGTTGAGAAATTGTGCGGCAATCTCGGGTAATCGCGGCTTGGGAGGCTGTCGCTTAACGGATGTGAGTCGTTCCAGAAACGATTCGTCCATTGGGATCAGCAACTCCGACGCGAGATTGGCTTCTGAGATTCCTGCGAAGTGAACATCATTACGATTGACGATAACCGGGAGCCCGTGATCGAGCATAGCCGCCACGCAGCTGCTCTTTCCAATCAAAGAAAGCGGCGTAGTAGAAATCCCGAAATCGACGGATGAAAAGAACTCAGAGATGTTCTCCGTTGATTGCTCGCCCAGGCGACAAAGTTCGATCTCTGATTCGTATCGTTTGGTCAGGTCCATCCAGACGGATTCCCCAGGGCCAATCCGGCCGATGTGAGAAAGTTGAATCGGTCGGCCGAGGATTTGAAGCCGGGCAAACAGTTCATTTGGGGACCACTCAGGATGAATCGAGCCGAACATTGCAAGGCGCAGAATGTTATCGCCTCGCCGCGGCAAATCCTCTGCCAGAACGATCGGCACGCTTCCGAATAGTGGTAGATGTTTCGCGTCAATCCCGTGCCGCCTCAGCAGTTGGATGTAAATCGAGTTGCTCGAGTGAATGAGTTGGCTACCAAGTTTCCTTACCGTGGCTTTAATAATCTTCCGTTGGCAAAAACCGAGAATCCGAGCCTTAGCCGGTGCACCTACCTGACATCCTGTCCAAAGTTCATGAAACATCGTCTGAACGGACGTCCGGCCAATAATTGCCCGTAACAGTTGAGGTAAGGCGAAGTTCAGACCAGCCGGATGAAAGCTGTAAGGGACAAACTGCAGGCTCACCATATCCGGCCGGTTTTCGGTCGAGAACGACTGGGCAGCCCTCACTCGGTCAGGCCAAGACGCCCTGGCTTCGAGTCGTAGTAACTGCCGATCCTGGACCGGGGCATCGATCCATGGATCGTTCAAGCCCACCAAAAAAGTCTCATGCCCAAGCCGAGCACACTCGGTTGCCAGTGTTCTAGTATAGTCGCCAACTCCGTCTTTACCTGGCTCGAATGAGCCGGCCAAAAAGAGGATTTTCATGGCGGCAGCATCACTCTCCCTCAGGCTTAAGTTTTCTTTAATAATAGGGCGGTCGTATCACCCAAAAAACGACCAATACTTCTCGGCATCAGGTAGTAAACCAGGGCTCCGGCGGTAAAATATCCGGCTAAGGCGAGCGGCGATCTGGATCCGCCGCCGCGGCGGATTGATTCATACGTTCCATAGGCGACGAGCGTAAAACCCGTCCCGGCGCACAGCTTTTCCCAACGCCGAGTTGGGTTCAGATTGATATGGCCGAAAATCGGGTATTCTTGACCATCCCATGAAATCTTGCCCACCGTTTCGCAGTCCTTGGACGGCCGGGCATAAATCCGGCCATAGTTGCCGCTTAACCAAGCAGGAATTCGCTTGAGGCGCTGGAGCAGACTGGGACTATTGTCCGTTGTGAAGATAAGAAAGGCTCCCGGCTTTAAGATTCGGAATATTTCTTCCAGAAGCTTTTCCGGTTCTTCCAAATGTTCCACGACTTCGGAGCAGATAACCAGGTGTTGGCTGTTGTCCGGTAACGGCAGCCGCTTCACTAGAGGATGGTGATAATATTTGAAATCAGCGCGCGCTCCGGTCAGGACCGTCCTCAATGTCCGTTCTCCCCCGGCGACTAACTCTCGATCCCCCTCAACCAGTGAGAGGAATACCTTATCGTACGGCAGCGGTTTCTGAAAATTCGTGGTGAGCCTCCGCAAAAGATACAAGCCGTCGAAACCTATCGAGGCGCCCACGTCAGCCAGAAAGAGGGTCTGCGAACTATCTAAGCTCAGTTGAGCGAGAGCCGACTGCAGGAAGTTCCAAAGCAACTTCTTTTTGTATATCCGAAAATACAGGTAAAGAATGTCAGAAAGGTGACTTTCTGGGTCGGAAAGAAACGCCGCCAGGGGATCGGTCTCTGGATCGGCGTAGGCATCCGCTGAGATTTCGGAATTATTGGGCACAAACGACCCCCGACAGTTGTTCATAAACGCCTCGGTCTCGCGCGCGGATCAGCCGCCAGTCAAGCCGTTCCACCGCGAACTCATGGCATGCGCGGGAGCGTTCGACTAGTCGCTTGGGGTTACCGAAGTATTCTTCCATCAATGCTAGATAGCTAGTCGGATGATTGGTCTCGCTCATCAGGTAGGCTTCGCCGCCGCCGTAATCGGTCACGCCGCCGACGTTGTTCACAACGGGGACGGTGCCGCAGGCCAGTGCCTCGACGAGCACATTATTCGCGCTGGTCTCGTGCAGCGGCAGGAAAAGCAGCCAAGCCGCCTGGTAAAGCTGCCGCAGAGTCTCGTCGTTCACCACTTCGTGCCAGCGGACGCGCGGATGATCCGCCAGGGTAGCAAGCTGCGATCCCGCCGCCCACTGCCGTGCAACCACGATGTCTGCGCCGAGCTGCGCCCAGCGCGCCAGGGCGGCCAACAGGACTTTTCCCGCCGTTTCAAAGTCGCGCAGCCATTTGCCCACAAAGATCACGCGAGGGATCGCCGAGCGGGCCATCGCATCGAGCTGGAAGAAAGCGGTGTCTACCCCGTGTGGAATGAAAACGATCCGCTCCTCCGGCAGCCACCGAGAGAAGGTTTCTGCGTCCCGGCGGCAGAGCACAATAATTCTTCCAAAATGGCGCAACGCCGTCGCATCCTCCTCGCGCCAGTGTGGAGCCGGGAAATGTACTGTCGCCACCCACCGCGGCTTATCCACGCGCAACGCGCGCACAAGCGGTAGATGATCCTCGATATTCGCGACGTGCCCCACCGAACCCCGGTCGAGCCATGTGTGCGCGAGGAACTCCATCTCCGCAGCATGTTCGGCTTGGTTGCGTGGGGGCGTACCAAGCGCCAGCGACAGCGCCTTTCCCACGGCGCGCGGCCACCACCCAGCACGCGGGGTGACCGCTCGTACGCGCACGCCCTCGCCCGGCGCGAAGCGAAATGCCTGCGTGTAGTACCCGGAGTGCCCGCCGTACTGCGGATCTTCCTTTGTCAGCGCAATAACGCGGAGCGGCGGTTTCATTCGTGGAGTTTCTGTCGGCCCAAAAACTTCAGTGGAAATACCCTTTGAGTGCCCATAGAAATAATCTCATCGCCAAAAGGATTCTTTCCCGTCGAAAACCAGCCAAGTCGCCGCGCCGGACGTACCAAAAGCACATTGCGCCCCAATGCGCTCGCCGCCACCCAACAGACTCCAACAACCGGAGGGCTCGTTCCTGACCGGGCGCGCGACCGTCAATGAGCACCAACCGCGGGCGAAAATATTGCCAGTCCATGCTTGTAATGACGTCGGCAGCATCAAAGCCTGGGCCGATCGCGAGCAATTCGAAATCCTCAGGTACGCCGTGCTCACGCAACACGCAGCCCAATGGTCGCGCGGGTAACTCCGATGGGATTGCACCGGTTGGCGCTACGGTCCCATGCGGAATGGATCGCGTATGGGGGGAAAAACCGAGCCAATCGAACTCTGGAACGAGCCACGCTCGCGAAGCAGCGGCCACGCCTTCGGAAGCGATCGCATAGCGCACGACTTGAAGCCGATTCCGAGTCCGCCGTGCCAAAGCGACTTTTTCCTCATCCATTTCTACCAGCAAGCCCTGCCAGCCATCGCGCTCCAATACCCCGCTTCGCCCGGTGTCAGCACCGATTTCGAAGCCCAGTTGAACGAAAAATCCCGATGGCTGACCGCAAAAAAATCGCTCCAGTGTTGCGGTATGCCGCTCCGCCGCCAACCGGATATGAAGCAGTGCAAGCCGCAAGCGCCGACCAGCAAAGCGATACAAATGCGGGAGCCTGACATACCAATCATTGACGCCGGTGCGGCAGGCGAGATGATAGCCAAAGCGACGCAAATAGCGGCGCACCGGGCCGTCGCCGCTTACCGAGTTGTCCTCCGCGATGATGATGCGCGGCCGCCAACGAGTCAGGTCGCATGAACGGAGCACTTCCAGTTCCGCTCCCTCGACATCCACGCTTAACAGCTCAAAGGCATTGGGGGCCCCATGTTTTTCCAAAATGTCGTCCAGCGACCGTACCGGGACAGTAATCGTCGAGATGCGCGCGCCGATTTGCATTGCCTTTCGTTGCAACGCCGATGAATCAACTAGGGTTGAAAGACCGGTGGTTTTGTCATGCCCAGGCGAGACCCGCTGAAACGCGGACTCGCTCCCGCGTTGAGTCGGATCAGCGGCGGCGCACGCGACTACTGTGCTGCCTGGCCTCGCCTGGCGGCAAATATCAGCGAGATTTGGATCCGCCTCGACGAGGATGCCTCGCCAACCCATCTGGTCAAGGGCCGCTGTGTTGCTGTTTGATAACCCGTCGTTGGCGCCAACGTCCACGTAAAACCCACGCACCCCGCCAAAGAATTCCAGTAAGGCTCGATCCTCTCCGTGTTGTGCATGGAATACGGGTGCCATGTAGTGACCTGGGAGACTAAGATGCAATTCCTTTGCGGGTGATAGGTTGTAAGGGGGGCACGTCGAGGCCGGGCCGGTGCGCGGCCAGCAAGCCGTCGACGGAATGGCTCTCGTCCGAATTCGCGTCCGCGACGACAACCCATCCACGCGCCACGAGCCAGGCGCGGCAATCATGGTGAAGTTCACCGGAGTGTGTGGAAATGAAAATCCAGTCAATGCACTCCTCGCGTGCGGCCTGCTCCATGCCGTCGAGCATTTGACGCTCGAAGCCTTGGATGTCGCTATGGAGGAGATGGATTTTTTCCAGCCCATGCTCGCGCATTAGCCAGTCCACGGCGACCACAGGCGGCAGGAAAGGCTGACGGCGATGGCGCGCACCGACGAATGCATTGATAAAAGTTGCGCGCAAGCCGTTCAAAGCAAAGTTCAACCGACCCGCATTGAGGTTTGCCCACACCGGCTCGACGAGGAAACAGCGCGCCTTTTCCACGCGCGACGCAAACCACAACGAGTAGAAGCCCCAAAACGCGCCAAGCTCGAGCATCACCGCGCCGGGCGGCATGAGCGGTAGCACCTGCTGGAAAATTTTTTCTTCCTGCGGCTCGTGGACACCGCCATTTTCCTCCAGCACGCGCATCAATTGCTTTGTGTCGCAAGTGCCATAAGTACCGTATGCCACGCGCAGGCCATTGTGCATGATGATATCGCCATCCACGATGCGCCCGGCATCGGGCACGCGCGGGATGTCCGCGTTGTCCGGGCACGCAAGCACATCCGCGGTGCGCCTGCGCCAAAGCCGCGCCGTCTCGCGGAGCGTGCGCAACTCGGCGATCCTCTGTCGACGCACGAAGCGAGCTTCGCGCGAGCTGAAGCCGTGCGCGAACCACGGGCCGAAGATCGGCAGGCGTGGCAGAGTGCGCTTACCAACAGTGCGTAGCAGGTTAGTCACGGCGCGTCGCATAAAAGCTTTCGGTAGGCTTTGGCGACGTCGCTCCACGTCCACCGATCGGCAGCCCGCGCGATAGACACGCGCTCCGGCCATCCTGGCTGTCCGAGCGCTATGCGCGCAGCCATTGCCTCGGCAAGGGCGGCGGCGTCCCCGGTGGGAACGATCCGAGCAAACTCGGCCGCGCCAAGCCGTCCGATCTGCTCGCGGTAGCTCGGCAGGTCGCTGCAAATCACAGGCGCACCATGCGCCATCGCCTCCGCCAGCGGCAGGCCGAAGCCCTCATAGAGCGACGGCAGCACCACGGCCGATGCCTGAAGGTAGTTTTTTTTCACCGTCGCAGCATCCGCATAGCCGAGTCCGCGCACAGTGCCGGATTGAAAAAGCGCAGCGTCCGCCGCAGCGGCGTTTGCCGCGAGCGCGTCCGTGCCGTGGCCGCTCAAGATCACACGAAAGTGCAGGCCACGCGCCTGGAGCAACCGCACAGCAGCAAGCAGAACGGCGTGACCTTTGTGTGACGAGACCGCCGCAGGATAGTAAAAACAAGGCTCCGCCGGTGGAATGCCGGTGACGCGCTCCAGCCGCGCCGATGCCGCGAGGGGAATCGCGATGATTTTCCCCGCCAGCCCCGGCCAGCGCACGACGAGGTCGTTCGCCACGTCGCACGAGATGGCCACGATATTTTTGGCGCGCAGCATCCACGCCTCGAGCAGCGCATCCAGCTCCTCCGGCTTCTGCACAAAGTTTTGTGGAAACTTCGTCCAGTTCCGATCCAACACGAGCACGGTGCGCGGGACATCATGATCTGGAAGCGGTTCGCCAAGCACCCACGGATAAAGCAGGTGGTCGGCCCGCCACTCTCTCTGCAACTCGCGAACGCGCGCGAGATGCAGCCGGTCGAAAACCCCTATCGCGCCGAGTCTTCGGCAGAGCGCGGAAAGCGTGCGCCGCCAGCTCCCGCGCGGCCACTCGATGGGCACAAGGTGCACGCCATCCGCGCACGCCAGCGCGCCGATGCCATGCGCCGGCACGGCCCAGACGACCTCCATGCCAAGCCGCGCCAGCTCCGGGAAAAGCGATAGACAAATGCGCTCGACGCCGCCCGCAACGCACGAACGCACCGGCACCAGCAGCGTCATCGTGCCAGCCTCCGATAAAGTTCATCATGGCGCGAGTGCATCACTTCCTCGGCCAACCGCTCCAGGACTTTGCCGCGCCCAGGCAAGCCGAGCCAGAGCTGATGCACAACGGTCTCAACAATGCCGCCGAGTTGGTAGTGTTTGTTGACGAGCGCAACTTTCATGGAAGGCGGCCCAGCACGATCTTCCGAATGTGTGCCTTCAAACGTTTTTTAAGGTGGACACCAGGTATCGCTATACCATTTGGGGTGCTCCTGAAGTTGATGCAGATTCTTGCCTCCGTATCCAGCAAAATTTGTCGTACCGTCGAAACTCTGGGCGCTTGAGGTGACACGCGACGGCTGGTTGCCCGAACAGCTGCGTCTTCCAGTTGCTAGAAACCCGAGATCGCCTGTGCTTTTGGATGCAGTGCCAGCAAATGCCTGGTGTCGGCCGTCGCCCATTCGAGCGTTCGGCCGTTAAAATAACGGAATCCATACTCGGCCAGAAAATCTCTTGATTTCGCATCCTTATAACCATCCAGATACACCGCCTTCACTCTTCCAGATTGGAAATATGCCAGGGCTCCTTCCAAAACCTCCAACTCCTGTCCTTCGGCATCAATTTTCATCACGAGTGAATGACCCCGAATCGGCAAATCCTCGAGGCGCCGGCACTCGCAGACACTGCGTTCTTTCAGGATTGAATAGGAAGACGCGTTTTCAACCGTAGTGAAGACGTTAGAGACCGCACCGTCGACAAATTCGAGAGTTCCGTTGTGATCGGAAAGCGCGACGTTGAACACTTCCACTCCCAGCGGCTCAGCGTTAGCCCGCAACCGTCTGGCCGTATCGCGATTTGGTTCGAATGCATAGACCCGCAGACCCGGATATAGTGTACGAAATTTTGCGATGTTCAGTGCAAAAATCCCAATGTTGGCGCCGATATCCAGAAACGTATCCCCGTCGCTGAGAATCCCGGCGAGGTGAATTAGGACCGGCGTTTCATCGCGAAACAGGCTGCAGGTTTGCGCGAGTTTGGATGCGCGAAACAATCCATGTTCACGCACAGTATGGACCTGATAATCTTTGGCGAACAGAGTTACCGTTTCCTCGCGATCTCCGGCGATAAGCCTGGTCAAAAAACGCCGGACTAAAGGCTGTTTTAGGAAATAGCGATCAATCAGATGAATCATTGCGACTCGGCCTTGTCTATCCACGGTTCGTGGATCGCTAGCAAGTCAGTCTGCAAATGGTCGTCCGCGAATTCGAACTCTGCTAACCGGAGCCGGTTCAAACCGCGGTGCGCAAACCGAACTCTCGTCGGTTGTCGTCCTAGTAAGTCTCGGTCACGGCAGTAAAAGATTCGAAAGCCGTTATTGCTCAGAAAATCCACGACCTGTTCGGGCCCTATGCTATAGCGTCGCAGGAGCTCAGAACTGACCTCCAGATAAATGACTGCTACCGCGCCGCGAGCTAATGCTTTGGTAAGACCGCGCAAAGCACTCAATTCCTGGCCTTCGAGATCCATCTTTAGAAAGGTAATCCTTTCGATCTGGTTCTGTTCCAGGTAATCGTCCAATACGACATTCTGGAGTATCGTTGCTCCTCCCAATTCTGTGTGGGAACGGCCGGTGAATTCCGGATTGATCTGAAAGCGCGAAGTACCGGGCCAATCGGCCAGACATCCCTCGATTATCTTGATGGAAACAGAAGGAAATAGGCTCCGCGATTTTTCGAGGTATCGAGTCAGATTGGGATTAGCCTCGAATAGGTGGCAGGCCAACCCCCTTTCAACTGACGGGATCAGGCCAAACGTACATAAACCGAAATTCGCGCCGCAATCGAAGAAAAGGCCGCCATCCGCCAGAACGGCAGAAGCTATGGCAAAAAAATCTGGCTCGAAAGATCGTTTGAGAAACACGTTTCGCACTTCGGGATCGCGCAAATCAACATATGCTGTTGCGCCGCGGTTGTACTCAATCCATTGATCATAAGATCTCGGAAACACACCAAGCAAACACTTTACCGCCAGATGTCGCCTTAACCACGGGGGAGCTGGTTTGAGTATTGCTGGAATGTTCATGTGTCTTGGGCAATGAAAAGCTCTACGGCGAATTGCTGATTGCCTATTATTTTTCAATCATGGGGCGTATTAGCTCGGTTATTGAAAGGATCCTCCGCGAAGTTCGAGCTTTTCGTAACCAACAGCTTTACAAGAAGCTTTTCGAACCCGATCGGCGGGAATTGTATTCTAAACTTTATCTTCCGAACGATGAACCTAGGATCCTGTCAGGACCCTTCGCCGGCATGAAGTACATTAATACGCCAGCTTTTGGTCCCATCTCACCAAAATGGCTTGGGAGCTACGAATGGGAAATACAAGACTTGATTGACCAGTTTTGCGTTAGCGAATACGAAACCATTGTAGATGTCGGATCAGCCGAGGGCTACTACGCCGTCGGTTTGGCGTGGCGGAGCCGGAACTCTCGGGTCATAGCTTATGACATCGATCCCTTTGCGCGCCGCGCAACCAGGAGGCTCGCAGTCATTAACGGCGTCGCGGACCGATTGGCAGTGCGAACTTCTTGCAACTGGTCCGACTTGGACCGCTTACCCCAAGTTAAGAAACTTTTACTTGTGGATATCGAAGGAGCTGAGATTGAATTTTTAGACCCGCATCACTGTTCTTCTCTCAAAGGGTTCGATATTCTTGTCGAAGTGCATGAGAAACCGGAGGCCGATCTCGTAAACGGAATCGAGAAGGCATTGGAGCTCAGGTTCAGAGAAACACATATCATACGAAGACGACCAATCAGCGGCCGCGTGGATTGGTGCGCGAAAAACAATGAGGTTTGGAGTAATCGACTGACTAGCAACGATCTCTATCGGGCGACTAACGAATTCCGAACAATCAATCAAGTTTGGTTATGGCTGCAAATCCGGGTTTGATCTGTTCCCTCTCAGCCTGCAATGAGCTCGTCGCGTCGGCCTTCGGGTGATTCTTGCGGCTAGCTGGAGGCTAGAAATTCCTGAACCTTTTTAGTGGCCTCCTCGGGACAATAGATATCAGGGTGATCTTTGTTCCGACCCAAAACGACGGTTTCCGGATAACCCCACTGCCGGCGATGTTGCGATGCTGATGGAAACTGTTTACCCAAAAGGACCATGGCTGGCAGCCGAAATGCCGCAGCGATATGCATTGCCATGCTTGAATTGCAGATCACTAATTTGGCTCCGGCAATTATTTCAAAGCTTTCCCGCAGCGAAAGTTTTCCGGTTAGATCCCAACCCGTCGGACTCTGTTCACACATCTGCGCACCGACGCCGCTATCTTTCGCCGAGCCGATGATAATGATCTTTTTTCCGCTTAACGACTTTACCAGCTTCACAAAGTGACCGGCTGGCCAACCTTTCTCCGGAATGCCTACTCCGGGCGCGATGACGATCGCACCATGAGGTTCCGGTGGCCGATCCAAGAAAATCTGGGGTCGGTTTTCTGGTAAATCTGTGCAGCCGAGGAGTTCAGCCAAACGCAAAGCCTGCTGACCCACATGCTCATCCGATCGGTAATCGACAAATTTTTGAACTGCTGAATGGCCTCCCGCATAACCGCGCACGCCCACACGGTACGGGATTTGTGCCCGCATCAACAGCAGTGAACCAAATCCGCTGCCGAGTACATCGATCCCAACATCGGCCTGCTCTTCCTCAAGCATCTGCGCTTCTGGAGATCGATAGATATACCGAAGGGCGCTAAGAACACTTTGCGGTTGAACGACTTTATTGTGCCACGGGGCATTCATCTCCACCACTCTGGACACATGCGGGTTCCCGATCAGGATTTCGCGATTCCAATATCCGATGCCGGCAAAAATCTCGGCCCGTGGAAACCTTCTTCTCAATGCGTCGAATAAAGGAGTCACCGCGATTAAATCGCCGATGTCGTTGTTGCGGAGAACAAAGATCTTTTTCGGTGAATCCGGTGATTCTCGAGCGTTTCGAGCAAGCACTCGGACTGATCCAACGAAAGTTTCAAACATTGCTCTACGCCAGCCCACGGAACCCCTCCCAGGAACAGAGGATTCGTCTTAAAGCACCTTCCATCGACGATGAGCCATTCCCAAAAGATTTGGCAGTGTCATCCAATTCTTCCAGTGAGGGACGAGGTATCGAACGAGACGCGCCGCGTCCGGCCGAAAGTAAATATTGGCAAAACATTTCAGCTTCTTCAATCGATCTAGCTAGGCGGCAACCATTAGTCGGCCGCAGAGGCACTTCGCTCTGACTTCCGCCACCAAGCGTTCGGCCCGGTCACCGCTATAAGATCCATGCGGGCCCCAAAAAGGATTCGGGCGCAGCGCTCCAACTCTGTCGGGGAATGAAATTCAAAAACGAGGTAGGTCGTCCGCTCGAGCGAGTTCGCCGCTCCGATCAGTACCTCCGCCCCGTGACCCTCTACGTCGATCTTGACCAGGTCGATGGGTGCGCCATCGACGCCTTCGGCTGCCAGCCACGCGTCGAGGGTGTTGCCCTGCACCCGGCGTATCTGCCGGCCCGCTTGGGTGCCAACCGAATTGAGACCGCTGCGCGGATCGTCGTAGCGGAGCGTGACCTCACCCGGTGCGTCGGTCACGACCCCACACACAGGTCGCCAATCGACCCCGGGGTGCGAGACCGCCAACGCCGCGGTGGCCGCCGACAATGCTTCCTCCATCATGTCGAAGCCCACCACTCGCGCCGAGGGTTGGAGCGCGAACCAATGCGCGGCCGTCATCCCGAGATTTACCCCCACGTCGACGACGCGGCAACCCGGCGTACATGCAAGATGTTCCTCGACCTCCGGGTTGCGCAGTTGCCCGCCGCAGAAGTTGCCAAGGAAGTTTATCGCTTGCGCTCGACTCCGTACTTCGCCATAGCCCGGCACGTGCACCGGCCAGACCGGCGAACGCAGCGGCCATCCACAAAGGGCTAGGTAGACTCCCTTCCAGCCCAGCCGACGGTAGGCGGGTAGCGCCAACCCCCCGTGGGCTAAAAGGCCTTCGCGTAGCCAGTCGCGAAAGGGTTTCAGTCGCGCGCTTTGGAAGCCCGGTATCTTGGAATTTTCAGCCATAAGTTGCGGAGTCAATCCTATCCATTTTTTCGAACAATCTCATTGCGGCGTTGTTTCCCTTGTCGATGATGCGGCCCCCGGCCAAGACGATGTTGCCACCGTATTTGGCCTCTTGGATTTGGTAGACGCTGTAGCAATCGGTGATAATGCCGCCCCGATATCCGATATACGAAGCAGTTCCAGATGTTGTCCTGGTTATTTGCCGTCATGCCGAAAAAACCGAGCCGACGAAAACTTCAAACGTGGCTCTAGGCCAGCCCACTTACTTCCTCCCAAGAACAAAGAATCGTACCATTCGAACGGCACTTGCCTCGTATCGGGATTATCCGCGACTCAACCGTATAGAAGTGTCGATAGCCGATCGCTCGCAAAAAATGCAATAGATCCTCTGCCGCCCACCCGAACGAGTTCATCCAACAATCTTCGATTTCCAGGAGAAGCTTTGGTCGGTACCTCCGAAGCGTCGATTCGGCCCCTCGCAATACCAGCAACTCCGCGCCTTCTACGTCACACTTAACAAAGTCAATTCTACCCCAACCTGCGGCATAGTCGTCGAGCCGAGACATCTCGACGTCGACCGACGAAACTCTCGCGTTTTTCCAAGATCCCTCACGATGGTTGACCAGCGCCGCTTGGCCATGATCGCTACCAGGCACAAACATGGTTACGCGTTGGTTCCTATCGCCTAACGCTACACAATTAAGACAGACGTTCGTGCACGCGGGGAAAGTCCGGATGTTCCAGCAAAGCTGCTGAAATGTCGATGGGACCGGCTCAAAAGCGTGCACCTGGCCTTTCTTTCCTGCCAAATCGGCGAACAGCATTGTGAAATAGCCGACGTTCGCCCCGACGTCGATCACAACGTCCCCCTTCCGCACAACCGAAAGGTACAAACGCTTTTCTGCGGACCCCCTTTGTAATACTTTTAGCGCGGTAAGGTAAGTTCGGGGAAACCTCGCCAATCCACGGCGGATAATACGCCTTATACCGCTTTCCATCGACAGTGGGCTGTTTCAAAAAGGATCGGCAATTTGAACCAGTTCCTCCATTGGGTAAGAAGATGTCGCGTTAACTGCGTGAAGTCCGGACGAAAATAGCGATTGAAACAGATACTGGCGAACAGCTGACTCACCGGGTCCGGTTGACCTAATACAGTCGCATGGTGTTCCACCATTGCTTCCGGTATGCAGCGGCATTTCCAGCCTTTGTAGTATAGATAAGCGCCGAACTCTAGATAAGAAGAACCAAAGTCAAAGTCTTCCACCATGCGAAAGCCGTGATCAAACACGGCGCGTGGGTAGATGGTAGAACCATCTGCGATTCCCCAGTTGTCATCGCGATTCCCGATCTGCTCGCCGACTCCGGCCGGTCCGAGCTGATTGGCGATTTCAGCGATGCCGGCGACAGCGCCGTTCAAATAACCAATCTCGCCGGTTGTCCAGATCGCGTTCGGATCCGTACTAACCGCTTCGAGACAGCGAAGAAAATGATCTGGAGGCAGGATATGATCATCATCCATGGTACGGATATGCGATCCTCGGCATTGTTGGGAGACGAAGTTGCGATTTGCGTAGAGACCTCGATGAGGGCCTGAATAGTAGATGCAATTATACTTTGCGACGACGGCTCGGGTGGCTTCCGCGTGTTCTATTCCGGAATCATCGGAGACAATGACTTCAAATGGCGGAATGTTTTGGACGCGCAAACTAACCAATGCACGCTCAAGCGAATCGGGACGGTTACGCGTAACTAATGCGACGCTGAGCCGAATATCGGAAGTGTACATGGCACCTCGAACGTACTTCGGTAGGGAAGGGTGAGGGAAAGGTTCGGTAGTGCGAGGCCTCTCCGAGCCGTGGGTACGGCGCGGCAGAAGCCTCGCCCTACCAGCGTGATAATTGTCTGACACCAATCCTCATTCACAAAGTTTACAGCCGCTTTGCCAGCTTCCTCCTAAACCGGATCTCGCAATAGATAAGGTAGGGCACCCAGATCGGCAACAGGATCCATTGCAGCATCAGACGAATGAAAAGCTGGCGGCTCCGCTCTTTTAGTAGAACCGCTCGCTTCGTCACGCGAAACAGATCCAAGATTTCGTGAAGAGTCGCGCAGCTCACGTTACTCACCTTCAAACGATATAACAGATGCCATCTCGACTGAAAAACTCGATAGATCCACTTCGACACGGACAGCTGCCGTGCCGGATGATACACAATTGCATTCGGCGCAAAGCGCACAGTCAATTTCATTTCCCTGATCCGCCAGGCCAAGGCGAGATCTTCTCCGCCTGCTTCCAAAAAGTCCTCGTCAAAACGACCCAACTTCTCGAAAAGATCGCGCCGAATGGCCAGATTACAGCTCCAAAGCAGATCTCCAGTCACATTCTCGATCACTTCTTCGAGGGGGTGGTTTGTTTTGACTGGGCAAACCGTTTTGCCCTCGATCACATCCGCCGTCGAAATGACTCTCGAGATCTCGTTCAACCAGCACCGGTCGGGAATACAGTCGTCATCCAGGAATGCTAACCAATCACCTTTGGCGTATCGCGCACCATGATTACGATTGGCAGCCGGCCCGCGTCGCGGGCCTGGCAGCCATCTGACATTCGGGAAGCGACACTCGAGGAGTTGGCGAGTATGGAATGTCTGGCCGTCGTCACTGACAATAATTTCGGCCGCCCCCTCCAACTGCGCTAGACACTGCCCGAGTGGCTCGGTTCGCTCACAGGTTGGTATAATCACCGAGATCATGAATGTTTGGCGACCCAATTGGAACCCCGAAGGCAGCATGTTGGCATGCCGTTTCGCCTAGCATGATAAAGCTGCCTTGAGGATACAAGATGGCAATCAGCCGGGTCCAACATCAAGTAAGAAGGACAAACAGAATGAAAAAGCTTATCGCGAAGACATTGACACCAATTTGTTCCGGTCTGATCTACCTGCTCCACAATCGCGCGACCTCTTCATTCAACCGCCTCGAGCTGCAGTCCGTCCAATTTTCTTTTTCTCAGTTCGGCGAGGACCTTCCCATCCTCCACATCGCGGAACAACTCGGATTAAAGAAGGCCATCTATGTCGACGCGGGCGCGTATCACCCTGTTTTTGGATCGAATACCCTGTTGCTCCATAAGCAGGGGTGGCGCGGCATCAATATCGATCTCTGCCGCGACAGAATCGCGGCCTTTAATCGATATCGCTTGAGCGATCACAATGTAGTTGCTTGCCTATCTGATAAGATCGCATCGGTCGATATCGCCCACTACGAAATTTCGAGCACTGACCGAATCATAGATTCGACGGATCAGGAAAAGCTTTCGCTGGCCGGCCAAAAACCGATTCGATACTCAACCGCGATTACTACAACGCTTACCGCTGTCATCGAGAGCTCAGCATTCCGGTTGCAAGACGTTCAATTCCTAAACGTCGATTGCGAAGGCCATGATTTAGCGGTGCTCCGCGGGCTAGATCTTCAGCGATGTCGACCGAGAATTCTAAGCGTTGAAGCAATGACCGACACTGAACGAGAGGCGATGGTCGAATTTCTCCACCCAGGCGGATATCGGCTCGAAGCTATTATTCCGCCAACCTATATTTTTGTCCGATGAAGAGCGTTGTCGAAACGAGGCCGAAATGGGTCTTTCTCCAGGTTAAGCCATTTGCCAAACCATCGCTATTCGGCCATGCTCGGCAGTCGGCTGATCAAAGCGAGAAGATTTCGTTTGGTAAGAACGATACGTCCCACCCGCTTGTTCAATTTAGGTGACCTTTGACTAGCTACCGGCGTACAATTGTATCGGCGTGCAGACCATCAGAAGTAACGGCGTGAGGCTGCTAATCGTTGATGAGGAAATCATAGTGGGTGGCGTCGAAACCCTTCGATTGAACCTGATTCCCGAGTTGGCCCGGCTTTGTGAATCTCTGGTCTGGCTGCTGCCAAAGCCGCATGATCAGATCTTTTGCGAACGTATGCGCTCTGTTCCAAATCTTGTCGTCGAAAGTCTGAGCTGGCCGCGTGGCTCTGTCGGGCACGTTTTCGGCGCCTTGCTGCGCCGGATGCCGCGCATATTTTTTACCGCTAGTCTTGCAGATGGATTTGCCCGGTGGATCAACAATGGACGCATACGCAAACTAGCGCGATTGCACAGCGCTGATTGGTGCCTGACAACCTGTGTGTTTGGCCAACCGCCCCCCATCCTCAGTTTGCCGCTTGCGGGATTCGTGTGCGACGTCAATCCTGCGCTTCCCGAATGCATCCACCGTAACATGATTGCCTGGTTGCGCACTGCCAATGTAGTTTTCGGAATTTCCGAGTTCACATGCGCCGAGTTGCGCCGTTTGGCTCCTGATTGCTCGGCAAAAATCTATGCCGTTTCTATGGCTGCTCCGTCCTCCTCCGCCGGACAATCGTTCGCGCCTCAATCCAAAATTGACTTCTATTTTCCCGCAGCCGCACATGGACACAAAGGCCATCTAGTCTTATTTCAAGCCTGCGTACTGCTTGCTCGCCGTGGTTTCGATTTTCGTCTCGGATTGTCTGGTCCTGGCACCGGCGGTTTCCTACGCGGCGGGACCTTTGCGAAACCGGATATGGAGGCGGCGCGTCGTTTTCTCGAGAGCCACGCCGAAGAACTTGATGGGCGGATCAAGGTAGCAGGTGATGTTACACCGGAGGAAGTAGACGCTCTTTATGCGTCGGCGCGAAGCGTCGTATTGCCTTCCCGCTACGAAGGCTTCGGGTTGCCTCTGGCCGAAGCGTTACGACGTGGCAAAGAGATTCTTTGTTCTGACATCCCGCCGTTTAGAGAACAGCTTGCCATTTACGATGCTTTCGATTGTGCACAAATCATTCCGCCTGGCGACTCCGGACGGCTCGCCGACGCCATGGAGCGGATTTTGAAAACGCCGTTGGTATCACCCCTTTCTCCGGCCGAAATTGACCGGCGCATAGCGCGATGGACATGGGCTGACGCCGCGCGCTGCTGCTACGATCATCTCTCCATGATTTCCGTTGCGCGCTAAGATAAAAGATCTTGGGATAAGTCCTCCTCTCCATTCGGGGGAGAGCCCTTTCTCAAGACCTTATCTTAACGCCCATGCGCAGAACCGGCATCAGCCGACACTGCGGGGAGGCCGCCATTATTTTTCGGGTGTTGGGCCGGAGATCTTGTTCCAGAGGCTCAATACCGATTGGTAGACTTGTTCGACAGAAGTTTTCTTTAAACAAGCGAGATCGAAGCCACACTGCTCCCCTTTGCTGGCGTCAATCCGGCATGGTCCGCACGGCATTTCAGTGAAAAGGTTGACGTTTTCTCGATAACCGGCTCTCCCCGGCGTGCTCGAGCCACCAAAAATCGCGACGGATGGCACATCAAGGCCGTTGGCGGCGTGCATTAGAAAACTGTCAGGCCCGACATGGAGCCGCGCACAGGCAAGCAACGCCATCGATTCGCGCATCGTCAAACGTCCAGCGAATCGAAGGACGCCTGAGATCTCGGGCTCTTTGTTATCGCCTAGCTGAACAAGCGTGAATTGATCGCGAAGCCCGTCCAGCAAAGCGATCCACAAGTCGAGGGGCCAATCTTTTACCGGATCTTTACTTTTTGTGTTGAAAGCGAGCACCGGTTTTTCCGTTTTGCCCAAACGCCTCGACGCCTCCGCGCGTTCCTCTTTCGAGAGAAAAACCCGTGCGCGATACTCGTACCTCGGAATGCCGAGATGATCGAATGTGGGTCGTAGCACGTTCGTGCTTCGGTCCCGTCTCTCGATCAGGTCGAGGTAGGAGTGCCACAGGCAAACGTAAGTCTCCGGCCCGTTCAATGTATCGATGTTCGGATCTAGCCGCAGCAGATCGGGATTCGGCGTGAGACAGTTGATTCGAATCCGCGGAAAGTGCTCGTGGAGACGGCGGCAGACAATCGCCGTCAGTAGTGTGTCACCCGGCGCACCAAAAACATCGAACACCGTCAGGCGAGCTCCGACGATATGCAGCAACCATGGCCGGCGGGTAAGCCAGTCGTTGATCTTCCAGCGAACGGCGCCAGCAAAGCCCACCTCGGTTCTGCGCAGTCCCGTTATGTCGGTCATAGCTAGTGCAAGCCGTAGATTATTACCGGGCGGAACACGTTGTGCACGAGTTTATATCGTTACGCCTGACTTCCTCACCCGTCGGTAGAGTTGAACCCCCGATGAGTACCACTGCTCATTCAGATTAGTAAGGCGCATTGGTCGCACCATCTTCACCAAACTAAATCCGCGGGGCTCAAGCAGCTCCTGGACCCGATCTTTACCCGATCCCGCACGGTCTGACGAATGCCATTCGATCAGGATTGCCGAGGCGTTGATGTAGACATCGTTATAGTTCTCGAGAAAATCATATTCCGCGCCTTCAATATCTACTTTTACCAGATCATATGGCGGCGGGAACGCGCGAAGAATTTCGCCAGGCGAAATGGTTCGAACCCGCCGGACTTCGCTCACACCGCCCACGCTCAGGTCAGTCGAAGATCCCATCCCACCGCGCAATGCAAAATCGCGCTCTCCCGGTTGGCTCGAAATCAATCCCCAAAGCAACACACACTGCGATTCAAGCCGATTAAGCTTAAGGGTCTTAAGCGTCTGCACTCTCATGCGCGGGTCAGCGTCAATCAATAGCGCGTTCCAATCTTTTTGACCATTAACTGCACGTTGCCACGCGAGATAAAGCGTGAAAAAGCCAGCATGGCACCCGAGATCGATCCACCGCTTTGGAAGCGAGATTACGTCCAACAGCGATCCATACTCATTGGCAGTGAATATTTCGCTAAACGAATAAAGCGCGTCGAGTTCTGCAATGGGACATCCGAAGCCGTCGGAAAGAGGGATTTGGAAGTCGATTTCGGCAAACCAACGATATTTTAACTCGAACGCAACGCGACGGCGAATGAAGCCAATCTGCAGCGGAAAGGTTAAGGGTAGCTTAAGGAGTTTTCGGACCGCCTTGGCAATTTTCACTTTGTGCTCAGGGCTTCACTTGGGTATTTCGACAGTTTCCCACGGTAGCATCGGCACGAGTAGTCCCTGCCGGTCGTTCCGGCTCGTCAGCTGTCGCGGTTCGATGACACGAAACAAGATCGTGTCTTCACTATCAAATGTCGCTTGATGGGTGCCGCTGTTGATCCGTAGTGAGTACGTGCCAAGATTGAGCAAATCGCCCGGCACCCGCACGCGGGCTCGGTAAGAACCAGGCGACCTTTGCTCGTAGCTTCCTCGCGTCGTGTCATGGTCGCCCGACGTGAGCAGATGCACCCCGTCTGCTGAGAAAATGAAGAACTCGACAAGCACATTGCGCACCGGTTCCCGCACTTCGTAACGAAGCTCTACCAGGAAACCCAGGTGCGCTTCGAATTCGTCCCGCACATTTTCTTCGAGGTCGAGCATGCGGGCCTCGAGAATCTGTAGGGGATGCCCATTTTTCGCCTGAGCGGTCCAGGTACCGGCGCCACGACAGTGATCCGCCAGATAAGCGTTTACGACCTGTTGCGTTGGTCCTAAAGCTGCGACTTGTCCACGTTCCAGATAGAGTGCGGTCGTTGTGAGCGCGCTGATCGCTCCCATGTTATGGCTGACAAAGAGGATAGTCTTTCCTTCATTCGCGGCAGCGGATTCCATACGAGCCATCGATTTTTTTTGAAATTGGATATCCCCCACCGCTAGTACCTCATCGACAATCAAGATTTCGGGATCCAAATGAGCGGCTACGGCAAATGCGAGCCGGACATACATGCCGCTGCTGTAGCGCTTCACCGGGGTATCTAAGAACGCTTCGGTTTCGGCAAATGCTACAATCGAGTCGAACTTCGCGTCGATCTCAGAGCGGCTCATGCCGAGGATAGCGCCATTCAGATAGATGTTCTCTCTTCCGGTCAATTCGGGGTGAAATCCGGTCCCGACTTCCAGCAGGCTTCCGACCCGACCGTAGAGGTCGATCTGGCCACTGGTCGGTTCAGTGATCCTGCTTAGAATCTTGAGCAATGTGGTCTTGCCTGCTCCGTTTCGCCCAATGATACCCAAGATTTCGCCACGTTTCACTTCGAGTGATACATCCCGAAGCGCCCAAAATTCTGAGTTGCTCGGTTTTCTAAAGCCGTTTCGAAAGATTTTCGTGCACGCCTCAGCCAACGTGGTGGAGCGCGCCTGCCAGGTCCCAAGAGAGTAGGCCTTGCTAATATTGTTGATCGAAATCGCGAGATCGCTCATGGGCGCTGAGATGCTAGCAGATCTTGCAGAAGGTTACAGCGCGGAGTAGCCGCAGCCACTCGGTTGAGGGTTCGACCGAAGTCAAAAAACCGGTCTTTCATCTGGTTCAGAACCGTTGATGAAATCGCCAGTCGCGTCGATCATTGGACAGCTTTTGCAGAAAAACTAAGTTCTGAACTCGAAAAGTCGACCAGGGACGCACCACGTTGGCGTTCAATACCCGCCTCGCTCCCGGGACCTTACTGATCGACCGGCCGACGAGCTCCTTGAATCTCTGGCGGATCGATGGCTTCGACCCGTTTTCCGAAAATTCACGACGAATCTCATACGCTCGATTAGCGAGGACAAAGCGGACAACGGACTGGATGGAGGGCATCCAGAGGTCATGGAAAGCGATGATGCCACCAACTTCCAATTTTTTATCGATCAATACAAATTCCAAGAGGGTGAAATCGAAAAGGTGCGAAGAGTCGATGAAGGCGAATCGCAGTTTGGGAAGCTGCGGTATGATTTCCTCAGGGAACCGCTCAAAGAAAGTATGCAACGAGGAAAAACCGGCCCGCTCGATCATCGCTTTACCGCAATAATCGTAATTGCGCTGGAATGGATCGATCATGTAATGGTGACCCGAACCATTTGCAGCAAGCGCGGCAAGAATAGCCAGAGCTGATACGCCATGGGCCAGACCGATCTCCAAAGATCGCTCGGGTCGAATTGCGCGGACTGCCGAATAAAGATCCAAGGCTTCGGACTCCGAAACGTTCGAAGCCAACGGATGAGGGGCACCGGCAGAATCGAAAACCTGTTTCTTCGTGAAGATCTCCCGAAGCAAGCCTGGCAGATTCTCTGTGCTAAATGAACTCCGCTTCATCTTTGGCCATAACAACGATGGCGCTAGCCGATTAGTGCATTAAATGACGTCCGAAAATTCTCGTTCGGCATTGCGGAAGAAAACGAGCGCGAGCCCGAGAACGACAAGTGAGAAGAGAAGGGCGTATAGAGTCTCCCAAAGGTGAAATTGTCCCTCCAGTAGGAGGCTCCAGCGCAAACCCTCAAAAAGCGGAGCCAAAGGATTAAGCAAAAACAGTCCTCTCCATCTTTCGGGAACTGCTCCAGTTGGGTAAGCAATGGGACTTGCATAGAACAGGAGCTGGACAAAGACGGGAGTGATATGCTGTACATCACGGAACCGGACGGAAAGGGCGGCGCTGAAAAGTCCCAAGCCAAACGAAAGCATCAAGAGAAAGCCGAGCCAGACAGGTACCAGTACGATCTCCCATCCGAAGGGAGTTCGTGACAGAATGGCCAGTAGAGAAAAAAGAGCCAATGCTACGGCTACATCCAACAACACGGAAAGGGCAGCCGAAGCCGGCAGAATAATTCGAGGAAAGAAAACTTTTGCGATCAGTGCTGAATGTTGCACTAGCGATTGAGAGGCTCTCGAAAGCGTGGCGCTAAAGATTGACCACCCGATAAACCCTCCTAAGACAAACATGAAAATCGAACTTCTGCCTGGTTTCGTAACGCCGGCAACCGTGCCGAAGACAAACGCCAGAATGCCAGATGCTAATAAGGGCTGCAGGATCACCCAGGCGACGCCCAGCGCAGTTTGACGATAGCGCAGCTTGATATCGCGCATCACCAACGCCATCAAAAGTTCGCGAAACTTCCAAAGCTCCCAGAGACCCAGTTCGAAGGAATTTTTCGAGGGCTGGATGCGGAGGTAGTAGGTGGTGTCCATTCGGGAATAGCAGCTAGGAGAATTGTCAGCTTACTGCTTACAACTCTCTGCTATTTATCATCTGTCATCTGTCATTCAGCGAGGTTCCGCCGCGCCGTAGTACTCTGGATACTTGTAATAGTAATATTCTTGATCCGCTTGCGGAACGCCGTTAAAGACCATTCCAATCACGTTTACCTGCCGATCCCGGAGCAACTCCAATGCTTTCCGACTAACTCGCGCCGAGGAGTGCGAAAACCGAATTGCAAAGAGGGCGGCATCAAGTTTCGGTGCGAGGCTGGTCGTGTCATCGCTGGCCATAAGTGGCGAGGAATCGAAGATAATCCAGTCGTAAGAATCATATATATCCCGCAGGAATTGGTCGAACCTGGTTCCCAGAAACAGCTCACCGGGATTCGGCACAGAAACGCCTCTGGTGATTAAGTCGAGATTGTGAACCGGCGTGGTGAATATATGGCTGTCCAACGGCGTTTTGCCCGTTAGTAGATCGCCCAATCCTGGTTCCTGGTTGCACTCGAACCAGGTGTGCAGTTTGCCTCGGCGCAGATCAGCGTCCACCAGAAGAACACGGGCGCTTGCTGATGCCATCGTAATCGCCAAGTTCGATGCGATCGTGGATTTTCCCTCGCTTGGCACAGCGCTGGCGATCAGCAACGTCTTGGGTCGTTCACCCTCTACGGGCAAATAGAGTAGGGACGATCGCAACGCCCGAAGCGACTCGGCGAACGCATGGCGGGAATCGGTTTCTCTTAGCGGCACCAGCTGGCCGTTGTGCTTCTCACCGGGAATCTGTGCTAGAAGATGTTCGGCAAAGCCCTTTTGCAAATCGACCACCGAACCGATTCGATCATCGATCTGCTCCATTAGAAATAGGATGACTAAGCCGAGCAGTAAGCCCACAGATGCTCCCACAACCAACGCTTGGACGAGCCCCGGTTTAACCGGTTGGGCCGAAGATGCTTTTTCTAAAATCGAAACCAGATCCTGATCGACATTCCGGGTGACGTCGACGTCGTGCAGATTGTTGACTAACCGATCGTACAGACTCTTCGAGCGATCGAGGTTCCCTTTTAGCCGATTGTATTCGGCTAACCGTTGGCTCAAGGAGAGTGCTTTTGCCTCCCATTCCTTAATGACCGACTCCAGATTATCGATCTGATGTTTGAAAGAATCTCCTTTACTCTTGAGCTCGTCCACACTCTGCGCCCGAAGGCTGGCGATCAGTGTCTCCTGCTGAGAGATCTTTTGGTCGAGTTCGACCATCTGGGGATGCTTCGGCCGAAGCACCTTCACATATTCATCTCGTTCAACCCTCAAGACAGCAAGTTGTTGTTTGGCCTGAAGATATTGCTCTTGCGGTTGCCAACTGTTGCCGAGGAGCCCGTCCTGATCCGCCGCTCGCCCGGCGAGGTCGCCCGCCTGTACTGGATCAGTTTGCGCCTTTTCGATGATCTGATCGATATCGAGGGAATCGAAGAGCTGATGCTGCGTTTTGAGATCGGCCACTTGCCGGTTAAGCTTAGCAAGGTACGAACCAGCGCTATTCCCCTCCTGCTCGAGATATCCAGCGTTGTTCTGCTTCTGCCAATTTAAGAGATCTTCTTCCTCCTGTCTCATCTCGCGTTCCATCCGAGAGATCTCTTCCAGGATGGCGGTTTGCGTATTTTCTGATTTCGTCGAACGCATTTCCTTTTTCGTGGCGATATATTCGACCATGACCGCATCGAGGAGCTTCTGGGTAAATTGAGGCTCTCCGCCGCTCGCTGATAAAACGAAAATCGAAGTCTGGGGCAGTTGCGAAACGGATAGCGCCACTGGAACAGGCTGCAACTGCGGTTCCATCGCCGCGAGACGATCTACCGCCCGGTTGCGAACCTCGGCGCTTTTCATTAGCTCGACTTGGGTGCCGAAAAAATTCGCCAGCTCTTCGCTAAAAACCGCGCCCTCCTGGATGTTAATTCTGCCGCTTACCATCATGCGGCCGGTAGAAACAAAAACCGGTTTTTCCTGAAACCCGAGCCAGGCACCGACAGCCAGTCCGGCTGAAATTGTAAAAAAGATGATCCACCAGAACCTTACCAGAAGCCGTTGAAAACGAAGCGCCCGCGCCCGAAATTGCAACCAACGGCCACCCGGATGGTGATTATTCTGTGACAACTCGACCATGCGAATCAACCGGTCCGATCCTATTAAAGGACTAGATTGAGCACGAAAAAAACTGAAAAGTCGACTAAGATCAATTGTTTGTGTTCATGCCCTAAAATCTATCTCGCTGTTTAGGGTCCGTTTTGCTATCTTTGGGGTTGCTTTGTCTATTTAAAAAGACGCCGCCTTGTGTATCGAATCGACAGGAGATCTTTTGTGCAGTTGATCGGTACGCTGTTCGTTTTGTTTGCTCCCTGGACTTTGTTGGTCCGGCACTTAAGCAGTTTTTGGATTGTCGACCCGCACTGCAGAATTGGCATGATGCGGCGGGATTCAGTGTCCTTTGCCTCTCAGTCTTGTTGCTTTGGATTATCGCCCAACGATTTCGTAAACGCGTCGAGTTTCGCGGATTAAACGGTGTCGCGCTCAAGCCATTTACCACCCCTGTCATTGCCGGCTTCGGTAGTTGGATTTTATTCTTTGTTCTCGGCACCGAAATTTGGTACCGGCACAGCGAAGCCAATCTCTCCGGAGTCCGATTTTTGTCGATTCAGTGGCCGGCTGACGTTTCGGACATTTCCAAATTTTCGATTTCGGAATCAGCGCGCAGGATCCTGTTATACGACGACGCAAAATGCGCTTCCTGGGTGGATCGTTCCGGCGTGCGCTGGTCGTTCTATTCTTTGATATGGAACTCCGGGCGAACCTCGACCCAGTCAGCCAGGATTCATCGTCCGGAAAACTGTCTCCAAGGCTCGATCGCAATCTTGCGGAGTAGTTTGGATAACACCGAGGTCGGGATCGGTGGCACACCATTGGTGTTCCAGACCTATCTATTTGAGCGCAACGGCCTACCGCTATACGTGTTTTATCTCATCTGGGAGGAAGGAAATCGAGATCTTGATCGGGCGACGGTGCTCCAGGATTGGTCAGGGATCAGTCGCCTCCAACGCTGTGGTCAGGTCAAAGAAATCTTGGCCAGCAGAGCCTTGAAATCGTTTTGTCCGGCGCCCAGAGCGACAAACAAGCAAGAGCGACGTTGCAAGAGGAGCTCAGCAAAATTGTGCAAATCCGCTCGAACGGGGTGTGATACCGGTGCGCCAATTGAATTCGGCGGATTAACCGAGCGCCTCGCCCCAATGCAAATACTAAGAAAGATTTTGTTAGAAGTTGATGAGCCGTTCTGGGACGATAATCGTATCGTCTGGCTCAACTACGGGATCCTTGTCCGTTTGCCCCTTTTTGATCACCAACTCTAGATCCACGATGATCGTCTTGGGCTTGTCTCCATCTTTTCGAACGAGCCTCACTCGTCGTTTATTGGCAAAATCGGCAAATCCGCCAGCACGAATGATTGCCCGGCTCACGGTGAAGGTTTCATCCGGAGGAATATCCAAAGGTCCCTGATTTCGAACCTGGCCGGTCACGTAGACTCGTCCCGGTGACTTAAGTGTCTCGAGATCCAACCCGATAATCACCGTGGCTTTATAGTAGTACTCGCGCTGAAGCGGTTCCTTGATAGCATACGCGAGCTGTTTACAGGTCTTGCCCTTTGCCTGGACTCGTCCAATGAGCGGAACTTCAACTTCGCCAGAGTCGGTCACAATGAGGGAAACAGGCGGCTTTCGATCCTCGACGACTCGCATACTCAGGCGATCACCTATCTGGAGCGAACGTTTGTCGTCTAGCACATTCATCGAAGTGGTCCTCGCCACCGCGCTTGATGACCTTTCTCGGTCGGATACGTTTAAGTCTCGAGCTGTCTGGGCGCGCGAATATCCTGTGGCGAAAGACATCATCAAACCCAAGAAAAGCAGACGCAACAGACTAAAATGCATAATGGATCGTCCAAAGAAATTGGTTCTGTGCGTAACTCCGATCCGCCAGATCGGAAGCTCGATCCAGGTACTGATATCCAAAGCTGATCGTGGTACGGGAGCCAAGGGTATAGTCGATACCCACAGATAAGCCAAACCGATCGACGTTTTCCGATTGGAATACTCCGGGTGAATCGTCCCCCTGCTCGTAAAACGCTCCCAAATTGAAGTTTGTCCGGCTGTTCACCCGCCAAAAGGCAGAATACCGGACATAAGTGAGCGTCGTGGAATTGGTGGTTAATCCGGTTATCGTTTCGTGCCCAACCGACAGACTATCTGTCCAATACCGGTTAAGCCGATGCTTGACTAGGAAACGTCCATAAAAAGTACTCAAATTCGATTTGTCGCCATTGAGCCCGCCCACTGCGAAACTGCCGCCTTGATAGCCGCCTTCCAGGGAGACGCTCATATACGGTGTTAACTGAGCTTCCAGGAACGGTCCAAAGCTATAGATTACACCATCATTTTGAAACTGCTGATCGTAGTTGACAATGGCCCCTACGCCCCGCAAGCCCACCGTAGTCGCATCGTTTAGCCGGATGGACGCTGACGAGAAGAACTGTTGCTCCGTCCGATCGAGAAACTTGAATTGCGAGTCAAGCGATCGAAGAAGGTAATTGGTATAACCGCTGACAAGAGTTACGGCGTTCAGATCCCAGATTACGATCAATCCGGCCGAGTTTTGGAAACGCTCAAATCTCCCGACTTGGCTGAGGGTGATTTCATCAACTGGATTTTGTTGGATCGAAAATTGGTCGAACAGAGTAATCCGGAAATCGCCAATATAGACGTCGAATGAAACATTCGAGTTTGGCGCAATTAAGAGACCTGCGGTGTCGAATTCACTATGATTCAGATATTTGGCGTAACCGATACCAAGATCCAAACGCAAGGCGTTTAATTCAGTAACTTGCCAAAGGGCCGTAGCGTCGATCGATGGCCTAATGATAAGATCGCTTTCTCGATGGCTCTCGGAAAGAGTAATATTGTCGTTGAACTCGAGTTGTAGACTGGACGAGAAATCGACCAAGGCCGGGCCAAGCCTGAGATTATAATTGGTGCTATCAATTGCCGGTCTTTGCAGAGAGGCAATCCTATCACCGGCAAGCGAAGGCCGAACCGACTCCTGCGCACTGACCTGATGTGAGGCTAGCATACACAACAGAATCGCTAACCACGGCGTCCGTTCTTGAAAAAACATGGCGCGCAGCTCCAACATTACATAAATCCGATCAGCAACTGTGATGGGTATTCTTTACATTCTTACTGTTTTGGGCAACAAGACTTCAAGAGCATTTGCGCAGTAACACGTCATGGACGATCCACCGGTTCTCCTGCATTGGGCCGTCGCCCGACCGTCCGGAGGGTTCGCTTACCCAGGCTCGCGGCTGCTCGCCACGGGTGGGCTTATTCTGCTTTCAAGCTTCATGAACGTGAATGCGCAACAAACACCCTGTCCTGACATCGATTGCTTGCAGGCGAAGGAGAAGGCAACTCCCTTCGAGAATCTTTTATTAGATAAGATTGAGAATGACATTCGGGTGAATCCACTGAAGGCGCCAGATATTGTGTCCGAGGCGTTGGTCACCAATGTCTCTAATCCGCTTACCTTTGCCGGGCATCTACTGCAAAGAGCCAGCAAAGCGCTTGGGCAAAGAATGAATCAAGTCGAAATCGCGCGAATTGTTTTCGCCGCGGTCAAAGTTCGTCCACAAGCAGCGATCGAGATTGTTCGCGGCGCTATTCAAACGACGCCCGCTCGGCTGCATTCAAACATTGTCGCAGCCGCAGTGGCCGGAGTTCCAGACGCATACCTGAGAGCCGAAGTGATTAGGGCGTGCGAGATTTTCGGAGAAACGTTGAATATCAGGCGGCAACCGATTCTAGAAGATCGCATCGTGTGCACGGAAGGAAATCAACAGTTCGTGGAAGAAGTTGCTTTGGGTTACGAGGCAACCACTCTCTCGGATTATAAGACCTTGGCTGAAGTCCTTATCGACGCAGCAATCCAAGCGGGATCTTCAGCAAGCATCTACGATCTACAACAAGCCGTAGACCTGGTCTTGCAAAATAACTTCGAGGCGATCGCAGGCAATCCCGCCGATTCCAGCACGAATATCACTGTCCCGCCGCCGATCACGCCAACCCCGACTCCAGCACCACCTACTCCAACGCCAGGAACGCCTACCCCGACTCCGGCAACGCCTACCCCTACTCCCTCGCCGATCAGCCCTTAGCATATAGTGCCGGAAACGCACAGGAACTGCCGAGAACGCCAAGAACTAGTCTGGGCCTGTGTTGCGCATTAGCAAGAGCGCGCGCTATTTGTCTTAACAGTCACCAATCACTGGTCTTCCGGCTCCCGAGTTCTGAATTCTGACTTCTGGCTTCCGCTCCGGTATTCTGTATTCTTAGCCGTGTTACTGTATTGAAGCCGTGCTCCGTTTTGACATCCTGACCTTGTTTCCTGGCCTCTGCGCAGGTGCTTTTGCCGAAAGCATCCTCGGAAAAGCGCAGGAGAATCGGCTCATTGAGGTTCGCTGCCTAAACATTCGCGATTGGGCCACGGGCAAACATCGACTGACCGATGAACCACCGTATGGCGGTGGACCCGGTATGGTGATGAAAGCGGAACCGATCTTTGCCGCAGTGGAAGCGATTCGGACGGAGCGCTCCCGCGTCATTCTCATGTCGCCGAGTGGACTCCGTTTCGATCAGGTGATGGCGAAAGAGCTGGCCAAAGAAGACCATCTGGTCTTCATCGGTGGCCACTACGAAGGGATCGATCACCGAGTAGCGGAACACCTGGCAGATGATGAATTGTCGGTCGGTGACTTCGTTCTAACCAATGGAGCAATCGCAGCGGTACTGGTCGTCGACGCCGTTGCCCGTCTCATCCCCGGTGTGCTGGGAGACAGTGACTCGGCAGCCAACGACTCGTTCAGTGGTGGTTTACTCGAATATCCGCAATACACACGCCCAAACGAGTTTCGTGGATGGAAAGTGCCCGAAATCCTGCTCTCGGGAAATCACCGGGCGATTAATGAGTGGCGTCTAGAGCAAGCTAAGAAAAAGACAGCTGAGATCCGGCCAGATCTTATTGATGAGCCGAAATGAATCATGCCGTCGAACTCCTAGCATCGCCGCGTAAATGAAGATTTTGGTAAACCGTACGTGGTCAATCCGGCGATTCTTGTTCGGATTCTTCTTTAGCGGAGGAATAGCGGCGCTCTTGCTGTTTCTGTTTTATTTCATTTGGTCGCTCTCATTCGACCTCCAAGCGGTCGGACATATTCCGGAACGCTCCTGGATTTACGACAAAGATGGAAACGTCTACAGCCGGTTGTACGGCGAAAATCGGATTCTATTGGAGTCGAATCAAATCTCATCCTTGTTCAAAAAAGCTTTGTTGGCCCGGGAAGATTCCCGCTTTTTCGAACACCACGGAATTGATTTGGTCGGAGTCTTTCGCGCGGTTACTAGTAATCTGACTCACTTCACTCTGCGGCAAGGTGGTAGCACTATCACTCAGCAGCTCGCCCGGAATAGTTTCGATCTCGGTGGCAAGACCTTAAGCCGGAAAATTCTGGAAGCCTTCGTCGCGCTCCGGATCGAGCAGTCGTTCAGCAAAGAGCAGATTCTCGCTTTTTATACCAATCGTATCTATTTCGGATCAGGCTACTACGGGCTAGAGACCGCCAGTCAAGCATACTTCGGAAAACCGGCGTCCGGCGTGAACCTGACTGAAGCGGCTACGCTCGCGGGCTTGATCCGCAGTCCGAATCGCTATTCGCCTTTGAAGAATCTAAATGGCGCGACAACTCAGCGAAATGAAGTTCTGGATCGCATGGTTGAGCTCAAGATGATCACGGCACAGGAAGCGGAAGCGGCGAAAAGCACGTCGTTGAAAATTGCCAACAAGCGTTCGTCCGTCCCGCAGCAGAACTATGCGATGGATGCGCTCTATCGGGAACTGCAAGGGATTGTCAGCCAAGACCAGATCGACGCAGGCGGTCTCCGGATCTACACCACTCTTGATCCAGTTCTCCAACCAGCAGCCGAATCGGCAATCGAAAACTGGCTGGAACAAGTCGAAAAGAAATCTGATTATAAACACCCTCGAAAATCGAGTTACACGGACGCCGAGCGTGCGGCGGAAGATCCTACTCCTTATTTGCAAGGAGCGACCGTCGTTCTGGACAATCGTAGCGGCGGTATTCGCGCGCTGGTCGGAGGGCGGGATTTCCGGGACAGCAAATTTAATCGGACGCTGCAAGCCTACCGACCGATCGGCTCGACGTTCAAACCGTTTGTTTATGCCGCTGCTTATGGACAAGGGCTGTTTCCGGGCACCCTGATCAGTGATGATCCCTTAGAGCCAGGCGAAGTACATACTGCTCCGCGTTGGGCGCCGAACAATTCGGACGGAACAAATCGAGGAACGCTTCCGGCTCGAGATGGCCTCATTTTCTCGCGAAACACCATGACCGTCCGAGTTGGCGAAAAGGCTACCCTGGAGAAAGTACATGCTCTGGCAAGTCTCGCCGGCCTCGCGCCCGATGTTCCGAAGGTGCCCGCAATTTATCTCGGAGCATTCGGATCCACGGTCAAAGATGTCACCGCCGCCTACAGCGCTTTCGCGGCTGGAGGCGTTCGACGCGAACCTTATCTCATCGAACGTATCGATGATCAGGATGGAACGATCATCTATCAGGCACATCCGCAGCAGCGACAGATCCTCTCGCCGGCAATTGCCTGGATGGTAGCACAAACGTTGCGCGGAGTAATCGAGCGCGGAACCGCGGCCTCAGCGAAATCGCTCGGACTCGATCGGATAGCGGCGGGAAAAACCGGGACAACGGACGAGTACAAGGATGCATGGTTCGTCGGCTTTACTAACTCACTGACCTGCGGGGTTTGGGTCGGTTTTGATCAACCGCAAACGATTGAACAGAAAGGGTACGGGGCGGCCCTCGCGCTTCCGATCTGGGTCCGAATCATGGAAAAAGCTTCGCGCCAACAGTATGCCGATGGCGAATTTCCTCCGCCGGAAAAACTCGTGCAGGTCCAGCTCTGTTCGGTTTCTAACCAGTTGGCAACATCCGATTGTCAGGCCGCCGGCACTACTTACCAAATCTTGCTACCGCAATCGATGTGCCCACAACAAAGCTGTTCTGTCCATCAAGGCCAACTGCTGAATCCGGAGGAAGAGCCTACCAGGAACGAAGGCAACTTCCCGCAGCGTTTTTTTCGTTCGTTACGGAATCTCTTTGGGAGGTAGAGGGGTTGGCAGTCGGCAGTTGGCGTTCCTGGCGGTGTCTTCGGTAGCGGCGACTGTCCGGTTGGAACACGCAGGTGTGAACCATCAATTGGCTCCGTCGAAGCGATCGGTTTACATCAACCAAAGACAGCAGTCGCCACATTGTTGTCCGCTTGAAAGAGGTGGCGACTGCGCGTTCAGATTGGATCAAGCCGTACGCTCCGGCTTAAGCCTTGCGGTCGGGAGAGCCAGGAGTGTAACGGACAATCGCCCTCGGTAAAGAGCGCTGCGAGAGCGACCGCATCGCTCATTTTGTATGCCCTCATCATACTTACCGAACGCAGCGAATTCATCGAGCGCCTTGACATCTCCGGCGAGATTGCCCTCAAAAGCGAGCGCCGGCACAGCAAAACCGATCGCCAACCCTGCGAGGGTCGGCAGCAAGGGCATTCTCATTGTTTTCTCCCGTGGGTTGGGACGCTTCGCCTCTTCTCATCTACTTCGACTCAGCCGTCTTGGCGGTCGCGACCGGTGCCGGGGTTATGTTCGAGGTAAGCATTCGGATCTTCCAATCATCGCCCTCACGAATCACTGACCAGTATCCTTTGATTTGTGTAGGACCGAAGTTTTCGCCTTTAATCGTCGTACTCCATCCTCCGGTTGCCCACATCTCTTTGCCATCCGTCCCTATAATGTGAGGGGAATCCTGATCGATAGTGATGATATGATCGCTGAAATGCACTTTCTGGAAGAGATCTGCATACCACTTCTCAATAGCCTCCCGGCCGTTGACTGGTCCTCTGTCCGTCACATAAACCGCATCCTCCGTGAAGCACGCTGCGGCGGCGGTGGCATCATTATTGTTCATTGCATCGCCGTGTTTTTTTATGACGTCGACAAGCCGTTGGTGTAGTTGTGGATCGGGGGTGTTTGTTTGTTGGGCAAAGGTCGGCAAAGCAAAGCTGATTGCCAGCCCTACTAGGGCAATTAATAAGCGTATTTTCATTGTCTCCTCCCGGGAGTTTAGGATGGTTTGTCGCCGAACGATCTGCTGCGGGATTTTCTCACGTCGCGAGTAACATCCTTGTCGCAGGGGCAGGAGGAACGCCTTTGGCCGAAAGGCTCTGAGCGGCACCCCAATAGACGCCTCTAGGTATTCGGCGTCAAAGAAAACATTTGCTGCGCTGCGCTTGTTGTTAACGCTTTCAGGTCAGTCGTACCTTGCTCGAAATAGCGCAAGCTGTGGCAGAAGGTAGCAAGAGACTGGAGATAGGAAGACGGAAGCGACCCACGTTTGCTAGGTCGGCCTTCGTCAATTCCTTTACTGTGTTAATTGCTCGGCGACGCGCCTCTTCTCATCTACTTC
This sequence comes from Verrucomicrobiota bacterium, assembly GCA_041167675.1. Classification (GTDB taxonomy): domain Bacteria; phylum Verrucomicrobiota; class Verrucomicrobiia; order Chthoniobacterales; family JAFAMB01; genus DASTDH01. The sequence continues at coordinate 53,729 of JBEEIB010000369.1, forward strand.
GTCTCAGCAGGCGATGCTGGGGTTATGTTATAGGTCAGCATTCGAATCTTCCAATCATCGCCCTCGCGACTATCTATCGCTGACCAATAGCCTTTGATTTGGATAGGGTCGCCGGTCTCGCCTTGACCAGTCTCACTCCATTCTCCGGTTTCCCATGCCTCATCGCCAGCTGTACCTATAATGTGAGGGGCATTCCCATCGGGCTTGCCGATATGGCTTTTGGGGTGCCATGCCTGGAACACGTCTGTATACCATTTCTCAATGGCTGGCCGACCGTAGATTGGTCCTCTGTCACTCACAAAAACCGCGTCCTCGGTGTAGAGCGCGGCGATGGCGGCTGCGTCGCTGTTGTTGACTCCCTCGTCATACGCCTTAGTGATCGCGCGGATCTTGTGGGTTGTCTGTGGATCGGCCATGTCTTTCTCTTGCGTTATCATTGTTTTCCTCCTGGTCTTTTAGGATGGCTACCGCCGAACAATCTGCTGCGGGGATTTTCTCACGTCGCGAGTAACATCCTTGTCGCAGGGGGCAGGAGGAACGCCTTTGGCCGAAAGGTCTCTGAGCGGCACCGCAATAGACGCCTCTATCTATTGGGCGTCAAAGGAAACGTTTGCCGCTCAGCGCAAAGAGTGGGACTCCGGATCATCAATCTCTCCCGCCTGAATTTCGCGCGATGTTTGAAAAAGCGGTCACATCTAAACAATAAACACATTTTAGAATTATATGTTTATTATTGGATCTGATACCATTACAGACCTCATTCCCGAGATCCGGATCATCTCGATGCATCAAGAGCCCGACGCCGCGCCGAGATAGCGAAACTTGCCGACGCGAACAACGTAATACCGTGCTATCGATTATTGGGCGAAGAGCTGCTGGCCTTGGTTGGCAAATCCGAAAGCTCGTTCCAGCAGATCGGCTGCTTTAGAAAGTCCATTGGTTTCGGCAATCACTTTCTGGAAATAACGTGCATTATCGCGATAGGTAGAGTCGCTGAGCACCTGATCAAGGAGGAGTGAAAGGCGGGATGCGGTCAGCTCTTTCAACGGTACAAACAGTCCGGTTCTCTTCTCAGCGATCCTGGCGGCAACACCAGGCTGATCAGTGGTAACCGGGATGGCAACTTGAGGAACGCCTTGAGCAAGCGCTTCCA
>JBEEIB010000370.1:0-19639 GCA_041167675.1 Verrucomicrobiota bacterium
GGTCGGAACTGGACAGGCAAGAACGTTCTGCAACGACGAAATCAGCTACGGAAGATCATCAGGGCCGGACACTTCAGTTCAGGTCAGCAGCCTCATTGCAGGGCACGGGATAGAGCTATTCAGGTTAGCCAAGGAAAAGGGATTGGAAAGCATAATGGCAAAACGTGCTGCCAGCACCTACCAGGCAGGGAGACGCTCGAGACCGATTGGTCGAAGATCAAGGCGCGGCTACAACAGGGGTTTGTAATCGGTGGATTTACCGTGGGCAAAGGAAGCCGCAAGCAGTTCGGAGCATTGCTCCTACGTACGTAAATTTCCACTTCCTGAGCTGACCCCATCAGAAAGCCCTTAATTTCTGAGTGAATCATCACGAGACATCTCATGACGAATTTCGCGTCTTAAGCCGTCTAAAAGTGTTACCTAAAGGGAAATGTCGCAGCTTTTGAGGGGAGCGCCGACCATTGACCGCAAAATTCATCTAAGCGCATCGAAATGGAGAGAGCAGAAATCGCTGAACTGTTCTACGACGCTCTCATTGGTTGCAACGATGTCGAACAGTTATTTCGGTTCCTTTCCCTTAGGGTCGAGTGGATTCTTTCGGCAGCTGATCCTCAGACGCTGGGTGAGGAGTCCCCTCAGAATGCCATTAAATTTTCGGGCAGGCAGGGCTTCCGACAATTAGCGCTTTACTTTCGCGACAGCTTGAACGCGGTTTCTGGAGACCTCACCGGGTGTATTAGCCATCATCACCTAGTTTTCGCGTTTGGAAGAGTGCGATTGCGAAGCCCTGCAGCGGGTCAGTTAGCAGAAACAAATATTGCTGCCAAAATCCCATTTCAGGGCTCGAAAATTATTAAAGGCCAAATACGGATTTCTTGGCCCTGGTTTTTGAAACTTAATCGTAGCGGCGTACTCCATCTCGAGTTGAAGCCACAGTGATTCTTCCGGCGATCAAACCTCCAGCACCACTTCTTCCGGGTTCTTGTCATCACGCCGTCCGAGAAATAATTGTTTGGCGCAACTGCTCGTCTTCCGTCCATTCCGCATAAGCTACTTCGCAGACCAGTCTTGGCTCAACCCACTGAATTTTCTCTGGGATTTTTGGCGGATTTTCGACCAGCGATTCATCAATAATAAGCGGCTTTAATCGATCGATTGCCTCCTTCAATCCCTTTTCGCTAAACCCAGTACCGGAGTGACCGAAATAGCGCAGCCGGCCGTTTCGGTGTGCGCCCAATAGTCAGTGGCGCAATCGAGGGAGGCGTTACAGCTGAGCGGGACAATTTCGGGGTCTTTGTCTGGGACAGGTATTGCTTGTTCAATACGTCATTCACATCGATGGAGTCCAAGACCTTTTGGACTTCTTCGTGTGGATTAGTGCCGATGCTAGGCAAATTGTTTTGCTAGGATAACGTTCGACCAAGCGACCCACAGCTCAGGCTACGAGAAAGAAGCCTTTCAGGCTCTGGACAAAGCAAGTCCTTCCGGCGACTACTAATCGGAATGACCAAGGATCTCCCAATTGAATGGGAAGCGTCAACCGTCAGCACGAAGCGTAATTGGAAAGTATGAGTTTGGAAAAGATCGGACAAGCAGACCCTTTCGCCTCAATTCTAGCCGGAACTGGAGCCCATAGAGAAAAGCACGGTTGCTGGGCTTATCCATTCGGCAATGGTCCGCTCCTTGGCGTGATGGCAGCGACCAAAGAGGCCCGCCGCATCGTTGAATTCGGCACCGCTCTTGGCTATTCGGCCCTCTGGTTCGCCTATGGCGCGCCAAAAGCATCGGTTGACACTATCGATAAGGATCCAGAACACGTACGCTTGGCGCAAAAGAATATCAATCAAGCCGGCTTTGGTGGCCGCATCAGGATCCATCAGGGCAGTTTCCTTGAGGTTTCGCGAACATTTCAGAAAGGCTACGACCTAGCATTCTTCGATGGACATTCGCCTACCCTCGCCGATTTAGCCGGTCTCAAAGAGCTGTTACGCCCCGGGGGTATTCTCATCACCACGAACCTTCTTATCAACGGCAGCGAAAGCTTGGCCTGTCGCAAGGCGTTGTCAGGCCCCGAATGGCTGACAACGCCGATCGATGACTCAGGAGACACGGCAATCAGTGTGCTGCGATAATAGGCGCTATGACATTTAACTAGGGCTCCTGCCGAACAGCGCCACCTCTCTTATCATTCTCGCCCAAACGTGGCGTGGCTTGCTGGTCGAAGTGAACACTGAAACGGGAAAAACGACGATCTAAGGGCGCTAAGCCCTAATTTGGGATCAACTAGTGTGCCGTCTCACATATAATGGTGACGTCATTATTATATGTGAGACGGTACACTAGCGTGACCCTTTGAACGGATCCTCTTGGGAAGGGCTACGCGGCGGCTGATAATCCGGACTTTCGTCTGAGGTCGAGCCGATGGAGCGTATGGCTGCGGAGTTGTCAACGCCGGAAGAGGGCGTGCAGCCAGTACTCGCCGCGAGCAGGGCAGCGCATCCGAAAAAGAGGAGGCAGGGTGTGAATTTCATGAGCGTCCGAGTCGGCTGCAAGTTATTAGGTCGTCAAAGGGACTGCAACAAGCCAGGAAGCAAGACGCCAATTTGGAATTTAGAATGTTGAAGGCAAAGCGGCCAGAAGCGGTTGGCAAAGCAACCGCTATCGATCATCGGACTTTGTCTGCAGCCGGACCAGCCAATGAAGGAAAAGGTTTTATGCAGGGTTCTTGTCGGAGTTGGCATGTTGCTGCTTCTGGTTGGATGCGTGTTATCTCAGGAGGCGCCTTACCAGCTGGCGACGCCTATTAATGAGTTAGCCGAATGCAAACAGATGATCCTGGTCGTGGTGCCGAGTTGGAAGTCGACCAGCGGCAATATTCGGCTGTTGGAGCGCAGTTCGGACGGCAAATGGACCGGGATACGGCCGAGCTTCCCTTGTGTTGTAGGAAAGAATGGTTTGGGTTGGGGCATAGGTCTTCATGGTACCGGTGTGATGGGAGAACCACGCAAAAAGGAAGGCGACGGACGAGCACCAGCTGGCATCTTTCGGTTGAATAGTTGCATGGGAATCGCTCCTTTGAAAACCGCGCTTCGCTTTCCTTATCGGCAGATAACTGCCACGACGGAAGCGGTCTACGATTCAAAGTCGCGGTATTACAACCGGGTTGTTGATCGCACTACTGTGGATCGGGTCGACTGGGCGAGCGCTGAGCAAATGCTTCGACCGGATGGCTTGTACCGATGGATCGTAGTAGTCGAGCACAATTGGAAGCCTTATTCCGGCTTCGGATCGTGCATATTTTTACACCTTTGGCAGGGCCAAGGAATCCCGACAATTGGTTGCACGGCGATGAGTCCGGAGGATCTCCAATTCCTTGTTCACTGGCTGGATGCAGAAAAACACCCGTTGCTCGTGCAGTTGCCGGAGCCCGTATACCTTGGTCTTAAACAGAGTTGGCAATTACCGTAGAAACCACGAAATGGCTGCTCTTGAATTCGTGTGCATTAGTGTCCATTAGCGGTTTAAATTTTATGTCGGCGTGCATTGGAACAGTGAGCTCGAACCGCCTTAACCAAAAGGGATTGAGCGTCGGTCTGTGGTTACAACCACGAATAGACATGAATAACTGTTCTTGAATTCGTATGCATTAGTGTCCGTTCAAATTTTACGGAAGACCACGCACGAGTTGATCCCGCCAAAACCGAAGGCGTTACTCAGTGCGTGATTGATCGCTTTTTGCCGTGGCTGGTTAGGTACGACATCCAGATCACAGGCTGGATCCGAAGTCTCGTAGTTGAGGGTCGGCGGAACAAAATCGTGCTGCATCGCCAAAAGGCAGACAGCGGCTTCGATGGCGGCACTAGCTCCAAGTGGATGACCATAGAAGGCCTTCGTGCCGCTCACCGGAATTTTTGTTGCTTCGCTGCCGAACACTTTTTTCACGCATGTGCATTCATTCGCGTCGTTGAGTTGGGTAGAGCTGGCATGCCCGCTGATATAATCGATCTGGTCCGGATTGATTTGCGCCGCGTTCAACGCATCTTCCATCGCCCGGATGCACGAGTCACCCGACGGTAAAGGTGAGGTCATATGATACGCGTCGTTGTTAAGACTGTATCCGACCACCTCACCATAAACGTGCGCTCCGCGTGCTTTAGCATGATCATACTCCTCCAGGATCAGGCTGGCGGCGCCTTCACCCATTACAAATCCATCTCGATTGCGATCGAATGGCCGGCAAGCAACCGACGGGTCGCAGCGACTCATCGTTCGAATGAAAGCGAAGGCTCCAAACGAAAGGGGACTCAGAGGCGCTTCGGCGCCGCCGGCGACGACCACGTCAGCCCAACCGTCGCGAATGTATCGATAACCTTCACCGATCGCGACATTCCCACTCGCGCAACTGTTAGAGTTCGTAGTGCCGACACCGCGCAAGCCGAACTCAATCGCAATATTGCAATGGGCGGAACCGCCGAAAACTTGGAGTGCGATAGTCTGGTGGACCGATTTTGGGCCACCGTGGACAAAGGAGACATGTTGCTTTTCTGCATTGGATACACCGCCCAAAGCCGTCCCGAAGCTGACGCCAACTCGCGCTTGTGGATCTTCCGGAGAGAACGAGAGACCGCTATCTTCCAGAGCAAGTTTTGCCGAACCGACAGCGAACTGCGCATACCGATCCAAACGCTTTAGGCGCTGCGACGGGAAGAATTTTTCCGGTTCCCAGTCGTTGATTTCCGCTGCGCTGCGAGCGTTAAACAAGCTGGGGTCAAATCGTGTCACTGGTCCAATTCCGGATTTGCCGCTCGTCATTCCTTCCCAAAAAGCTTTCTTACCGACGCCGATGGCGGTAATCGGCCCTAATCCAGTGATGACAACTCGTCTCATTCGCGTTCCACGTGAGTCTTCATGTGCTTGAGAGTTTGATTGGCGATATGTCCGATGAAGAAATCGCCGATTATCGGTTCAGCCAAGGGAGCTAGAGTTGGAACGCGAAAGTGAAGGTCGTGGAAGATGGACACGCGGATGCCTTCATTGGTTTCCGCGAACGTCCAGATGACCTCCATGCCTTTCGTCCAAGCCTGGAGGTGCCTAAACCGCACTTCAAGCTTGCTGCGATCGATAATTTCTTCTGAGACCCAAGAGATGGGAATGAAATCGCGCCGCGCAGCCATCCTCACGACATTGCGTTCCAGGCCTCGCTCATAATAGTGGATAAATCGGTAATGGGGGAGGAAGGTCGGCCATTTTTCAAGATCGGCTGCTGTTTCAAAGATGCGCTGTTTCGGCGCGCACATAACGATCGAGTTGACTTGGTGCATGCAGTTAGGGCTTCCGTCGGTACCGGAGATAGTATTCATTGTCTCCCCGATCGATATCGATTAATTGGAATTGGCGGCTAGCGGGAAGAAATTCTCCAGGCAAGCCAGTCAACCCGGGAGCAGCCGCGCCGCCAAAGATTTTTGCGGTTATCGTCAAGTAGATTTCGTCGATGACGTCGACATTGGCCAAAGTCTTCACGAGGGTAGGTCCTCCTTCGCAGACCAGAGACCGTACCTGGTAATGCTCATATAAATGTCCGAGCATCCAGAAAACATCGACCTCGTCACTGCCGGAAAGATGGACGGTCGCATGCTCGCTGAGTAAGCGTCGTTGGGATGGCGCCATTCTTTCGGTCGAATAAATTAATATCGGAGCGTTTCCCTTTTGAAAGACCGGCAGTGCAGTCGAGATATTCCCGGATCCGGAAAGAATTACTCGAAGCGGATACTCGGATTTTCCTTCTTCAATCCGCCGTTGGCGTACTCGTTGGTCAGGCAAATCGATGGCCATTCGATCTGTTTCCAGCGTACCGCGCCCAACTAGAACGGCGTCCGCCAGCGCCCTTATCTCCAACAGTCGTTGTTTGTCGCGAGCGGACGTAAAATGAGCAGGCGTATAATGGCCGGTGGAAACTTTGCCATCAGCGGTAACAGCGAAATGCAGAATAACCAAGGGCCGCAGATGCGGCGCAGCATCACCCTGATAAGGCGAGAGATTCGTTATCATTCTTGAATGCTGCGTTCCAACACTGCAGAGCGACTCTAATTTCAGCCGGCTTGATGGTTGGACGAAGCTCCCAAACCAAAGGAACAGATGCGGAAATCAGAGGAACCAATTGCAAAAACGGCGTGTCACCGACGAACGGAAGTTGATGGTCGGAATCCGGATTTTTTACGTCGTGTACGTGACACCCGATCAAGCGTGGTAACATTTCAATGAACCACTCACGATGGTTCGAAAGTGTCAAATGCTGCCGGATCTGGGCATGCCCAAAATCATGCCAATAACCGAGCACTTCTGCATCAAAGTCTTGGAAGAGCCGTCTAAATTCTTCCTCTGACGGAAAGGTGTCAATCTCGAAGCGATTTTCGACGCCGAGCCGGATCCCGGCTTGCTTTGCATGTTCCACAATTTTGCTAAGCCAGTCGGCAACCCGCGTATAATAGTCAAGTTTAGCCCGTTCTCGGACTGCTTTTTGCTTCCAGTTCAAATACTTCTGATCAGATGTTTTCCCGATCTGCAGATAATCGAGCAAACGTCTAGACATCTTTGCCATTGGTACCGATCCGAGATGCAGTACCACTCGTTTTGCTTCGAGCTTAGCCGCCCAATCGATTGTTTCCAGCGTGTGGCGGAAGGCCCGAGCCCGCTCGCTTGGCCGATGGGAAGTACATTGAAAGCAGTCGGGCGCAGCCTGCATGATATCAACCGGTAACGGACAAAAATTATGCAAGCTGGTTATTTCCAGTGCGCCGTCTAAAAGAAACCGATTTATCCCTTCCACCAAAGAGGTGCGAATCCCATGACCCAATTCAACTGCTCGAAAGCCAAGATCGACAATTTCCTGCAGCATTTCGTCCCCTCGTTGATGACGGACGGAGTTCCAGCAGGTCGAGAAGGCGAGCTTCATGAAGCTAGAATCAAGAATCTAGAATTTAGAATAGGAAGCCGAAGTATGCAGCCGGAAGCCTGGGGGAATTGCTGATCATCAGTCATTACTCAATTACCGCTGCCGCATCTAATTTCTCGCATGCGGTTCCTTCCAGATTTCGGATTCCGGATTTCTAATCTGTCCATCACTTCGCCCAGGTGATCAGGCGCAGCTCATGGCCTTGATTCAAGTAGGGATGGGTGGGGATAACGCGAACATTAAATCCATAACTCCCGCTCTCGGTAGCTTTGATAACTCCCTTAAATGTGAATTGTCCGGGTGCTGCGCCTTTTTCTATCTCTTGAAGATCAATTGTAAACGGTTCGCTGAGCGATCCATCGTCGCTCTTACCGATATAGGCCTGTACCCGGACATGCGAGGGATCAACTGGGCCCAGAAATACTTTCGCTTCTATCTGTAACGTCTCACCAACAAAGAGATCGCCAATCTCGGACGGCGAAGCGTTCACCTCTTCGATGCGGATCTTACCCCAATCGGCACGGGTGTTTTGTTTCCATTTCGCCAGCTCGGTAGCTGCTCGATAACTGTTGGCGCCTAGGGCTTGAATTGCTTTCGCGGCGGGCTCGTAGAGCCGTTCATTGTATTCTTTCACCATCCGATGCGTATTAAACACCGGTGTTACACTGCGCATGGACTCCCGCATCAGTTGTAACCAGGCCAGCGGTAAACGGCCATCCGGTTTAGCATAATAAAGAGGGATGATCTGGTTCTCCAAAATGTTGAACATACTATCTATGTCGACTTCATTTTGGAATTCGACGCTACCACCTGAGATTTCCGGCCCGATCGGCCATCCGTTTTTACCGTTGTAACCCTCACACCACCACCCATCGAGAACGCTGAAATTCAGACCGCCATTTGGTGGAAGCTTCATTCCGCTGGTTCCGCTGGCTTCGAGCGGACGAAGGGGATTGTTAAGCCAAACATCGACCCCCTGGTATAAGCGACGGCCGATATAGGTGTCGTAGTCTTCAACGAACACAACGGCATGCTCGAAGCCCACTTCGCGTGAGGCATTGTACACTTCCTGAATGATCCTTTTGCCACCCTCATCCTTCGGATGCGATTTCCCGGCGAAAATGAACTGCACCGGCCGTTCAGCATTCTGGATAAGGCGGAGCAGTCGCTCCTTATTGGAAAAGAGGAGAGTACCTCTTTTATATGTCGCAAATCGCCGAGCAAAGCCAACGGTCAGCACGTCCGGATTAAGTATGCTGTTGATCTTGCGCAATTGCTCAGGCGATTCGCCAATGCGCGCTCGCTGGATCCGTAGTCGCTCACGAACGAACTCGATCAATCGACGCTTGAGCAGCTGATGGGTCTCCCAAAGGACCTCATCTGGGATATCGATCACACGCCGCCAATACTCGACATCGGTAAGATGGTCTGCCCAATCTGCGCCCAAGTATTTTTCATATAGCCGATGAAATTCTGGTGCCGTCCAAGTCTTGGTATGAATGCCATTGGTGATACTGGTGATGGGCACCTCTTGTAAGGGAACGCCGGCCCAAACATCTTGCCACAGGCCCTTACTGACTTCGCCATGCAACTTGCTTACGCCATTCGCACGCCGGCTCGTTCTCAGTGCCAGAATGGTCATGCTGAACAAGGGAGGCGGATTGAGCATTGGCTGTCCAAACGCGAATAAATCATCGAAGCTCAAGCCAAAATCGTGCGCGTATTTACCGAGATAGCGCCCGACCAGATCGCGGGAGAAAGCGTCGTTGCCGGCTGGAACAGGCGTATGAGTGGTGAAAACGTTCGAGGCGGCTACCATCTGCAGCGCCGGATAATAACTCATGCCTTTTTCTTGGACATACTGCCGAATCCTTTCGAGCGAGAGAAATGCCGAGTGTCCTTCGTTCATATGATAGACGTCCGGCTTGATGCCCAGGGCATCGAGTGCGCGAACTCCCCCGATCCCGAGAACAATTTCCTGGCGAATCCGCATGTCAGTATCACCGCCGTAGAGCTGTTCCGTAATTAAGCGATCTTCCGGCGAATTCTGCTGTATGTCGGTATCCAGCAGGAACAATTTGATTCGACCGATCTGGAGCTCCCACACCTTGGCGGTGACGGTGCGCCCGAGAATATCGACCGTCACGAACACGCTCTGATCGCCGACTCGTGCGTCACGCACCGGCAAGTGGTGAAAGTTTTGGTTCAGGCTCACCGCTTCCTGCCAACCATCCTTACCGATCTGCTGCTTAAAATAGCCGTGCCGGTAGAGCAATGTGACGGCGTAAAAATTCAGATCGAGATCGCTGGCCGACTTGCAATGGTCACCCGAAAGAATTCCCAGGCCGCCCGAGTAATTCGGCACCGACTCATGAAAACCGAATTCGGCGGAGAAGTAAGCGATGCATGGAGCACCGGCACGCTGTTTTCCATAGGTGTCGGTACGACTCATGTACGCTCGGAATTGTTCGTGGACGTGGCGCATCCTGCGTAAGTAATCTTCGTCCGACGCGATTTCCTCGAGGCGGCCCTGCTTGGAAAGTTGCAGCATGCGGATGGGATTGTGATTGGTTTGATCCCATAACGTCGGGTTTAGATCCCGGAAAAGCTTGCGGGCGTCGGGCTCCCAAGTCCACCAGAGGTTCCGAGCCAGGTCATTAAGCGGCTCCAGCACGTCGGGCAGTCGAGGCGACACATTAAAAGTCCGAACAGATTGCATAATTGCGTTCTCCTATCTATCTCGATTCCTGCCACATTCGGCGGTCAAGTTTGGTTACATCACTCGCTGAGATCAAAACAATCAAGCCTGAAAAACTAAGTGGAAGAATATCAGCAAGAAAAGCGCCACGAATCGCGAGGATCCGGCGTCACCCCGGCGCATACGGATTAGGCATGACGCATCGAAGGCGATGTCGGCCGGTCCCTCCCGATTTCTCGGCCGGGTTGCAGCCAGGGCTGATCGACACAATAATGCCGGTGCGCCATGAAATATCGTACTTACCGCAATACCGACCTTATCGTCAGCGAAATCGGTTTTGGTCTCTGGACTCTCTCTACCGGATGGTGGGGCAATTTTACGAGGTCTGAGGCGACAGAACTCATGCGCCGCGCGTTTGATCTTGGAATCACGTTGTTTGATGCGGCCGATACCTACGGAAATGGGTTGAGCGAAGAGCTGATTGCTGAAGCGTTCCCGGCGCAGCGTGATCAAATCGTAATCGCCACCAAGGTTGGCTACGATTTTGTGCATCATGGCAACGAGCGAAGAGGACAGCGAGAGATACCCCAGGATTTTTCCTCAGAAGCGATTCGAGGAGCGACGGATGCGGCTTTGACCCGGCTTCGGACAGATCGGATCGATCTCCTCCAGCTGCATAATATCCGAATGGAACAAGTCGACGGCGATTCCGTTTGGGAAACTCTAACTGAGCTTCAGCGTACGGGCAAGATCCGCTATTTTGGTGTGGCACTCGGACCGGCAATTGGTTGGCTCTATGAAGGCGTAAATTGTGTCCAGCGCAGGAACCTCACGAGTCTTCAGCATATTTACAACATTTTGGAGCAACATCCGGGCAGAGCGATCCAGGATGCTGCTACTGAGGCCGGTCGCGATTCCATGTTCCTGATCCGGGTAACCCATTCATCTGGGATGTTGGAAGGGCACTACACTGCGGAAACGCAGTTTCCGCCGAATGACCATCGCAATCACCGACCCCGTAGCTGGTTGCTTAATGGTGTGAAGAAGGTTGAGCAATTGCGATTTTTGCAGAGCTCCGAGCGAACCCTTGGACAGGCGGCGCTGCAATGGCTGCTCCACGACCCAAGGGTAGCGTCGACTCTGCCAAACATCTACGATGAAAAGCAGCTCACCGAATTCGCCGAAGCTCCAGACACTCCGGCACTGACTCAAGAAGAGATGGATCGGATCGAGTCGTTATACGCGGTGAATTTTGGGATTGAAGAGGAAGCTCCGAAGTTTAAGGGCACGATGGAGGCGCCGGTTGGCAGTGATCGGTAATCGGTCGTTGGGGGAATCTCATTGAAAATTGGCCCGGTAAGCAAATTGATCCGCCTATCTGTTTGGAGATCACTGATGACTAGTGATCACCCATCACTATTTCATCCATGGACTCTACCTTAGCTCTCCAGGAATTTTTGCGTCCACCGCCGCCATTGCGTCAATTGAAGCGAGAGACGGAGATTCTGGCGACGGCTAATCAAGCCGAATTGACATTGCGACCTGGTACGGAAAACCCGGAGGAACAGATCATCTATTATCGTTGGGGTTCGGGGAGCAAACGGGTGCTTTTGGTTCATGGTTGGGGCGGGCGAGCAGCTCAGTTTTTCGCTCTGATCCCCCGTCTGGTCGACGCTGGATTTGAAGTGATTGCCTTTGACGCTCCGGCTCATGGCGCTTCTTCCGGCTCATTCGCTAGTGGTCCGGCGTTCGCGCGAGCTGCTCGAGCGGTTGCCGGCGATGCAGTCTATGGAATCATCGCGCATTCGCTTGGTGCGGCGGGAAGCGCCATTGCTCTAGCTCAAGGTCTCAGGGCAAATCGGGTCGTATTTCTCGCGCCGGCGGCATTGATTGGTTCTTTGCTGGAAGAATTCATCCGCTTGCGCCAAATCCCGGAACCAGTCGCTGCGGAGCTTAGGCAAAGGTTCGCGGCTCGTTACTCGGCCGAAATTGTTTCAGTCCCGCTCATGGCCAGCAGATTCGATGCTCCCCTCCTTGTCTTTCATGATCCGGCGGACCGTGATCTTCCCTTTTCGCACGGAGAAGCGATTGCAGCCACGTGGCCAGGAGCCGAATTAGTCCCCGCCGGAGTTGGACATTGGAGAATCTTGCGGGACCATGCGGTGATCGAGCGAGCTATCAGGTTCCTGGATGTTAGCGGGTAGTCGCCGTTGGCAACTACCGGGAGATCGGACCTTGGCTATGCCTCGAGCAACTATGGCGTTCGTAATCTGCTAACGGTTATTCGCCATTCCCCGGACGCTTCCGAATGAAGGTTCTTCCGACCGCGCGCTCACTCGGCCGAGGTGCAAGCCGCCATTCGGGTCAAGAATAGTCCCAGTAGTATAAGGGTTGGTAGCGGCAAAGAGTAATGCATGCGCGATTTCTTCAGGTGCAGCGACGTGACGCAAAGGGATCGATCGTTTGCCGTCGGCGAACATCGCGGCTTGCACTTCGTCGGACATGCCGAGCTTGCTCCAGAAATTCGTCCGTGTTAGCCCGGCAGCCACGCAGTTGATGCGTACGGGCGCGAGTTCCAAAGCCAACGGTCCAATCATGGCATGAAGCGCGCCATTCGGCGCTGCGTAGTTGCTCATCCCCACAAAAGCCGTGCGCGCTGCTGCGCCAGTAAGCCAGGTAACCGATTGTTTTACTTTTCCCAGCGAGGTCCGGAGCGCCCGTGTGTAGTAGAGAAATTTTTCGTTCATGCCACGCAATAGCTGTTCTTCGGGGAGCTGCGCAAAAGGCATCGTCACGGCTTGCGTGCCGAGGGTCAAGAGGAGGTAATCGAAAGACCCGGTCTCGGCAAAAAGTGAGCGTAATTGTGCTTCATCGCCCGGATCGACCGCAATGCCGCGTGCCTGCCCACCGAGCACAGAGGCTCGCGTTCCCGTGTGAGTTTGCGAGCGACCGGTGATGACGACATTGGCTCCGGCTTCGATGAACAGGCGGGCCGTGGCACGGCCGATATCGCCAGTGCCACCAATGATGACTGCAGTCTGGTCGTTAAGCTTCATGTTCGTAATCTGGCCCTTTTGCGAGCCGTGACGCGCATCACGTGCTGATACTCCAAGATATGGGCGCTCAACCCCTCGCCAACCCAAATCCAACTGAAGGGGGGAGTGAGGAAGGTTATGCTGAAACGCGGCAATCCGTCGTCTCCGCCATTCGCCTCGGCGATACTGTGTATAAGGAGCGGCAGCCGCTCGATACTCTGCGCCATTTTGAGCGGGCCGACATCGAGCCAAGGAAAGCCGGCGTTCTCAGCCAGGGTCCCAGTGATCCGCTTAGCTTCGGCATCATCGCCGGCAACGAGGATGGATGGTTTCACGGGTGCTCCAATCCATGCGGCACTGTCGAGGAGTGGTGCTGCCAGTGTGCTGAAGGCTTCACCACTCGTACCTTCGGCAGCCGCTTTTGCAGTTCCAACGATGCCGCGGTATGACGCAGAAACTCGGTATCAAGTGCATGCCGAAAAGTCTCGTCTACTTTGAGAGGATTGATGGTATCGATCAGGATTTGATTTTCGAGCGGCCCAATGGCGTCCAACACGGCTTCGAAGTGCGGCCAATAAACTGAGCAAAGCGCTACTTCGCCAAACCGTGCGGCTTCGGCTAACGAGCCCGCCTGCGCCCGTAAGCTGAGCTGCTGAAGGAGCGACTGGAGCTTGGCCGGGTTGCCGTCCTTGCTAACCATGACCTCGTGGCCGGCTTTGACCCAGACCTTCGCGAGCGTCCCACCGATGTTTCCAGCGTTGATGATTCCGATTTTCATGCGCATTGGTGTTTGTTGTTGATGAATTGGTCGGCGGAGAAATGGACTCAGCGACCATAGATCGCAGAGCGGCACGCGTCCGGAAATGCGCCGATCATTCCGGCGATCGCGGTGTTGGTCAGGACAACCACCGAGAGGCGATTTTTCGGATCGACGAACCAGTGGTGTCCGTAGACGCCGCCCCATTGCCAGGTGCTAGCCGCCTGCGGGCTACGTGCGGCTAGCGGATCCTTGAGCACGGCCATGCCGAGGCCGAAGCCCCAGCCCGCGCCAAGGGCGGGGACGGGAAGATCCCCGATGGCGTTGCTCGTCATTATGCGGGTGGTTTTGGGTTTAAGGATTTTTCCGCCCCCGGTGCGCAGCGTCTCCAGCAAAGTCAGAAAATCGCCTGCCGTGCCGACCATGCCCGCGCCGCCGGAGGGATACGATTTCGGGTCGAAGATTCGTGACGGCGAATAGCGGATCGCGCCGACACCGAACGGCACTGCCTGAGAATCGCTCATCCGCGCGGGTCGCGGTGTCGCGTCCGCGTAAGGCGTGACAAGCCGCGCGCGATCGCGGATCACGAAATCGGTGTCGAGCAGCTGGAGCGGCTCGGTTACCGTGCGTCGCACAACCTCGGGCAATGGCGCTCCGACCGCGCGCTCGATGACTTTCCCGAGCAGGTCTGTCGCGAGCGAGTAGCCCCACGCCGTGCCGGGCGGGAAGACGAGCGGTACCGAAGCGAGTCGGCGCAGATTTTCGTCCAAATCGAGTCCCGGCTGGTCCATCCCATCCGAAACTTTAGCGCGATGGTAGGCGCCGTTTTTCGGTTCAAAAAAACCATAGGTGAGCCCCGCGGTATGCGTGAAGAGCTGCCGGATCGTGATGACCGGCTCGCGTCCGTCGGGCAGCTTCGGCCGGAATTCTGGAACCCATTTAGTCACCGGATCGTCGAGGCCAAGCGGGTGTTTCTCGATCAGCGAGAGTGCCGCAGTCGTGACGAACGGTTTCGTGAGCGAAGAGAGGCGAAACACCGCGTCTTCGCGCATCGGCTTGCGCGCTTCGCGGTCCGCGAAGCCGGCGGCGCGATGGTAAACGATTTCGCCATCGCGCGCGACGAAGATCACGACCCCGACGATTCGCTCTCCGGCAAGGGCGCGATCGACGACTGCATCGAGTCGCTTCACGAGAGCGCGGTCAGTTGCGCGCGCGAAGAGACCCGGAAGCAGCAGCGCGGTGAGAGCGAAACGCAAAAGCGCTTTTTTGAATCCCAAGGTGGTCGTGCTCATCGTCTGATCGAGCCGTTACCGTTGGACTGGCATATTCACCAATGGGATGTCATGATGAGTCACATTGATTCTATGAATAAGCATGTGGGCCTATCCGGAGTGGATCTCAACCTTCTCCATGTATTCGATGCGCTGATGACTGAGCGCAGCGTTACCCGTGCTGGCAAGCAAGTCGGTCTTTCTCAGTCCGCGACCAGCAATGCTTTGTCGCGGCTGCGAGCCCTATTCGGGGATGCCCTCTTTGTGAAAACGCCGGCGGGCATGATACCAACGCCGCGCGCTCAAGCGTTGGCCGGCCCCGATTCGCGCTGCGCTCGATAGTATCGCGACCGCGGTGCGCCTGCCGACGCCGTTCGATTCCGCGCGATCCCACCACACCTTCACGCTGGGCATGAGTGATTACGTCGAGTTCACGCTGCTGCCATCGCTCGTGCGTATTTGTGCGAAGATCGCGCCCGGCGTTACCCTCAGTGTTCGCGCGGTAGATCGCGGTACCGGGCTGGATTTGCTCGACGCGTCCGCTATTGATCTAGCGATCGGTTATTTCCCGGAGACAAAGAGTTGGCACGCGAGCGAGGCCCTTTTCTCAGAACGCTGGGTTTGTGTCGGCTGCGACTGCAACGACGCGCTACCGGCTAGAAATCGCCTTACTCTGAAGCAATATTTGGCGAATCCGCACTTGGTGGTGAGTTCGCGGGAGAATAGAGTTGGCCCGGATGCGATGCTGGGCGATTTCGACGAGGCATTATTTCGGGTACACGGCTTGCGACGACGAGTGGTGACGAGCATTCCACATTTTCTGGCGGCTCCGTTTGTGATTGAGCGGACTCCGCTCCTCGCGACGATCGAGGAACGATTAGCCAAGCGACATCTTGGGCACCTTGGGCTCCGTCTTTTCGCATTGCCGTTCGAGGTAGCAGGTTTTGAGGTGAGCCAGGTGTGGCACCGGAGCCGAGCGGCCGATCCGGCTCATCGCTGGCTACGTGAGCGGATTAACGAGTTGGCCGCAGAAGTCGCTTCACCTGAATTCCCGCTGCGGAAGGAGGACCAATGAATTGGCTACGCCGCGGCTCGCGCGAAATTTGGAGGAATAGCTAGTGGGTTTCCGAATGCACTGATTAATCACGTGAGGCATTCGTTCTGAGAAAACAAGTGATAACTAGTTGCGATTAGGCCAAAGTGTATACAGTTAGTTCAATTTCGTTATGAAAGCGATCGCCTTCCGCAAAGCCTCTTCTCTTTCGGCCAACGACTGTCTGGTTGATGTTAAACGCCAGCCCCCGGTGCCCGGCCATCGCGATCTGCTGGTCGCGGTGCGTGCTGTGTCGGTCAATCCGGTCGATACCAAGGTGCGCATGGGCAGTGTTTCCGTCCCTGACGATGTCGATGTTCTCGGATGGGACGTCGCAGGCGTCGTCCAAGCGGTTGGCACCGAGGTCAGCGGGTTCCAAGCCGGTGACGAAGTCTTTTATTCCGGCACCATCACCCGGTCGGGTGGCAACGCAGAGCTCCATACGGTCGATGAACGCCTGGTGGGCCGCAAACCTTCCAGCCTTAGTTTCGCCGAGGCCGCCGCTCTGCCGCTCACAACGCTGACCGCATGGCAACTATTGTTTCACCGTCTAGGAGTTGTGCCCGGCAAGTCGCCGGCTGCAGGCACCTTGTTGATTGTCGGCGGCGCCGGCGGCGTCGGCTCGATTCTGATCCAGCTGGCCAGCCGGCTTACTGGCCTCACGGTGATTGCAACGGCAGCGCGCAAGGAGAGCCGAAATTGGTGTCTGTCGCTGGGTGCGCATCATGTCATTGACCATTCCCAGTCGCTTATCGATGAAGTCGCCGCTATCCGCGCATCGCCGATCACGCACATCGCGGCGCTAACTCATACGGCGCATCACTTCCGTGCACTCGTAGACATTCTTGCCCCACAAGGCAGGATTGCAGTAATCGACGACCACGATAGCCTGGATGCCGCGCCACTGAAGACGAAAAGCGCTTCGCTCCACTGGGAAATGGTGTTCACCCGTCCGCTGTTTGCTACGCCAGACATGATTGTCCAGCAACGTATTCTCAACGAAGTCGCGCTGTTGCTCGACGCTCGCGCGCTGCGCACAACGGTAACGGAGCAGCTAGGGCCACTCAATGCGGCTAACCTCAAACGTGCGCATGCTCTGGTGGAAAGAGGCCATATGCTGGGTAAGGTTGTGCTTGCAGGGTTCTAGGGCATCAGTCGAGTTCGGGACAATCCGCCAAACTAGAAACTGCTAACTACCTCAAGCCTAGCCTCGAAAAAAATCAAGCATCGCCGCGGCCAATATTTCTGGTTGCTCCAGGGCCATGCTATGCCCGCAACGCTCAAGTTCTACATACTCGACATTGCGCGCGACTTGTTGCATCTGGCGCAAGGGCTCTTCTTTCATGAAGTACTGGCTACTAATAGCAAGGACCGGTATCTCAAGTTTGTTCGCTGCCCATTGAACGGTCTGTCTGGCATTTTCGAAATGCGCCCGGTAGACTTCGAAAATTCCGCGCAGGCCGCCGGGCGCTGATGCGCAACGAACCCACTCAGCTACCGCCTCCTCCGAAATAGAACTTGGATCGAACGTTTCATTTTTTATCCAAGTCGACCAAAATATTGCCTCACGACCTTGAATGAGCATCTCTGGAACGTCGCGCAGATAAAAGAAGTTCACGTGCCAGGACCAGTGCGTCGAATTGACGTTCTCTTCATTCAGGAATGACCATTTTTCGATTCCAAATCCAGGCAAAAGCATTTCGCCGAAGGACAGTTTTTTCACTCGATCGCGCTTGGATGCGGCGAGAGCGTATGCGAAGGCGGCGCCCCAATCTTCCCCGGCCACGCAAAAGGTGTCGTGGCCTAGCGCGCTCATCAGCTGGGCAAGATCTTCGGCAATCGTCTTCATGTCGTATCCGCCATGCGGCTTGGCGGAATCGCCAAAGCCCCTGATATCTGGAGCAACGATCGTGAAATGCTGCGTAAGCAGTGGAATGATTCGGTACCAGTAAAACGATGTTTTTGGCACGCCATGCAAGAGCAGCAAGGGGGCTCCCGCACCGGCGGCTATGTAATGCAAGCGAACTCCGTTTACAAAGACCCGGCCATGAGAAACTTTATTGCCTTGGTGATCGGTGATTTGGACAGCTGACATCTGGTCGCTCCTTTCTTTTTTAAACTCTCTGATTTCAAAATCGGGCCTGAGACGGCGTCCGTGGTCGCGATTCAGGTTGCGGTGTGTACCAAAGCGGATGACTCCGGCTTTTCTTCTATGACCGCTTGCCGTAACGACGCACCCGCAGATCAGCTTGGGCTTTGTGGCCGGCGAAATTCTCGATTTCGCACAGCCTCGAACAATACTCGCCGATCAGGGCGCTCGCTTCTGGAGTGCAGGACTGGTAAGTGACCGTCTTAAGGAATTTTCCAACCCAGAGTCCACCAGTGTATCGACTGGCGCGATTGGTGGGGAGAGTATGGTTCGTTCCAATCACCTTATCGCCAAACGCCACGTTGGTTTCGGGGCCTAGAAACAAGGCGCCATAGTTGGTCATTCCGTCCAGGAAGATTTTCGGATCACGGGTAAGCACTTGGACATGCTCGGAGCCAATTTTGTCGGCTTGGGCGATCATCTCCTCTTCGGAGTCGGCCAGAATGATGCTCCCGCAATTCTTCCAAGCGACACCGGCAACATCTGCGGTGGGCAACTCTTTCAGTTGTCGCTCGATCTCGGCCGGAAGCGCTTCAGCCAGTGATCGGGAGGTCGTGAGGAGGACTGCCGGCGACGTCGGACCGTGCTCGGCTTGACCCAGGAGGTCGGTTGCGACCATCTCAACGTCGGCGGTATCATCGGCAATGATCAAGGTCTCGGTCGGACCAGCCAGAAGATCGATACCAACCGTCCCAAAAAGTTGGCGTTTGGCCTCTGCGACATAAGCGTTGCCGGGTCCGACCAGCATATCAATGGGGTTGATCGTTTCGGTTCCCAGCGCGAACGCTGCGATGGCTTGAACTCCTCCGAGGACAAAAACCTCATCTGCCCCGGCGAGGACAATCGCTGCGACGGTGGCTGCTGGTGGTGCTCCTTTGAGCGGAGGGGTAGCAGCGATCACCCGTTTAACGCCGGCCACCTTTGCGGTGACGACGCTCATATGGGCGGACGCCACCATCGGATATCTTCCGCCCGGAACGTACGCTCCAACGCTGTTGACCGGAATGTTCTTGTGCCCCAGCCGAACTCCCGGAACGGTTTCAATCTCGATGTCGGCAAGCGCTCTCCTTTGTGCCTGGGCGAACGTGCGAATCTGCTTTTGGGCAAACTCGATGTCCCGGATCACAGTTTTGGGAACGGAATCGAGCAGCTGCTCGATTTCTGATGTCCTCAGTCGATAACTTTCGCGGTCCCACTTATCGAATCCCACCGACAGCTCCCGAATGGCAGCGTCGCCTTGGTTACGGACCTTTTCGATAATTTCTTCGACGGTATTCCGGACGTTGCGTTCCGCCTGCTGTCTTTCATCGAGGTTACGGCCAGGTTTAAGGGTAGTAATCATAGCGAAATCGGTATTGCTGCTTTTGACTTTCGTTCGTGGGGGCGCAGAATGCAGGTTCTTCTTTTGGCTGGGGAACACTGACAACGGTGAGGGATCCAATCTAACTAGAACTGTATACACTTCAAGTTGGTTGAGTGACGATCTGGTGGATCATTTTGTTCAGTCTGATCGGAAATTGGTCGGTTGCGGTTAAGAATTCCGGTTGACCCTCTGACGGAAAGTGTACACACTATTGGCGAGGTTCCGGTCCCCCGAAAAAAACAACCAGAGGTCCACTCATGAACAAAACCGACTATTTTCCGATTACTCGATCTCTTGCCTATGTAGCCCTGGCGGTGCGCG
>JBEEIB010000371.1:0-3362 GCA_041167675.1 Verrucomicrobiota bacterium
TGGGTGGCCAGCTGACCAGGCCTAGCTGGGCAATGGCTAATCAATGATTCGGCGGTCGCGGAGCGACACGCCCTACCTCGCCGCGGGAATCACCGGATCGCTAACCAAGACCAATTTGCGGCTACGCCGCGCTGTGATGTTCTTGTTTAAGAATCTTCCTTCGCGGACTCCTGTTCGTTAGAAAGAACAGGTTCCACAAAAGGTCGCAAAGAAAGACTTTGAACAGGAGGTCGCGGAGATCTCAGAGAGAAGAGAGTAGGTCTTCCAGATTTACAATCAGGTGGCCGTAACCTTGAAGAACCCGGGGGTCTGGGAATGAGCCGGCACCCCTCTTTGAGGTCTTTGCGATCTCTTTGTTTAAGAATCTTTCTTCGCGGCCTCCTGTTTAAGTCGAGGCCTGGGAATGGCAAAGGCTCGGGCTAGCTCGGCATCCGAAAAAAGGGTACGAGCCTGCCCGGCTGGATGTGCTCAGAGAACAGTTCTACTAAGAATTGGCTGGAACGCGTTCGGCGGACTGAATGACTTCACCAGCCGCGGACATAAAATCATCCAGACCTGTGCTGGGGATGATTATCGTGTTGCGTCTGCCATGCGCTTCTTCCGTGATTCGCATGAAGCGGCCCCGCTCGTTCTCTCTGAATTCTATGAAGAAATGTTTACGCTCGACTTGTAGCTCTCTCGTAACAATAACATTGTCCATGACACTTGGAGGGATCCCCATCCACTTGCTCTACCTCTATCGGCACAATCAAGGGGAGAATCTTATTTGTTCGCATACTTTTCTCTCCCAGTAAATAGCTAATTGTGTTGGTCGCATCGTTAGTTGTTGGCCGTGAGGAGTTCGCGAGCCCCCTCTCGAGTCAGCAACCGAGCTATCTGCGATTTCTGGGCTCATGAACCCTGCCCCGGGTATTCCGTTTCTCGTGGTGGGCATCCCGCGATCCCTCTGGTTCGCCAACCCGCGGCACCTTGCGGACAAACGTAAAGTCTACTTGCTGCTTGAATCGGTCCACGCGCGCGACTCCAACCTCGAGCACGTCTCCCAGCCCCAGCGTAAACCGTGTTCGACGTCCATACATCTGCTGCTTGGCTCCGTCGTAAATGAAGAAATCGCCTCCCAATGACGAAACGTGAATCAGCCCAGTGATTAGCGCGTCCGGAACCTCTACCAACAATCCGTAATTGCGCACTTCGAGGACAGTGGCCTGGAACCGCTGCGGGCTACCGATTAAACTTTCCAGATATTCGAGTTTCTTCAGGCGCACCGCTTCGCGTTCGGCGTCGGCGGCGATGCGCTCAGTCGTAGAAATATGCTCGCACACCTCGTCTAGACGGCTCGAACGTATCAGTCGTTTTCGGTCCGACTGGTCCGAAAGCAACGCGCTGAAGGTTCGATGGACAATGAGATCCGCGTATCTGCGGATCGGACTGGTAAAATGCGTGTAGTCGCCCTTGGCCAAACCGAAATGCCCAAGCGGTGTGGGCAAATAGATCGCTTTCCGCAAACTGCGGAGCAAACTGACCTTTAACAAACCCTCGTCCGGCCGCCCGGCGATCGATTTTAAAAACCGCTGCATCTCCCGCTTCTGCGAGAGGTCACCCGGCGTCAGCCCGTGCATGCGAGCGAGCTCCCGGAACTCAAGCAGCTTTTCCGGATCCGGATCCTCATGTACCCGATAGACGCTAGGCAGTCCGCGATTTTTAGTCTCTCGGCCGACAATCTCGTTGGCCAAAAGCATGAACTCTTCAATTAACTGGTGCGAAATGTCGTTCTCTTCTTTAATCAGCCCGATGGCCTTCCCGCTTTGATCGAGTCGAACCCGGACCTCAGGAAAATCAAGTTCCAGCGCGCCTTTATTGAATCTCCTTTCCCGCAAAGCTGACGCGATCTTCCATGCTTGATGGAGAAAATGATCGAGCTGATTTTGCGGCGGCCGCTGTAGACGTTCGTATGCTTCTCGATAAGTGAGCCGAAAGCGGCTTCGGATGATCGTCGCGGCCAATCGATGGCTCTTCGGACGGCCTGCTTGATCAAACCGGATGACCACGCTCTTGGTTAGATGGTCTTCATCCGGACGCAGGCTGCAGACACCATTCGACAGCCGCTCCGGTAACATCGGCAGCACCCGATCCGGTAGATAAACGCTGTTGCCTCGCTTGAACGCCTCGCGATCCAGAGCCGACCCAGGAGCAACATAGTGGGAGACGTCCGCGATATGCACACCGACCTCCCACTCGTTACCAAAGCGCCGTATATGAATCGCGTCATCAAAATCGCGGGCATCTTCCGGATCGATCGTAAAGACCGGTACCGTACGGAGATCTTCTCTCTGGCGCAGCGCAGACGGCGGAATGCTGAGCGGAATTTTTTCGGCTTGTTCCAAAACTCCCGGTGGGAATTCCACGGGCAAGTCGTACTTCTTGATGATCCCAAGAATATCAACGCCCGGCGCTCGGGCAGGACCCAGTACCTCGGTGATTTCTCCTTCCGGATTGAGATGCCGGCTCTCCCATTCCTCCAGTCGAACCACGACCTTGTCGTTGACTCGCGGCAGCCGCGGTAGCCGCTCATGATCGAGTTCAACGTAAATATCGTGGAGGAGGCAGGGATCATCTGGCACCACATAGAAGAACTTTTTCGATTGCTGCAGAGTCCCGACTATTTGTTTGTTGGCTCGTTCCAGGATTTTGATCACCTTGCCTTGGCGGCGAGCCCGTTGGCGCCCAGACCGCAGCTGTGGCACCTCTTCTCGAATGATCCGAGCGACCACTTTGTCCCGATGCATCGCAGTACTGGTGTTTTCAGCCGAGATATAAACATCGCCAAGACCGTCGCCCGTCGCATTTAAGACATAACCGAATCCTTGTGGATTCATCTGCAAGGTCCCCACGATGAGATCCGCCTCCTGCGGCAGGACATAACGTTCCTTACGGATCCGAGCGATTTTACCCTGCTTTTCGAGATCAATTAGCAGACGGCGGAACGAGGAGCGCTCATCAACCGTGAGTCCAAGACGCTTCGCGAGATCCGTCTTGTTGAGCGGTTGATATTTGGGGTGTGCCAGCAAATTGAGCAGGCGCTGGCGAAGCGGCTCAACGCCGTCTTTCTGAGAACGCATTGGAGTGAAGAAAGTACGCCGAACTTCCCCTGATGTCGAATAAGCGATAGGGTCCGGGTTCCAAAACGGTCGTCCTTATAGTCGGTCCGAAGTTATTCATCGAGCCGGGGACGAAAGCAATTTTATCCGGCTTTCGAGCGTGAGCGACCCCGGATTGTGAATAACTTCGCTGTCGAGCGCGTCGCCAGGTTACGAATGGTTGTCCTTTTTAGAGAGATGAATTCGACGAGACCTTCGAACCTG
>JBEEIB010000372.1:0-3032 GCA_041167675.1 Verrucomicrobiota bacterium
AAACGGGCGGCGCGATTCGCTGCTCTATTTGCGCGTGACCACCGTGTTCAAGCTATTGCGTCTTGTTGAGCAGGCGGTAGAGACTGGACCCTGGACGCATATCGAAATTTCAGAAATCTGAGAACAATTGGGATCGCCACAAGCATTCGCCTAGTCACCGGGCCTCTTTGGCTAATCGCTAACAATTACTGCTTTTTCAGCGCCACGACCTACTCGACGAGCGAACTACTGATGGAGCCTTGGGAAGAATACTGGGGGATATGCCCGGCTTCAGGCACCAGGGCACTTACGCGCGCGCCCGATGCCGCCTTATGCAGCCGCGTTAGTAATTTGTTTCGAATTGGTGCTGAGAACATATGAGAAGAGTTGAAGCGAAGATTGTTGAAAACAGAAAGGAAGATCCTGCATCGGACAATCCATGAGCGCAAGTAACCTCTCCGATGATCAAATCACTGCAATCTTAACCGACGAGTATCTACGCCTTCATGATATTTCTCCTCATGACGAGGACGAGGCAAAGGACCTGGAGCATGTGAAAAATGCCGTCAAAATAATGAAGGTTTTGCACGCCCAAAATCTGGCTAAGGCGCAAGGAAACCAAGAGATTTTGCGCGCACTACAAACCGAAATTGCATCGGCGGATCTTCAGTTGTCAAAAGCGGAAGAGAATCCTTATCTTACCACTGATAGTCCAGCCGTATTCTGTCAGCGAATTCTCGACGCTCAAAAGCCACCTGAATCGGTTCCCCAGATTTCCGTCGAAGAGGCTCTAGAGCGACTCAGCAAGGAAAATAAGGGGTGATTTCTTTTATGACGCGCGTCATGACTGCTAGGAACATGCTGGGAATTTCGAAACATTTGTTACCATCTCGACCATTCTCACTCGTCCAGAAGCCACGCTGGTTCGTCAACACGGAGTTCATCACTGCGGTTTCACCCGACGACTGGCAGGATCAATGAATCTCAAGAACCGATTATGCTGATTGATCAGCAGCCCGAAACTTATTCCTGCCGCTGTTTGGATTTTGCCATGCGATTTTCGGCAGAACGCGGCAGAGGCGCAAATAGAGCGAATACCGCGTTGGTTTCAGGATTTTAATTGGTACCGGCTCGATTGGTTTAATGACGGGTCGTTGAAGGGGTCGAGCTTCCCGGTCAGGCTGTACCAGCCGTCAGCAAACTTGGTTTCTGGGCAGGTTTGAATCAACCTTGTCGCATGCCCGAGTCAATGACGGGGCTGCTTCAGTTTGGGAGTTTTGCTTATGATAATTTAGATATCCAGCATACCAGCTGCTACACTGTTCTCGATATGGAAGAAGAAGCGAGGTACGGCCTGGGACCCAGCGAAGCCTCGGTGAAGGCCTGGATATCAACTTTCTACAGATAGGCTTCCGGGTTTTGCGGCGCTCGAGGTACCGCGACCAATAGCTACAAGGTCACGCTGAAAAACCCGGCCTGGCTCTCTCAGCTGGAGCCCTCGGCACCACTTAACGGCTACTTGATGGAGCATGGGGAGTTCAATGCAGAACTTGCAAAAGACGAGCGCATCAATGAGGACCTGAAAGAACCGTTGAAGTTACTGACCTGTAAGTCTTCGACCAAACGAAGCCGTTCAGACAGCCTTTCTTATTCCGGTGAAGTCCAAAACTCGGACAAGATGCGATTCTCAGCAGTGGAGTTCTTTGGTGGCTTTTTTATTGGCCGAGGAAATAGAGAGGCCCGGGGGGTCTAAAAATAGCCGAAAGGTCGGAGCGGTTGCGGGGCAGCCGGCCTCTCGCTCTTCGGCGGCACAATGCTGGAAAGCGGCATAGGGACCGCAGCATCGGCGTAGCTTTTCTCAACGCTTCCGACCCTGCGCTGGGGCTGCCAGCTATTCGGGCCGCTATTGTTCAAAGATGATATTGCCGCCACTCGGACTGTTTACCGTGACTTTCAACTCGTGGCGTCCGCAGGGGCCCGGATTCTTGGAGCCCGGACTTGGAAGGCTGGGGGCGAAGATACCGGACAACTTCTCCCCTCCCCCGCTTATTCAGTTCGCTCCGTGAGCCCTGGATCCTGCTGCTGCAAGACGAGGAGTCGCGAGCTGCTCCTAGTGGCGCTGCTCGGAGTGGTGTTTCTAAAGGGATTTAAGGAGGCCATTGGAATCGCCGTCATCTTAGTGGCCGTGTATTTGGCGCTTAATTTAATTGTTGTTCTTATCGGGATAGAGCAGATCGCGGCTCACCCGCACGTGTTTGCGAATTGGAAAACCGCGCTTTTCGCCGAATATGGTAGCCCACTCGCGATGATCGGTTTAAGCCTGCTTCTATTTCCGAAGCTAGCGCTGGGTCTGTCCGGTTTCGAGACCGGCGTGTCGATGATGCCACTCGTCAAAGGAGCGCCGGATGACCAGGAGGCCTCGGCCTGTCGGCAAGATCCGACACACGCAATCGTCTACTGCTGACGTCATGAGCCTTTTGCTGTTGAGCACGGCGCTCATAACTACGCTGCTGATCCCAGCCGACGCTTTCCGCTCCGCAGGTCCGAACGGCGAGCCGGCCGGACCGGCTAACGGACGCGCGCTCGCGTATCTAGCACACCAGTTCCTTGGCAACCTTCGGTACGGTCTATGATCTTTCGACCATTGCGATTCTGTGGTTCGCCGGAGCCTCGGCAATGGCAGGGCTTCTGAACATAGTGCCGCGTTATCTGCCGCGGTACGGAATGGCGCCAGAATGGACTCGCGCCAGGCGTCCGTTGATACTGATCTACACGGCTATTGGATTTGCGGTAACACTCTTCTTCCGCGCAAACGTGCACGCGCAAGGCGGCGCGTATGCAACGGGCGTGCTCGTTCTTATGACCCCTTCTGCGGTGGCGGTAACTCTGTCGGTGTGGCGAGAGGCTCATCCAGTATCCGGCGTATGCTTCGGCTTGATTACGCTCGTATTTATGTACACGACTTTGGTTAACATCGTCGAGCGACCCGATGGTGTAAAAATTGGCGCCTTTTTTATCGCCGCTATTGTCCTGAGTTCTCTAGTTTCGCGCGT
>JBEEIB010000373.1:0-30610 GCA_041167675.1 Verrucomicrobiota bacterium
ATGCCTG
The DNA here is from genome assembly GCA_041167675.1 of Verrucomicrobiota bacterium. Classification (GTDB taxonomy): domain Bacteria; phylum Verrucomicrobiota; class Verrucomicrobiia; order Chthoniobacterales; family JAFAMB01; genus DASTDH01. The sequence goes on from JBEEIB010000373.1 coordinate 8, forward strand.
CCGGCAAAGCCAGTCTTTGGGGGCGGTTGCTGTTACAAGCACTGGGGAGCAGCCCGGCCGCCTGGATGGAGGCATTAGACAAATTTCCCGAACCGAAGCTGGTAACGCGATGGAAGACAAATGCGTCAATGGAACGAAGTTGGGAAAAAAAGAGCGGTGTTCTTCCGGTACTCACCCGAACGGAGGGCGGATTAGTCATCTTCACTCAGTTTCTCGGTACGCAGACAGCATTGGCAGAAAAGCTCGTGGAGAACGGAGTGAAAACGTGGATTCTGAACGGGCGAATACCGGCGCCCCAGCGACAAGGCGTCGTCGAAGCGTTTCGTGAGCAAGGTGGCGCACTGCTCCTGACCAGGAGCGGAACCGAGGGGCGGAATCTGCAGTTTTGCCATCGATTAGTGAACTTCGATTTACCATGGAATCCGATGGAGATCGAACAGCGGATTGGACGTTTGCATCGGATTGGGCAGAACCGGGTGGTTGAGATCTACAATCTGGTGCAGGCTGGGACCCTCCAGGCGCACCTGCTCGATATTCTGCAGGAGAAACTGAATCTGTTCGATCTGGTTGTAGGCGAGACCGGGCTCATTCTGGGCGAGCGCTTTACGAGTGAGGATTTTGAAGAGGAGATCTTCCGCCGCTGGCAAGATTCAAGAGGCGATTTTGCGGGTGCACTCAAAAGTCTGGGAGAAGAGCTCAGTCGAAGCCGGGCCGCTCTCGAGGAGGTCAAGCAGCTCGATGAAACGTTGTTTGCTCACGATTACGAAAGCACCTGATCATCCTGATTCGCCATGAAATTTCCGAAGCTTCCCGCCCGGCCCGAGCATCTGATGGAGTTCTTTGAAGAAGGTCTCCACTCGCTCGGCGCGATTTGCGAACGTTCATGGCACGATAGACTGGAAGTCTTGGCCGAAGGTGACGCCGCGCGTCTTTGGCGCGAGGACGGGGAGTTATTTTCCGGTGAGGTCTATTTTCGCGGTACCGGTTCGCCCGAAGCGGCTAACGCACTGACCGAAGTTTTTCCTGGTTGCCCGCTTACTTTTCGCCTGGTGGAGGCCCTCTGGCGCCGGTATCTGAGCCACTCCAGAGTTTGCCTCTCGCCGGACATGAGCACGAAGGCGCCTTCGCACGAGGTAGCTGATAAGCTTTGGCAGGCGCAGTTCGGGCCCCATGCCAGTTGGAGAACGACTCCATTTCTGCGGACCCGGATTTTCTCGGTAGTGGCAGCGGTGCGTTGCGAGGTTCAGGCCAGCGAACAGAGCTGGAGCAGTCATCGGTTCGCGTTCACTCTTCCCAATGGTGAGCGCGATAGCTCGCTGGAATTTACCCTCGAGCAAATGATCCAAGTTGAACCGGCGGAAACCGAATGGCCCTCGATCAATTCCAATGCCGTGGCGGACTGGGTCGGCCGCGCTCTTCACAACGAGCTGGCACTGGAACTCTCCAGAATAAAGGAACGACAACAACGTTTTCTGCGCCGGGAGCTGCATCGGGTTGACGAATATTTCGAGAACTACGCGCGCGAATTGCGGGAACGGATGGACCGTCAGCATAAGGAAGAAGCAATGAGACGTTATGCCGATCGTTTGGAGGCTACACTTCTTGAGCACAATCGGCGTCGGACGGATCAAATCGAACGTCACACGATTCATGTCGTGCCGCATATTGACGCTTTGTTGACGGTGGCTGAACCGGCCTTTGCTGCACGGGCGTCCTGGCAAGCCGGCCGCGACGAACGAAGCGCTTTCGCGCTTTTTGTGCCCCGAACCCGGCGCTGGTATTTGCGGGGGGAGCAGCAGGGCTGAAAGATGCGACGTCACCGGTCAGAAGTAGCAGGGAGAGCATCTGCGCATCGTTGACTCTTTTCTTTTTTGCGCGCTTTGTGATCTCTGTGGCTTATGTTCAAATTTTTCCTTGTTGCCCTTTTGTTGAACAATTCTGTGTTTGCTTGGCCTGAGGGCCTTAGAGCGGGCGCAAAATTTTCCTTGGTCCGTTAAGGCCCTTCGATCGCGCCCTCACAGGAATCTGAAACGAATCGCCGACCTTCGCTCGCCCAGCAAGCTTAAGTACGTCCAGAAACACATGACATCGCCGCGAAGCTTGTTGCCAGAACGTTTGGTGAAGCAACGAGTGTTTGAAGAAGAAATCGGATGCCCAGCTTGTTTCCAAGCTTCAACTTCGTGCGGATTACGAGAAATCGCGGTGTCCGCCGATATAATCACCCAATCCATTTCATTTGCGAGTTTCGTCATCCAATCTGCGTCAGACGTGGCTGGGGCAAAACGATCTCGAAGGTGAACGACTTCGTGTTGAGGTTGGACAAGACAATTGAGCGCGTGCGAAATGTTGTTATCGAAAAAGAACCTCACGCTGCTAAGCGTTTTTCGAATTCGACAGCGTCTTGAACGTCCTTCCGCTCCACTTCAAACCAGTCCGCTACCTCACCCTCCGATGCGCCATTCTTCACTGCCAGATAAAGAATCTCTGTTCGGACACCAGACTTGAAAACGATCGGCTGACCAAACTGACGATTTGGATCTAAGACCACCCTTCGCTCAGTTCCGAGCGGCCACCATTCCGCGATTTGATCATCTGACGCAAATTTTAGATCTCGAAGAAATGGGGTCACTACCTTAGGAAAGACTCTCTGCCCGAACACCACTTCTTCGAATTCCACATCGGTATCGTTACGGACCCGCTCGATCATATGTTTGCCGTCGGTCGCAAACTGTCGCGTACAGAAGGGATGTTCGGTGCCATATCTGTTTTTTGCGATTTCATGAGCGCGCCGTAGAACTCGCCACGACACCCCAGCATTCAGAAAAGCATCGACAAACCGGACCTCTTGCAGATCGAGAAAGCCAAGAACAATTTTATCATCAATTGGGCGATGTTGTCCGGTCCATAGTTTGGGACGATCAGTCCTTGAACCTTCCGATTCTGCTCGTTGGAGCCAATAACGGATGCGTCGGGACGAAACCTTACTTAGCCGGCCGCGTAAGAGACCGTGTAAATTCCTGTTCCGACTAAGTTCGATATCGTCAGCGTCATTGCGCAAAGTATAGCTCGAGTGTCAAATCGACGCACATGGAAGTCAAGGGCGGCCGATCCGTTTGGCTCGGTCGCACCGGACTCAGGACCTAGTCTGACAAAAACGCTGAGCAGAATCATCCTTGGCTGCGAAGGGACGTGAGTGGGAACACTGATTCGTGTCAATTTGCGTCCATTCGTGGTTTTCAGTCTCTGTTCTCTCCGTTGTCTTCTGTTCAAAATTCCTTCGTGCGGTTAAAATCATTACCGTGTCCAGAAGTAAGATCTACCGGCTTCCATCGACCCGAATGCCGATTGCTCGCATGAAATTCATCTACGACGGAGGCGTCTAAAGATTCAAGAGATACAACGTTAAAAATAATGTTTCTTTAATCGTTAGACGCGACTCTCACGGAATTTACTCAACATCCGCTTCGGCTGCTTGGGAGAGTCATCATGAAATCGGTTCACAGATTAGCCGACGAGCGCTTGCGACTCCGCTGAGCGGATCAACTTGGCCTTTCTTTAAGTTCACCGATGAAATCGAGAACGGACGGGTGTATCTCACCTTTTCTGTATAACGTTTCGAGATCGGGCAGGTTGTTCTTGTATCTTTTGTAGACGGCCTTCAGCAAGTTAGGCTGCTGTGTAAAATCCGCTTTCCACCATTCGGTTGACTCAAGCGCTTCGGGAGCGATCCGGGTTCCCCGGAATTTGGTATTGCTGAGGTCAGCGTATGCCAGTTCTGCGCTGTCTAAGCGTGCCTTTGCAAGATCTGCGCCCTTTAACACTGCACGGATGAATCGCGTCCGGCGGCAATCGGCGTGCAATAACTTTGCATCGCTGAGGTCAGCTCGCGAGAGATCCGCGCCGGAGAGCTTGGCTCGACTCAGGTTCGCGCCCGAAAAGTCGGCTTCACGGAGTACAGCGCCAACCAACCACCAGTTCTGCAAATCCCGCAATCGTGCGCCAATCAGAAAAGTGTCCGGGAAAGCACGAGTCATTCCGTTCTTATTAAAAAGGGGCAATGCAATCTTTCGCCGTAGTCTGGCGTTCATGAAGTGGCACGCTACGCCTATAGACTCGATGTTAGCGCGTAGACGTTCCGAATTTTCTCGAAGTTCGACGCATGTAGCTTCCTTATGCGCGTCAAGTTCCTCAGTGAGCAAGGCATTGAATTTCCTTAAGATTCTACCGTAGTTGAGGGAATAGAATCCTCTCGGCAGCGTATTAAACAGTGCCTTAATCCCACGCTGATCAAAGGTAGTCACAATTTCTGCTTCTTTCCAGAGCTTGTCCGGGATACCCTCAATTGCTTCTACTCCACGAGCCGCACAAAATCCGATGAATGCCTGGGCGACGGCACGAGAAAACGTGGTGTTCAACACCGCAAGAATCTTGAGAGCCCTGACCGGATTCGTCGAGGTAAGGTCGTTGATCGAAGTGCGGATCGAATCTAGCACTAAACTGCTCCTTTCCAAGATCAACCCCGAAAAAAGGTGCACGAACGCGGAGTGAAAATAGCGCGGCTGCCTTTGCGCCATCACAGCAAGCAAGGCGGCAGCGCTGGCCCGCACAATGCAATTGTCTCTTTCGCCGAAACGCCTGAGAGTTTCGTCAAACCGAGTGTCTTGCTGATGGCGAAGTGTCGCACGATAGTTGAACGACATAGATACGATCGCGACACTCGCGGTGATCACCGCTCCTAGGATAGCCCCGAGCGCCGGGAGATTATCTTTGGCCTTTCGCCAAAAGCTACGAGTCTGCTTTTCGTTGGATTGAGCCTGCAGCTTTTGGTTATAGATCTGCGCTTGGGTAAGTTTTTCCTCGGTTGAGATTGCGTGCGAGCAGAATCCTGCAACTGCCATACAGCAGGCGAGCAAAACGAGGACAATGATCAAACGAAGCCAGGGAGCTACACGGTTCAGAGGACTGCGCCGCGACCTTGAATCGTCGCGCGCATCAAAAGAGAGCGGTCGGTTTGTAGGTAACAGCATGGCCAGGCCCGTCGCAGGTCCTTACAAGCCACCTCGATTGCTTCGTACCGATGGTTGCGAAAACTGTCAAGAGTTGAATTTCTCGAATCCACCACATTCTGAGCTACTTCCGCAGACCTTCTGACCGAGACCCTCCTTCGTGAAGGCCTCGCCGAACCAGGCGTCACCCGCTTCGGCAAGGCTTGCCGGTTGGCAGAGGTCTTTAGTGAAAAATTCAAGACTGTTGAAAATCATGCACCAGCGGCGGTAATTGCAGAAAACCCTCCAAAACTCCAACCAAAGATGGCCGCGGAAAGACCGCCGCTATTTCCTGCTCCTTTTGATTTTATATCTAACAACCCATCAAAACTGTCCAAACGATGGGGAGCACGGCAACTTCAACCAGCTATGAAATTCGGTATCCACTCCCTCCTATTCAGCGAAACGTTCACAGAGCGGGACCTCCCGCTGTTGGACAAGGCCAAAGATATGGGCTTCGACGCGGTAGACATTGTCCCGTTCGACATCGATAATTTCCCCGCGAAGCTCGTGCGCCAACGCGCTGCGGATCTCGGGCTCGATATTATCATCGAAATCGGCATGCCAGCGCACGCGAACATTATTTCGCCCGATCCGGTGATTCGCGCCGCCGGCACGGAGCTTACTAAACGGCTCGTCGATCTTAGCGTGGAGGCTGGCTCGCTGCTGTTCGGCGGCGTCAACTACTGCTGTTGGGGCTATCTCACTGGCCGCATGCGCACCGAAGAGGAATGGAAATGGGGCGTGGAGAATTTTCGCACCGTTGCCGATTACGCGCTCACGCATGCGCCTGAGCTAACACTCGCCATCGAAGTCGTGAACCGGTTTGAATCACACTTTATTAACATCGCAGCCGACGCGGTTCGCTTCATCCGCGACGTCGGGCTACCGAATGTGAAGGTGCACCTCGACAGCTTCCACATGATCCGAGAGGAAGACAATTTCGCCGGGTCAGTGCGTGAGACTGGTCCCTTGCTTGGCTACGTCCACGCCTGCGAAAACCAGCGCGGGATTCCCGGTCGCGGCCAGGTGCCATGGCACGACTTTTTCCAGGCCCTTGCAGACATCAACTACCAGGGCTGCGTCACGATCGAGTCCTTTGATCCCAATATGGAACGTATCGCCAAGCTCTGTTGCATCTGGCGTAAATTCGCCGACTCTCCCGAACAACTCGCAACGGAAGGACTGCGCTTCTTGAAGAGTATTGCGAATTAGAATTCCTAAAGTCACATAAAACAAAACTAGTCTTCGCTCGCTGATCAGCGTTTTGCCGACCTAGTGTAAGACATCTACAGTGCCGGAAGCAAAGCGCCTCCTGCTCGGTTGAGTACCCAGACGATTTTGCAATTCTTCGGTCAAGGGTCGCAACGCAAGCTCCAACAGGCTTTTCGTCGGGAACTACAGGAAGCTACGGCGGCAGGGCAGTGGGAAACGGGCTGGAAAGGGCGAGTGAAGTACACGATTTTGCTGGGTGGTGCGGAATTTGTGGCCGAGATGCGCAAGCTTTTGTGGGGCGACCGGGACCAACAAACCGGGTTCCGTCGAGCGTTGGGGGAGTCGCTTGGATGGACTGAGATCGTGCGAGCGGTCAGCGATGCTTGGGGTGAGCCATGGGAAGAACTCTTGCACTCCCGCGGCAGGCGGCATCGGATCCGAAGAGTACAGTCGCGCCTATTCTCCTTTTTACCGCGCCGAATCCGTAGGGATCGATTAGTTAGGAAAAGCTATGCGCATCAGTTATTTCACCGGGCGCACGGTCCTGATTACCGGAGCGTCAGCCGGGATCGGTTACGAGTTTGCGCGTCAGCTCGCCCCGGTGGTGAGTACAATGGTCCTGGTTGATTCCTGGCACTATCGTGAATTTGGCAATGACGGCAGTTGCCTTCCTCCCGATGTTTATCAAACGGCTTGTGTACAACGTACGAGTGAAGCATCAACAGCTAGCCGGCAAACCTCACACGTAATGTGGAGATACGCGCTCTATCGCCACATCAACCCAAGAAGCTATTACCCATTCAAAAAAGCGGTGAGCCAGAATTGTTGAGTGACCGCTTTTGGTTAATTAGCAAGGGCTCGGTTTCTTCGCTACGCCTTTCCGCTTCGTCAAGCTGGACCATTTCAGAGAAGAGATGCTCCTCAATGATAGCCGCCAGATTCCATAGCTCTTGCTCAAAACGGTCTTGAGCCAGATTCCGGCTAATCTTAAGCGCTAAACGCTCTGCCATACGTCTGATTCTATAACGCTCCATTGCCGTGGTTCCTCTGTTCGTGCAAAACCGCCGCAACCAGAGTTGGTTTCGCAGGCCCAGGCGGATCTAGACCGGGGTCCTTGGGGGCTCACCGCTCAATCCTTAGTCTATTGCCGATTTCTTCGAGATCCTATGGCCACAAAGAGTCGTTTTTCACGACCGATTCGTACGAGCTGGCAATAGCTCAAAGGAGCCATCACGGCTAGCCTCTTGGAGGCATCGATAAAGGTCGGACAGTTGGAGACAAGCCGAAATGTAAGAGTACGTGGTTCCTGCAATGTTAAGCGATGGTTGCGAATAGCGGCAGAGAGCGAAATCGGTTTGACCCGATAGCTCCACATCGGCGCTTGCGGATCTCGTTCTCCCATAATGGGAACTAGATCCAACCAGAGATGTAACTCAAAGACGTTATTCGTCGCCTATTTCGGCAACGCGCCCTTTAAGCCGCGACCCCAATCGAACACTCAACTGACTAAAAACTGGTTACTCGATCTAACGGAAGCCTTTCTCGATCAGGGGAGCAATGGTATCAACGTTAGCCGGCGTGACTTCGCCGACCCCTGTGTCCTGGTGCAAGCCGGGGATGAGGTACATCTTGGTCAACCAGATTTGCTGTACTGGGTCCCAGCCCTGGAGGTACAGAACCTGGTCAAAGCTCGCCACAACGTAGCCACTCTTTATCCCGGCGATGACGTCCGGGCCGAGGTCAATACCACCGACAACAACGTCACCTGGTTTCTTGCCAGCGTCCTTGAGAATTTTGGGCAAGATGGCGGTAATTTGACCGTGCTGCGTTCCGATGGCCTTGAGGTCAGGATGGGCCGCCAGATAGGCCGTCATCACCGGGATACCCTTGGTTGGATCAGTGTCGATATCCTGTGTTACGTCGAGTTTCTCAACGTTGCCCTTGCCGAGTGTCTTCTCCAGCGCGTCAAAGACACCCTGAGAACTCCGGCTGCGGCCTTCTTGATGAAAGATGTCCCACACGAGTGCCTTGTCGCCAGCCTTCAGCTTTCCACTGTCAACCATCGCCTGGCCGGTCAGATAACCACCCGCATACAGATCAGCACCGGCATAGCCGAAGCCCTTGGGCTTGTATTTTTTCTCGAGATTGGGCAGCGGGTTGTTGCCGCTGGTGATAATGATGCCAGCGGCTTCAGCCTGGTCAACCAGTGGCGCCATGGCGTCTTCACCGGGGTGGCCCATAATGACGATGCCGTCAGGCTTGGCGGCAATCGCCTCCTTGAACTGGTCGATCATCTTTTTGCTGTCCCAGCTTGCGTACTGCTCATGCAGTTCGACGCCGAGGGCCTTAGCTGCGGCTTCTGCACCGGTGGTGCGGGCCAATACGGACGCAATACCCCTATCGCCGCCCATTTGCATATAGATGACGATAGGCTTGCCTTCGGCGCCGCTGGATTTCAGCGGCGCTATTACTAGGACGCAAGCGGATAGTATTCCGAGCGCCATAATGGTAGAGATACGTTTCATTTTCGGGTTCCTAATTTGAATGAATCAGATTCTTTGTTTAGCGATGTTGCTGACAAAGAGGGGAGACTCATTCAGATTAAATGGGCTTCCTCCCTTTGGGAAAGCCTAAACAGAGCGATAAACGGGGGCCGATCAGTCCGGTGCCGTGTCGTTCTTCTGTAACAGTTCCTGAGGGGGGTTGGCTGCAACTGGCGCCCCCCAATGACGAAACCGACCGGCTAGCGCAGCCATCTTGCCTTTTCCTGTTGCTGCGTTGAGCACGATGACCGCAGCCATGACGAGGCCTTCCACCACCTGGACCCAATAGCCGCTGATCGTGGTCGCCACTACGCCGGCTGCCAGGGAACCAATGACATAGGCTCCGAAAAATGTACCGAATATGGAACCGGTACCCCCGGCAATTGAGGTCCCGCCAACAAACACTGATGCCATGGCCGGCAGCAGAAAGTTGCCCTGGTCGGGATAGAACACGCCAATATCAAGGGTGACAATAATTCCTGAAAAGGCCGCGATCATGCCGTGCAAGGCAAAGAGCCTGATGCGGGTCGCTTCGACATTGACACCCATCACCCGTGCGACGTTGGCATTGTCACCGATAAACATGATGCCCTCACCGAACTTGTGTCGGTTCAGGATGAACCAGAGCAGCACGGCTAGCCCCAACGCCCAGAACGCCTGAAGAGGCACAGTGCCAAACAGTCGGCCCACAAAAAGCTCGTGGACAAAATTGTCCTGGCTTCCCTTGAGAGTCACCTGCAGTCCGCCCGCGAGCAGAATCGAGGTGCCGTACCAGAAAAAATTCGCGGCGAGGGTTGCCATAATCGATGGTACGCCGATGCGTGCGACCATCACGCCGTTGATATACCCAACCAGAGCACCAGCAATGAGAGCCAGCCCAATACCAATCCAGGCACCGTAGGTCGGGTCAAAGGTTTTCCAGGCCCAGGAAAGGGCAAAACCCGACAGCGAAACAACGGCGGGGAAACTCAAGTCGATCTCGCCTGCCGTAATGACGAGTGTCAGCCCTAACGCGGCGATGAGCGTAGGTGGAACCGTTTCCAGGAAGGATATATAGATCAGCGGATGCGTGAATACGCTGGGCGCTGCAATGATCAACGCAATGTACAGGACCAAAAGCACCATAGCTATTGCGAGACCTTCCAGCCGAGCCAGAAACTGAAAGAGTGACCTGACGGAACTCATGATTACTGTTTGTCTTTCCGGCCGTGCGCGTAATCGAGCAGAAATCCATCCAAACCCTTCAAGCTAATATCCTTCTTCGGAATGCTTGCGCCAATCTCGCCGCGATCCAGGACGATGAAGCGGTCGGAGACCTCATATACGTCCGGAATGCTGTGGGAAATGTAAATGCTTGCCTTGCCGCCCTCCTTGATCTTGTGGACAAAATTGATTACTTTCGCCACCTCCTTGAGAGACAAAGCAACTGTTGGCTCGTCAAGAATGATGAGATCGGCCTCGAAATGCATCGCACGTCCAATGGCGATCCCCTGGCGCTCACCGCCTGAAAGCTGGCTCACGTTGGAGTCCACCGTGATGGCCTTGCTGCGGAAGCCAATGGTGTTGACCATGATTTCGTGAGCAACGGCTTTTTCCTTTTTCACGTCGATGAAGCCAAAGCGGTTCACAATCTCCCGTCCAATAAAGAAATTCCGCCACAGGGCCTGCTTTTCACCGAGCGATTTATCCTGGTAAACGGTTTCGATGCCGTGCGCGTGGGCGCTTTGGACGTTATAGCGGCGGAAATCGACTTTGCGGCCGGCAACGTATAATTCGCCCCTGGTTGGCGGAAACACACCCGTCAGGATTTTCACCATCGTTGATTTACCGGCTCCATTGTCACCGATCAGCCCCACGATCTCATTGCGACCAACTGCCAGGTTGATGTTGGTCAGCGCACGCACCAAGCCAAAATATTTTTCGATGTTGACCATCCGCAGCGCGTGTTGTTCGACAGACTCTTGAACCGGGTTGTTCACGACAGTGTGCCTCTTGATAGGTTATTGGGTATGAAAAATGATAGTTGACCTAAGGACACGGGCTCAAGTGCAATCGTTCTATGAGAATCTGTATCGGCAAATACCGCGAGACCAGGTAATGCCAACATCGGAGGGATCCAATCTGGGACGTGTCTTAACTTTAGACATTGTCGCGGAGCAACTAGGATGAAGACAGGTATGTCCAATGGCCCGAGTTCCGGCGGGCATGGGGCGTCCGGCGCGGGCAGTAACTTGCATGCGTCGGCGGCAAGGCATTCCAGCGCCTCCAACCGGTCTGGCCATGGAGGACTTGCGAGAACCCATGCCTTCTTCCATGGCGGCGGCTTCCACGGTGGAGGCTTCCACGGTGGGCATGGAGGGCATAGAGGCGGGCACCGGAGATAGGATCCGCAGGTGCTGAGCCACGAAGCGAGGAATGATGCAGATCATTCCTCGTTTGTCATCAGAGGAATCCTGCCTCGCCGTTCACCAATCACCGGTGTTGCGAGTAATAAACGCCGACTTGTCCGACGAAGCCCCTGCCGATGTATCGAACGATTGTGGACTAACGGCGAAGTCGGAAGGCGGTGCAAGAATTTAGCCCAGGGTGGAGGCTCGGCGGAACCCTGGGTATTCAACGTTAAACGCGGACCGCTCTGAAGGAGCGGCAGAAAACCCGCGACGTCGCAGCTTATTGTCATTCTCAAATATTGCGCGGCCTTTATTGCTCTGCGTTCGACGGATTCTTTCGCTCCTTCAGAGCTACGCGCTTTTTTACTACCAATACCCAGGGTTCCGCCAAGCCTCCACCCTCGGCTAAGTTCTTGTACGCCTTCTGCGTTCTCCACAATTGCCCGGAAACAATATCTAAAGTTAAGATACGTCCCTTAGGGGTACCCTCTAAATGCACGTTGAGAAATTGGCGGTCCCCTGATCGCAGCTTTAATTGACCGGCGTTTCGACCGTGACCGTGCCCCCAACCGGGACGGAGACTTCCACGGTTTGAATTTCGACTCCATTAACGCGCTTGGTATGAGTCGGTCGCGGATAGCCGTTCACAAGAAGCCAACGGTACTCGCCGCGGAAACCGGCTTGCCAATTCAGGTTGCCCGAATGCGTGTCAGCTCGGTCGGATCCAACGGGATGGTTACGAACAGTGGTCTTCAATACATTATTACTTCGATCTTCGCGGACGTACAGATCATGTTTTCCTAGCGAGATATGATCGCCCTCTGCCCATTGAGTGTCGGTCGGCAAATTATAGGTCGTGATGAGACGGTTAGCCGGAGCGTCTGGTTGGATGCCGAGTAATCCGTTGAATAGGCCGCCGATGAAGGTGTAGGAAAATTCAGGGTAATACAAATTACCCGGTGTCGTGGTGCTCCCTGGGTTGGTTATGATCTTTATCAGCCATTTCGCCGCGATATCTGGCTGGCCCCATTCATAATAAATCTCAGGTAGATAGGTTTGTGCTTCACCGTTTACACTCGGATCTGCCATCTGTGCATCGATAAATTGGAGATAGCTAGTGGTTCGAGGACCAGGGGCGGTTATCAGGGTGGCCGGCATAAAGAAACTGTTCTCTTTACCGAAGTCCGTCATAAACGTCCCATCCAATCTGAACCCGCGAATGTATGAGCCCGCAGCCGCTGAGTACCAATGAATGTTGAAGAAGTCCTTCAATTTCTCGGCGGTCGCATCGCTCGCCTGAGCGCCGCTCCAATCGCCCCGGGCGCGTTGTATTTCGCTGTAAGCGATGAAGGCGGCGTACTGGCAGCCGATAGCGTCGCCCGCTTGGACAAAGCTGTCCGTGCTTTGTTCGTTGTAAGACGCGGTACCTGGATTATAAGGGTTTCCTGTCTGGCCAACGTTTCCCACCCGGCGGGGAATAGGCGCAGGGAGGCTCAATGAATTGGGGTACACCGCTACGACGCCGTTCCCATCCTGATGGTCATCCCGAAGAAAGGTACTGGTCGTCGTGGCGTAATATTGCAGCAATGTCGGATCCTGGATCCAATTCGAGTCACCAGTAAACAGGTATTGAGTGTAAGCTCGCCGCAACAGATCGAACGGTCCCGGCAACTCACGGTAGAAATAGGAGTCTCCGAAGTAATCGCCGGAAACGATCGTATTGTCATAGACCGATCCGTCGAACCCGATTGACCAAAGAGGCCAATACCCCCTTGCTGCAGTTTGAGATGCCGCAAAGGCTTTCGCCATCGAAAGATTTTCGACATCAAGCCCCAAGAAGTGCGCTCCTATAAATTGATGAGAAGCATCTCTTAGATAGAACGCACGTCGCGAGAGGGCCCCGGCCCAGTAGCACGGGATATTCGGAACATTTGGATGATCACCCGTGCGCAATCCGGTTTGGACATAAATGAGCGCATGCTGCTTGGCGAAATTGAATCCTGTGACCAACGCTTGATTGGACGAGTTGAATGTGAGGGGCGACTGCGCGTTGCCCTTCGGGAAGGAAGGATCGTTGACCGGATCGATCGCTTGGCCACTGGAAACGACGGGAGCAAGCAAAGCGAGCGAGCCAAGGAGGGTAGCCAATCTTACTAGCCAAAGACGCTTACAATTGAACATGGGATTTGGTTTTCTGGGGGCTGAGCTTTCGGAGGAAAGAGCATTGCGGCAATGCTTATCGAACGCGTATTAAATCCGCCCCATCACACCACGAGAGTAAGCGGGGTGTAACTCGTGGCGAAGCAGTTTTAACACGTGTTAAGTATTGGTTTAACACGCGTTAAACGTTCGGCAACCCAAATTTGGCTTTCTTTTAACACGCGTTAAGTCGATTTTGCTCTCGATGACTCCAAGAGTAACCAGTACTGATATCGCCCGGCACGCCGGAGTGTCTCGTACAACTGTATCGTTTGTGCTGAACCAAATTGCCGGGGTCAGCTCAAAGACGCGTGACCGCGTGCTGATGACTGCTCGCAAACTTGGTTATGTCCCTAATTCGGCCGCCCGGATGCTGGTAAGCGGTCGCAGTCACACTCTCGGCCTGGTGATCTCCCGCGCGGATTTATTACTGGTCGATGCGTTCATACCGCGTTTGATCTACGGAATCGGACGGGTCTGTAATTCCAGCGGTTATAAGCTGTTGGTGGAGGCGGTGGAAGACCGCTCTGACCCGAGCGCATATCTGGATCTGGCCCGTAGCAAGCGGATCGATGCTCTGATGGTTCTGAATCCGCAGGTGACTGATAAAGGCCTCGTAAAGTTGATCGAAATGCGGTTCCCGGTGATCATCTTCGGATCGATTCGGCACCCGAAGGAAAATTCGGTAAATACTGATGATTTAGGTGCGGGACGCGAAGCAACGGCTCACTTAATCTCGCTCGGGCACCGGCATATAGCCCATATCAGCTATGCATCTCTTTCTTACCTGGCGGCGGACGCCAGGTTCCAGGGGTACCATAAAGCTTTGAAGGAAGCCGGTATCGCTTTCAACAAGAGGCTTTTAGCTATCGGCCACTTTAGTAGCGAAAGCGGGTTCGACGCGATGAACGAAATCTTGCGACACCGAGTGATCCCCACCGCCTTATTCGCGAGTAACGATACGATCGCTATTGGGGCGATGGCGGCAATTCGGGCGGCCGGCCTTTCTGTCCCGGCAGATATGGCAGTGGTTGGGTTCGACGATTTACCGTTTGCCGCCTTCACTAACCCAGCGCTTACGACAATTCGGTCGCAACCCAAGGAATTGGGGGAGCATGCGGCGCGTGCGGCAATCAGTTTGCTGGAAGGTAAGCGGGTTGGAATCCGGCGTCGTGTTATCCCGCTGGAATTGATCGTTCGCGAATCTTGTGGAGCGGCTAATCGGCAGACCAAAACTTGCGGCCAGCGATCAAAGGTCAGGTAATCGGTCCTGATCCGTCCTTCAGAAGCGCAGAAAATAGTTTTGGGTCTATCAGATCAATAGAAAGGCCCCCACGCTTCCCAGCCCGCCTCATCCTCGGCGTTCAATCTGGCGTCTTGAAGATCTTCCGCGGCCAAATTCTTGGCCAGGCGCAGATCCCGGTATTGATCATACTGAAATAGGCCACCAACATAGATTAGGTTGTGAGCCGGATCTGCGTAGACGTAATGGGTCTTCCCATTTCGCTGTACCCGCATCACCTTATATGGTCGGAGGGTCTTAAGGTGTTGTTGCTGCTTAGGAGTCGTAGCGATGACAATTCTGAAGCCTGCCGCGGAAAGCAAATTCTCTGTTTGCCGCGTATGGGCGCAGCCCACCACTAGGGTGATAAAGGCGAAGGCGGAGGCAAGACTGAATCCGCTCAAAATCTGTTTCACGGCTTTCTGTTTTCCTGATTGGTTGCTTGGTCTCGGTTTGATGGCCCTTTGCTAGATATTGCCCGGCGCTAACCAACAAATGAAAGGATTTTCCACCTTGGAGCGCCTATTTTTTGGGGACGGGGACTGAGCCTGGATTTTGCATTGCCTGTATGATGATCAAAACCGCTGTGGCTGACACCTGAATTCCATAGGCCGATTTAACGTGAAATACGCAATTTGGCGTATTGCAGCGGGAATATGGAATCAGCTTCAATACTGTGAATTCGACAGACAATGATTGTTTTGATCTTGTTGATCGCGGCGATAGTCGCATTCGTTGTAATTGTCCGTTTGACTGGCATTCAGTGGATGTACTTGTGCCGGGTCAGTATTTTCGGGGGCCTATTCCTAGGCTTGATCGCAGTTTTGGCTGTAACTGCTGAAAGAAGTCTCCTTTTAGGAGCTTATGATGTTCGCGACAATCTGGGAAGCGCAGCTTTCGGCTTCTGCCTATTTCTTGCGATTTGGGCGGTCTGTGCCACTTCCAACCTGGTATTGGAAGCGGGAAAGCTCCGCGTTCGCCAGCGGATAACCGTGAACGTCGCGCGGGTCAAATGGCTTCGGCTCGCATTCGTCACTATGATTGCAGTTCTAAACTGGAATGCCCTGCGCTACGCGAGCGAAGGAAATCGATTCGCAGTTGGGATAAGTTTCTGGGCTGGTTTTTTGGCCGGGCTACTCGCTTATTATCTGGAGAAAAGAATAAAGCTCCCCTGGGGTCGGAAAAATGATGGGTCCGGGCCGCGTGTAGCGGTCCGAGATGCTGAGATTCGTTTAGCTGGTCAGACCTATAACGTGCCTCGATGGCTTAGCCGGGGATATCTAAGTCCGTCAGGTCGAGGGTTCAATCTTTCAAAGGTCCACGTGAAGGCTATTGTGGCCGCCGCGTTCATTCTAGCCCTATATCTCGCTGCTTGGCTTTTTAGGCTGGCAACTCCATGTTACCTGGCGTTGGCGGCAGCGGTGTTGATATGGCTTCTCGGAGCACTAGCTTTTTTCTTTGATGCATATCGGATTCCGATCGTTTTCCCACTAATCATCTGGGTATGGATAGTTTCAGGCCATCCCAAAACTGACCATTTTTTTCCCCTCAAGGTTGATAGCAAAAAGATCGGGCCGACTGATCCAGGAGAGTTGCTTGCCAGAGCGCGGTCCGACGGCAACCCCATTGTACTCGTCGCTGCTGCTGGAGGAGGTATTCAAGCATCAGCGTGGACAGTTAAAGTCCTGTCCGGATTGGAAACGAAACTGGATGATCTCCAGCCAGGAATTTTCGCGCAATCGGTCCGGCTGCTTAGTGGAGTCTCGGGCGGTAGCACCGGCGTCATGTATTATGTACATAGCGCCTATCCATTCACCGACGCACCGATGGAACAAAAGCGCTTAGACGCTGCTCTGAAAGCGGCGGAATCTTCCAGTCTAGAAAGCGCGGTGCAAGGATTAGCGTATACAGATTTGCATCGTTTTTTTGTCCCCTTTTTCATTCAAGATAAGTTTCACGATCGTGCGCAGGCTCTAGAGAGAGCATGGATCGAAAATGGGGACGATGCCTTTGAATCGATGGGTATTCCCTCTCTGTCACGCGCGACTCTCAAAGGATGGCGAGAGGACCTCAACAAGGGAGAAAAACCGGCAGTGATCTTTAATTCAACAGTCGTTGAGACTGGTCAACGATTCTCTTTTTCGACATCTCATTTTAGGCGAGATCAGATTGCTCAGGGTCAGGACGATTTCGATTTACACTATGACGGGTTGGATATCGATATCGTTACCGCTGTTCGACTCTCGGCGACTTTTCCGTTTGTGTCGCCGGCAGCACGTCCGTACCGCATTGGCGGTCAACCGCCAGGCGGCAAAACTGATAAAGATGGTTTGCATTTTGTTGATGGCGGTTATTTCGACAACTCCGGGCTGGTAGCTCTTTCTACCTGGTTGGACAGTGCATTGAAGGACCTAGTGACAAAACCATCTCCAGTGCCAGCAGACATACTCGTGATTCAAATTTTGCCGTTTGCTAATCCTGGCCAGGGCGATGATTCAGAGCCTCATTCTCACTTCGTGCAGGTGGTATCGCCGCTGCAGGCAGTGTTAAATGTGCGTAATGAGGTCCAAGCTGGATTTTCCCAACGTGATTTTTCTTTCTTGACCAAGAGATGGGAATTGGAACCTAAACACCGGGTTAACATCAAGTTCGTCGCGATTGCTTTTCCCAGAATGATGCCGATAGAGGATCCGCCGCTGTCCTGGCATCTACGAAATAAAAACATCAGTCAAATCTCTCGTGCTTGGTCGATAGTTGAAAATGAAAAGGCCGTCGGAGATGTCGTTGAGTTCTTTCGCAAGCGACTAGTAGAAGAGGGAAAATCACAGCAGGAGAAATAAGAAAGTCTTTCCGAATGTGGGCGCAGTCCTCACGCGAGGTTTTGGCAACGCCCTTGGTGATTAGAAAAGAATTGCAATGACAACATGTCGACTCATCGCAGCGAAAAAGTGGAACGACAGCGGCGTCACGATGGAGCAAGGTGATAAGCATCGGTTCGAAATAGTGGAACTAAGCGGCCTGGACCTGATAGATAGGACCACGCCTTAACAAGCAACAGTCTACTTGACGCTGGTGTCGATCCAGCAAGATCATGTTAGCTCTGGGGCTCCGTAAGCGGTCATGCCATTGAATTACCAATGCTTAATCGGGACGCAATATCTGCCTCGAACCCAAAATGCAAAAGACTTTGAAAAAGGGACGGATGTTAACATTGGACATTTAGTCCTATTGCCGCAGCATTGTTCGCACCGCTTTCATTTTTCGCTCAAGGACTCGATCTATTTTCAAGCGTTTCTCGAAGCGGCCGATTGCTGTGCTGAGCGCTGGATAAGCCGTCCCATCATTGCAGGAGATAACTCGCAACCTCCTCCATAGTTGTACACGTAACGATGCGAATATCAGGAGCGTAATGGAAATGACTCATGATTGCGAAGGCGATGTCTTTGCTGGATTTCGCGGGGAGCAATCTGACCGCCAATTCGACCAGCTTCCGCCGAAGCCCCAGCTGCGTCCTCAGGGCCAACAGAAATAAGCTCCATACTCGCCGCTAGATACACAACGCGATGGAGCCGCAACTAAATTAGTTTTGGTTAGCGATCCGGTGATTCCCGTGGCGAGGTAGGGCGCGTCGCTCCGCGACCGTCGAAGAGGACGACGTGATCCGAGCCAGTTAGGCCGAAAACCGCTACCGAAGTTCTGCCACCTGACTAGGCCTAGCAGGGCAATGGCTAATTAATGATTCCGCCTTCGCCACCGTGTTTGCCAAAGACTTAACCATTTCGAAGGCTTCCGACTTCGCCAACCACTAGTCACAGTTTTCACGACATCGGGAAAGGCTTCGACGGACTGGTCGACGGTCGCGGAGCGACACGCCCTACCTTCTTGAGCACGGCGACGAAGACAAACATCTTCGCAAAAAAAACAAGAATCCCAACTATAGCAGTACACAAGGGATAATTTGGGTATGGGAGAAAAGGTTCGATGTAAATGGTGAGGCGGGTTTGCCGAAAAGTCGGCTAGTGCCATCAGGCCCGCTGATATGCGATCAAGGTATCCGATTAGCCCTCCCGTTCAGTGAGGCCAAATTGCAACCAAGAAGGTTGCTTATGAAATTGATGAAGGGTTCATTGGTCGGTCTGCTTCTGGCGGGCACTCTGGCGCTCGCGCCCACCGCCGCGTTCGCACACGGTGGAGGAGGCGGTGGCCACGGTGGAGGAGGTGGTGGGCATGGTGGTGGTGGCGGCCATTTCGGTGGAGGCGGCGGCCATTTCGGTGGAGGCGGCGGCCATTTCGCTGGTGGCGGTGGCCATTTCGCCGGTGGCGGTGGCCATTTCGCCGGTGGCGGTGGCCATTTTGCTGGTGGCGGTGGCCATTTCGCCGGTGGCGGCAGTCATTTCGCTGGAGGCGGTGGCCATTTTGCTGGTGGCGCTAGCCATTTCGCTCGTGGCGGCAACCATTTCGCTGGGTTTACCGGGCATAGTTTTGCCGGCCATAACTTTGCAGGACATCAGGGAGAGCACTTTGCGCGGAACGGAGATCGTTTCCGGGACGACAATCATTTCCGGCACGACGATCATTTCCGGCTCAGGGAACATTTCGGCGGAGATTTCTTTATTGGAGATCCCTTTATTTTAGATTCCTTTGCGTATGATTACCCATACTACGGGTTCGACTATCCGGACTACAGCTATTATGACAACAGTGCTGGCGACTATTCCGATGGGCAATCCTCACCAGCCGAAGTGACGCTTTCTCAGGACACCATTGTTGCCGTGCAGCAAGAGCTGTCTCAACTCGGTTACTATCACGGTCCAATCGATGGCCAAATCGGCCCGCAAACGGCAAAAGCGGTTCGCTTGTTTCAGTCCCACGACAATCTGTCCGTTAGTGGTCAAATCGATAGTCCGACATTGAAAGCGCTTGGGGTCAGTTAGCCTCGAAATAAGAACAAATCGGCCCGCACACGGCATAGGGTCATGCCTTAACAAGCAACGAGCTTGTCAGGCGCGGCCTTGTGTCGATCTGTTGCAAGTTAAGGCGTGGTCCTGGCGATCTTGAATGCGTCGACTTCTGCGAAAGATGTAAATCGAGTCCATTGCTCAAAACCATGGAGAGCGATGACTCGGTCGAGGTTTCCCTCGACTTCTTTGATCATACGGTCAACAAACCTTCTGCGACTTAGCTGCCGACACCGAACCCGAGCGGTATATAAACGCCATCCCCGTTTAGCCCGGTCAAGTTTGCATAACTATAGGCTGGTCTTTGCCGCGGGCATACTCGATGAGGTAAATGGGTAACCGTGAAGTGATAATTTTGAATATCCTCGAGTGACTATGCTTCGTCGTCGGACGAAACCACAAGGATAGCCGCTCCAGGCTCTGCGAGTTCATTGGTTCACCCGGTCGATGCGGCCATCTTTTAGTCACATAAGAAGGGTCGCGTAGACAATACACATCAAGTCTTGTAACGCCTCGCTGGGGAGTGGCAGAGTAGTGTGTACGGCTCGCCAAACTTGCGCGATCAGCTTCTTCCTTTGCTTTACGCCGCGCCGCTTCGACCTCTCGCTGTGCCTCTAACCGCTGTGTCCTCTCTTCTGCCTGAGCCTTAGCGGCTGTCAACAAGTGTCCGGCTTCGCGCCGCCAGATTGCAGTGGGCGTCGACGAGGTGAATGTTTTGCTCTTGGAAGCGGCCGAAATCGCACGCCGGAAGGAACAAATTCTAAATTCCAGATTCTTGATTCTCCATATATTTATCTTTTCTGATAACGACAGCCATATGAAACCTTATCTACCGATGGTCGGTCTTCTTCTTGCCGTGCTCAACGGCCTGCTCCTTGTTCCGGCCATGAGGACTTACACCGTTCCGATCGCAGCGATAGGCCTCGTGCTGGCACTCCTGGTCGTGACACTTTCCTTTCGCGGAAGCACTAAGCGCAGTGCGATTTCCGAGCCCGCTCCCACTCAGGCCGCAGTTTCGCCTCCTCCGCCGGTGACAGTCCAATCTCCAGCGCCGGCTGTGAACCAGGCTGAAGCCGAAGTTGTGGGATTCTTCGCCCTTCTTCAGGAGAAGGGTCGCTTAGTGGATTTCCTGATGGAGGAACTCACCTCGTATGACGACACGCAGGTCGGGACGGCTGCGCGGGTTGTTCATCAGGGATGCCGGCAGGTTCTGCATGAGCATTTCAAGATCACTGCCGTCTCCGAGGCTGCGGAAGGTTCCCAAGTCACCGTGCCAGCCGGATATTTCGCGGATGAGTACCGGATCGTTGGGAAATTCAGTGGAGAGCCTCCTTTCACGGGAAAACTTATCCACAAGGGCTGGAAAACCGAATCCGTGAAACTCCCTCGAATCGTCCAAACCAATTACAAACGCCTGCCGGTGATCGCGCCGGCAGAGGTCGAACTGAAGTGACCCGCCCGCATTAGCTGATTCTAACGACATGTTCTACAAATGAGCGCACGATTCAGCCTTGGCATTGACCTTGGCACCAGTAATAGCGCGGTTGCACTCGAGGATTTTGACAACGGCCGTACCGCGATCGTCGAAATAACACAGCTCCTCGGTCCCAATAAAATCGGGGAAAAGCCGACGCTACCTTCGGCGCTTTACATACCGCATCCTGAAGAATTTCCGGAGGAGAGTTTGCGGCTGCCGTGGTCCAAGAATGCGGGCGGCCCGATTGTGGGCCACTTCGCGCGCGATCACGGGTCGCTGATTCCAGATCGTCTCGTTACCTCGGCTAAGTCGTGGTTGTCGAACTTCCACATCGATCCGAAGAAACCGGTCCTGCCATGGAAATCTGATGTTAAGAAGCTTTCCCCATTCGAGTGTTCGCGACTGTATCTCGAGCATATCAAGGAGGGGTTCCTCTACGCGGAACGCGCACAAGGTCGCGCCTGGAATCTCGATGAAGGCCAGGTCGTTCTTACAGTCCCCGCATCCTTCGACGAGGTTGCGCGGAATCTGACCGCGGATGCCGCTGATGCCGCGGGCTTGGGCAAGGTAGTGCTCCTAGAGGAGCCGCAGGCAGCGTTTTATGCATGGACTGCCCAGGTCGGCAGCGACTGGCGGAACCAGGTCAGGCGGGGAGATATCGTCCTGGTCTGCGACGTCGGCGGCGGCACGGCCGACTTCAGCCTGATCGCCATTACCGAAAAGGACGGCAACCTTGAAGTCGAACGGATCAGCGTCGGTGAACACATCCTTCTGGGCGGTGACAACATGGATCTCGCACTCGCATATACGCTCCAGACGCAACTGGAAGAGGCGGGGAAGCCGATCGACTCGTGGCAGTTATTGGCGTTAATCCATGCTGCTAGCAATGCCAAGGTCAGTCTGTTCACCGACGTGTCGCTCAAGCAAGTCTCGATCGCCGTCCCGTCTCGAGGGTCGAGCTTGCTCGCCAAGACTCTCTCCACGACGCTGGATCGGGCTACGCTTGAACAGGTGGTTTTGGACGGTTTTTTCCCGCTCACCAAGGTCACCGATCTGCCACAGGAATCCCGGAGCGCCGGCCTCCAGGAGTTCGGTCTGCCCTACGCGTCGGACCCGGTTATCAGCAAGCATCTCGCCCGGTTTTTATCACGAAGCCTAATTAATGTGAAGGCCAGCGAAGGACTCATCTCGCTGCTTCAGTCTTGCCCGGAAGCACTCGAAGGCGAGTACTTGAAACCGACCGCTGTCCTTTTTAATGGGGGCGTGTTCAACGCAGCGCCGATCCGGAAGCGCGTGCTCGACCTGCTCGCTTCGTGGAACGAAGACACGCCGGTTCGAGAGCTCGAGGGATATCAACCAGACCTTGCTGTCGCCAAAGGAGGTGCGCTATACGGGCGCAATCGCGCTACCGGACAGGGCATTCGTATCAAGGCAGGCACTGCGCGGTCATACTACGTCGGGCTGGAATCCTCGATGCCCGCGATTCCTGGATTCACGCCGCCAATCAAAGCCCTTTGCGTTGTTCCGCAGGGCATGGAGGAAGGCACCGAACTACTGATCGAGGGGCGGGAGTTCGGATTGATGACCGGCCAGCCCGCGGAGTTCCGCTTTTTCGCATCTGAGGTCCGCAGCGGGGACGCACCTGGTCAGATCATTCCGAACGCCGAACGCGAACTCGAAGAGACGAGTAAGATCGAAGTGACGTTGCCAGCGGTTGAAGGATTCCCCGAGGGTCAAGCGATCCCGGTCGTCATCAATCCCGTCGTCACCGAGCTAGGAACCCTCGAGCTCTGGATGAAGCACAGCGGATCGGACCGCCGCTGGAAGGTCGAGTTTCAGGTGCGGATGGAATAGAGCGTGTCGGCGTGTCGGCGTGTCGGAAGGGCTTGTCGGACTTTGCTGGGCGAAAAATGCGGTCGGTTTTTAGCGGCGAAGCCGTGACTCAGGAAAGCCTAGGGCGCAGCCCGGCGCAGCCCTAGGAATTCAGCCCCCAAGAAGAGCATAGCGCTGAAAGCGCGTTTCAATCCGGCCGGAGAAGCACTATGTGGTTACGTCTTGTCACGCGCTTTCAGCGCTAGAACGCTAATTATTTACATTCCTAGGGCTGCGCCCTAGAGGCTTTCCTGAGTCACGGCTTCGCCGCTGTGATATCCGATCGTTCGCCATCAACAAAGCCCGACAAGCCCCGGAGGGACATAACGAAAGTAGCCAGGTGCGAAGTGTCGGGAAATGATGCAAAAAAGAGATGTCGGTCCCACCAGCCCCGAAAGCTTTCGTGGGCCAGGGACGATAGAAACGTTTGATTGTTCCCAACGGGACATATCGCCTTGCCAAACTTCCACTAAAGTGGTGGGCTACTTTCGTTCAATCCCTTCCTCCCTCGCCCTATACGGGCTATTGCGGAAATGTTGGGATCAGACTCATCCGAGTCCTTAAGTTGACGCGCATGAGCAGCTGCCGGACAGCTAAATTCGGTACGCGAATTGAAATACAAACAATATTTTCTCGATTTTACCACAGAAAATCGCTCCGCGAAGCGGAGTTTAAGGAGCCTGTCGTCACCGGCACGCCCTTTTGCCCACTAACCCGAAAACGATCCTCTGCCTTCCTCTCGAAATCGGACAGGCTCCTATGACGCACGCGAAATTCAGCATCGGCATCGATCTTGGCACCACGAATTGTGCCATGGCGTTCGAGGCGCTTGATGGCGAACCCTCGCATAGTGAGGTATTCCTGATCCCGCAGTGGGAGACGCCCACACGATTCTCGGAGGCAGCGACGTTGCCTTCCTTTCTTTACTTGCCGCAGGAATACGAGCAGATGCTGAGACAAGGCACGAGGCGACAAGAATGGGTTCCAGGCCGTATCGCGAGAAAACAGGCGGCTGAATCACCCGGGCGCGTAGTGCACTCTGCCAAGTCATGGCTCTGCCATCACGCCGCGGATCGCGACGCGCCGTTTCTGCCTTGGAGATCGGACGAGATCCCGGTTGAAAATCGGATTTCGCCGCTCCGGGCGTCCGCGCTTCTGCTCGAGTACCTGCGGGCCGCGTGGGAAGCGAAGTTCGCCGGTGAAGGACACCGATTCGACGCCCAGGAAATTACTATCACTGTTCCGGCGTCCTTCGATGCTGTCGCGCAACGGCTTACCCTAGACGCCGCACGCGTGGCTGGCTTTCCGGGAAACGTCCGCCTTTTGGAAGAACCGCAGGCCGCATTTTATTGGTGGCTCGAGCAGCATGGCACGCCGACAGAAATTTGGAACCAGCTCCCGGAAGGCGGCACCAATCATCTCGTAGTCATCGACATCGGTGGCGGCACGTCCGATTTCAGCCTTTTCGAGATAAACCGACAAAGCGGAACAGCACTCCCGTACATTAGACGAATCGCCGTCAGCGATCATCTCTTACTCGGAGGCGATAACATCGATCTCGCGCTTGCGCATCACATCGAATCTCGGGTGGCGGACGAACCGCTTTCAGTTACTCAATGGAACTTTCTCGTGGCGCGTTGCCGCGAGTTGAAAGAGCGCTGCCTGGCCGATGCGTCCGGTGAGGTTTTTTCGGTATCCATTCCCGGACACGGATCGAGCCTACTCGGCGGGACGCTCTCCGGGCAGATCGAGCGAACGGAGATAGAATCGATTGTGCTGGACGGCTTTTTCCCCGAATGCGCCGCGGAAGACCGGCCCGCACGGACGCAAGCAGGACTGAGAGAGTGGGCGCTTCCCTATGCGACGGACAGCGCCGTTACGCGGTATCTCGCCGACTTTCTGCGCGGCCGGTCTCGTGTAGATGCCATCCTTTTCAACGGCGGAACCCTCGCTCCCGAAACGTTGCGCTCCCGGTTGCAGCAACAGATCACGCAATGGCAGGGAGGCGCCAGACCGCGAATCCTTCACAACCCGGAGCCAAGTCTCGCGGTTGCACGGGGAGCGGCTCGCTTCGGGAGTATCGTGCATCATCGCGCGCGGCGGATCGAGGCTGGCGCAGCCCGCGCAATCTATTTGGAAGTTCATCGACGATCGCCGAAGGAACACATCGGGCCCGCCCTGGTGTGTATTCTGCCCCGGAGCGCGGCTTCCGAAGAAGAGTTTCGGGTTACTGAACTCGGGCTCGAACTCCGCGTGAACCGTCCAGTCCGGTTTCAGCCGTATTACTCGACCAGACGCGACAAGGACAAGGCGGGTTCCCTGGTGACATGGAACGAGAGCGACTTTCATCGGCTTCCTCCGCTCCAGAGCACCGCCAGACTTGCCGGAGGACGTCGAGAAGACGACCGGGTGCCAGTGACTCTGACCGCTCGGATGAACGAACTCGGTTTGCTCCAGGTCGCCTGCGTCAGCGCCGATCCGAGCCAACCCGAGTCGTGGCCGCTCGAGTTTAACCTGCGCCAACACGAACCGGGCAACGAAGAACAAATGGACGCCGGCGATGATACAGACGTCGCTCCTGAAGTTGACCCAGCCCGGTTGGATGCCGCCCGCGCCCGCTTTGGGGCGCTCTTTTCCCAGCCGCTTGATAAGCGCGACAAACTCACGGCCACCAATTTTCTCAAGAGTCTTGAGAAAATTCTTGGACTGACCAAGGACAATTGGAACTGGGTGCTCATTCGCTCGCTCTGGCCGGCGCTGTACGAGTGTATCCGGTGCCGCAAGCAATCTGTCGAACATGAAGAAGCCTGGCTGATCCTTGCTGGGTTTCTTCTTCGCCCGGGATTCGGCGCCCCTGGGGATGGTGTCCGGATCGACGAACTCTGGCGGCTTCATACGGACGGACTCGCATACCCAGGCAAACGCATCCAGCTTCAGCAATTTATTCTCTGGAGGCGGGTCTCTGGCGGGCTGAGCCGTGAGCGACAGGAGACGATTCTCGCGGCGGAACTGCCAAAACTGCGTGCTCAAAAAAACCTATCGCCCGAGCTCGTCCGTCTCGCTGGATCGCTCGAAAGAATAAATCCGATCACGAAAGCCGAGCTCGTTGCTCTTTTTCTTCCGACCGTCCGCGAACTTGCTACCGCGAAGCAACATTGCTCTCCCTATCTCGTCGCGCTCGGACTTCTCCTCAATCGCACTCCACTCTATGGCGGTCCCGAAACCGTCGTTGCGGTGGACCACGTCGAACAGGCGTTCGAGACGCTCTCCGATCTCGATTGGACCGAGCCTGAACTGGCCGAGATCCAGACCCTTTTTATGCGCGCCGCGCGCATCGTGAACAACCCGCGAGTCGACTTACCGAAAACTCTCCGCGAGAAAATCGCGTCGAAACTGGAAAAATCCGGTATCGGCCAGTTAAAACTGCGAAGCCTTCACGCGTTCCTTCCGATTGCCGGACTCGACCGCAGCAGTGTCTTCGGCGAATCGCTTCCACCAGGTCTAGTCATTGCCGGCGCATAGCAGATAGCAAATAGCAGATAGCAGAGCGCCGGGAACGGTGAGAGGTGAGCGGTGAGCAGGGAGCGGTGAGCAGGGAGCAGTCAGAACATCGGTAACACTTCTGGTTCAGAACATCGGTAATACTGGGTTAGGTTTTAGGTTACGATTTTTCTTTGTTTTTGCCCAGCTGCTTGCGGGGGAATATCGGCCCGTAAGAAGCTGAGATTGTTCCGTAAAAATTAGGGTCACGTCTTAACAAGCAACAGTCTGCTTGACGACTTTGATGCCTCCGTTAAGAAATCTTTTGCAGGTAATTCCTGAGCAGCGGAAGTTCGGATTGAAGGCCGCGAGCGGCAATGTATTGATCCGGGCGAACGAGGTACCAGCCAAGTTCTTGCAAAGCGTAGCGGACGTGTGCCTCACCATCAGGATCGAGCAGCAAGATCTCGTTTTCCAAAGTGGAAGGTGGCACTTCCGCCTGCCAAATGACGAAACACCGATTGGAATCGCCATGGAATTCGTTGATCATCGCGGAAATCACGCCCGCGGTATTCTCCGACGGAGAAGGGCCAGAGAAGAGCAGCAAACTGTGACCCGGGTGTAAGAGTTCGCGCCAGAGCGAAGTCGGCGAACCCGCCTTCTGCACTTGCGCGTGCCGAGCAAGCGAGCCAGGTGCCAAGGCGCGGTGATGGGAAAGAACCCGCGAGTCGTTCTCGATGAGCGGTCCCGGCGAGTACGAGATACCTAGCCCGGAAAGTGCAAAGGCCGCGCGTTTCTTAAACGGCTCAAGCTCTGCGAAGATCGGCAGGATGACCTTTTTTGCCGCGCGAGCGACCGGATGAGACATGATCCCAAAATGGAGCAGACGGCTGGTTTCGCGGACGACCTTTAGCGCAACGGGATGGCGCTCGGTAAAATAGCTTTCGGCGATAGTCTCCGCATTGCCCTGACCGCTGGCAAGCCGTTTAAGCTTCCAGCCCAGGTTAAAGGCGTCCTGCATACCGGTATTCATCCCTTGGCCACCGGCCGGGCTATGGATGTGCGATGCATCCCCGAGCAGAAATATTCGGCCCACACGGTTTCGCGAGGCAACGCGTTCGTTCACCGCGAAATAAGACAACCACTCCGGATCGAACAAGCGCAAGTGAGACAGGCCCGCGCTATCAACGTGCCACTGAATTTCATCGAGCGTAGGTTGGCTGCGGTCATCGGAGTTCTCCCGAAGGGCGAAAAAGCGCCAGATGCCAGGCTTCACGGGAAAGACGAGGACGGCGCCGTGCGGACCGTTCGAAAGGACGATGGAATCTTCGGCGGGTCCATCGACCAGCTTAGCGTCGGCCAGAATAAAACCGACTTCTTCGGTGACGCCGGTAAAATCTACCGGTAGGTTATGCCGTGCGATGCTGCGGGCTCCATCGCACCCGGCCAGCCATCCTACCGTAACGGTTTCGGCGGTGCCGTTAAGCCGCTGCAGGTGGCAGGTAACCCCATCCGCATCCGGCCGCAGGTCGACGCATTCCACATTCCTTTCGACCTCCACCCCTTGTTTCTGGAGGTGCCCCAACAGCAGTTGTTCGGTACTGCTTTGGGGAAGAATAACGGGTGAGGGATAAAGCGAGTCTAGGCCTTCAGAAACGGGAATTTCGGCGATCCGGTGCCCCATGTCCTGCATGACCATTTTCCGAATGGGTCGTGAAGCTTCTAAGAAAACTTCGGCTAACCCAGTAGCCGCCAGGTGTTCGAGTGTGCCGCTCCATATGGCAAGTGCTTTGGAATGCACCGAATGACCAGGAGCCTTGTCGATGATCCGGAAGGAGACGCCGTGTCGCCGGCATTCGGCGGCCAGCGTCAGGCCGACGGGGCCAGCTCCCACGATGAGTACATAACGGTTCATTATCAGCTGTATTGACTCCAACTAACTTAAAAAGCGACATCGGTCGCGCGCCTTAAAAAGCAGAATACGCGAAGCCAGAATCCAGAAGCTAGAATTCTTTTCAGCGGAGGGAAAATGGAGACACGAGACAGTTTCGGTAATCCGTCATCAGTAACCGAACCCTTTGCACTGCTATAGTGGGGATGCGAGGATCTTTGTCTTCGTCGCTGTGCTCAAGAAGGTAGGGCGCGTCGGTCCGCGACCGTCGAAGGGAACGAAATGATCCGATCCAGTTAGGCCGAAAACCGTTACCGAGGCTCTGGGTAACCAAGGCCTAGCCGGGCAATGGCTAATCAATGAGCTAGTTACTTAAATCCTTAGTTTAGGAGGCTGAACTCGACTTCGGCTTTCTCTAAGGCTTCACGAGTGGCTTGCAAATGAGAAGCCTCAAAGGGGGAAAGCCCCGACCGACAAAGAATATCATTGATCAGCGATTTCGTAGCGTGAGCCCGGTCTTGCGACCATCGCGCAACCGTCAACGAAAGCGACCGTCGAGAAGAGTCAGCATCAATGGTTGTGTTCGTGGTCATGGTTTCAGTGTAAGCATTGGCTATGCCAAGTTTTGCCGGATGATGCTAGGTTTACCCTTACCTCTTCAATCTGAGCCAGTTGGGTAGATTACGTGGGTCCTGCCAAGAACAACAGCGGGCGGCAGACCACTGGAATTAGGGAAAGACTTGCCTCATCCCCTAGGCAACTTTTGCCTGCCTTACAGACATGCAAATAATTACTTGAAGACAAATGTCCGGGAATCAGGTGGTCTCAGTTTTCATCTTTTCACCAGCAGAATTCGCTAGGGTCACGTCTTAACAAGCAACAATCTGCTTGATGCCTTTAATGCGTCGCTACGTTTGGTCATTGCAGGAGATAACTCGTAGCCTCCTCCATAGTTGCACACGTAACGATGCGAATATCAGGAGCGTAATGGAATTGACTCATGATTGCGAAGCCGATGTCCTTGCTGGGTTCCGCCGGGAGCAATCTGACCACCAAAGCGACCCCCTTTTCTGCGCACGATTCCATAATTTGGCCGATATATGGCGCCGCGGTACTGGGCATGGAGAGTAGACCACTCAGATCTGTAAACAGCCTGAATCCCGGTTGAATGTCTGCAAGAAGCGATCGCAAGCTGTCCAGGCAGGAACTCGCCTCCTCAGGCGTACTGTGGCCGGCCACAGTAATTTTCAGCAACCGCTGCGATCTATCAAACTCGGTTCGAAACATGACTTCGTTCGCTCAGACATCCAATGTCCGAAGCAGCCGAATTCAATCGAATGAACAAGTCAAATGGTTAATGTAGATGGGGAAAAGTATAAGGGACGTATCTTAGCTTTAGACATTATTGTGAGGTCCGAAAAAGGGTCCGGCAACAATTCTTGACAACCCCGCCGCTAGATACACAGCGCGGCGGAGCCGCACCCAAATTGGTCTTAGTTAGCGATCCGGTGATTCCCGTGGCGAGGAGGGCGTGTCGCTCCGCGACCGTCGACCTGTCCGCGGAAGCCTTCGACATGTTCAAATCTTTGGCAGACACGGTGGCGAAGGCGGAATTATTGATTAGCCATTGCCCTGCTAGGCCTGGTCAGGTGGCCACCCAGAACTTCGGTAACGGTTTTCGGCCTAACTGGTCGGATCACGTCCTTCCCTTCGACGGTCGCGGAGCGACGCGCCTACCTTCTTGAGCACGGCGACGAAGACAAAGATCTTCGCAAAAAAAACAAGAATCCCAACTATAGCAGTACAAAGGGGTGGTTTGGACGCGGGAGAGCAGGATGTAAATGCTGAAGTGGGTTTCCCGAAAAGTCGGTAGTGCCATCAGGTCCGCTGATATGCGATCAGGGTATCCGATTAGCCCCTCCCGTTCGGTGAGTTCAAATTGTAGCCAAGAAGGTTGCTTATGAAATTCATGAAGGGTTCATTGGCCGGTCTAGTTCTGGCGGGCACTCTGGCGCTCGCGCCTACCGCCGCGTTCGCACATGGTGGAGGCTTCGGTGGTGGCGGCGGCCATTTCGGTGGTGGTGGCGGCCATTTCGGGGGTGGTGGCGGCCATTTCGCTGGTGGTGGCGGCCATTTCGGTGGTGGCGGCGGCCATTTCGGTGGTGCCGGCGGCCATTTCGCTGGTGGCGGTTGCCATTTCGTTGGTGGCGGTGGCCATTTCGCTGGTGGCGGTGGCCATTTCGCTGGTGGC
>JBEEIB010000374.1:0-3978 GCA_041167675.1 Verrucomicrobiota bacterium
GAGATCTTAAAAAAAGCGATGAGCATAGTGGGCGAGGAACCGAATCCCGGTATGCGATGATTAGGAGTCTATCGGTTGAATATGCCATCCAGGAATGTTGCGAAGCCCTTGGGGTTTCCCGCAGTGGGTATTATCAATGGAAGAAAGCCGAACCGACTCTGAGGGATCGGGAGGAGGCCGAATTGGTGAAGCAGATACGGCGAGTCTTTGCAGCGAATAAAGGGCGTTACGGCAGTCCCCGGGTGAGCCAAGCGCTTCGCCAAGATGGGATCGACTGCGGAGAGAATCGCGTAGCGCGGCTGATGCGTGAAAATGAACTGGCGGCGCGTCGCAAGCAGTCCTTCCGACCGCGCACGACAGTGCCTGGAAATGGCGCTGTGCCCAATCTGATAAAGGATTTGGAGCCCAGTGGAGTCGACCAAGTCTGGGTCAGCGATATTACTTACGTTGCGACGGTGGAAGGATGGCTGTACCTGGCTGTGATCCTGGATCTCTTCAGCCGAAAAGTGGTAGGATGGAAGCTGGGTGAAACCTTGGAAGCAGAGTTGGTGGTAACCGCGCTTAAAAACGCTCTGATGATGCGAAAGCCAGATCGGGGCCTGTACTTCCATTCCGATCGTGGCAGCCAGTACAGCAGCCAAGCCGTACTCAAACCGCTGAGGGTTATTGAGGCCAATCTCAGCATGAGTGGGGTAGGAAATTGTTATGACAATGCCAAGGCCGAGGCGTTCTTCAGCACGTTAAAAACGGAATGTTTTCCACCCAACCAGCTCTTTAGCTCCAAGGCGCTGGCTCGCCGCGAGATCTTCGAATTTATCGAAGTTTATTATAACAATCAGCGTCTGCACAGCTCGCTCGAATATCGCACACCTCGCCAGTTCGAAACCGTGCACAGCGAAAAGAAAAACAACTTTTTCAAAGAAAAAGTTCCAGCTACTCCTTTTCAGAATGCGTAACGTAGTTCAAGAGAGTAAACGGAATAATTGGAGGGAGCCGTAGGGAGGTTCCATTTATGCCGGATTACGACCTTGAACGAAGTGCAGCGTTCTGATCAGACCACAAACCGTAACAGTTAACCAAATTTCCGTGTCCGTTTTTTTGGGGGAAGTACAACCCGCTCAAAGGCTGTGACCTCTATCTTTAAAATGATGCAACATCCGCCCCCTTCTTCTCAGCCCGAACCTCCTCCACCAGGAAAGGCTGTGCTCAAAGCAGGCTCCATATGTTTTCTAGTAGCCGTTATTTCGATAATAGCCCAACCTGTACTCTTGGCGTTCATTTACGGGCCACTGATGACAGTTTGCGTAGTGCTCGCGATCATCGCGATCGCTAAAGACGAGGTACAACGTGGAGTCCAACTCCTGCTTGTGGCCTGATCCCCAAAAACTGGACAGTTGAAAAGTGTAGTTCTGCTCAAGTAAAAGGAGCAGAAGGAAATGAAGAGAAGTCGGTTCAGTGAAGAGGAAATAATCGGAGTGCTGAAGGAGGCGGAGGCGACGACGGTGAAGGCGACGTGTGCCAAGCGTAATATCAGCGAAGCGACGTACTACGGATGGCGCAAAAAGTACGGCGGGATGGATGTCAATGAGGCGCGACGATTACGTGCGCTAGAGGATGAAAACGGGCGATTAAAGCGGCTGGTAGCGGACCTGTCGATTCAGAATCAGATCCTCAAAGAGGTGAATTCAAAAAAATGGTGAGTCCGTCAAGCCGGCGACGGGCAGTGAAGCACATTATAGGAGAAGGCCTGGGAAGCGCCGCCCAAGCCTGCCGAGCAATAGGATTGGCACGCTCGAGCTTGTATCGAGCAAGCCAGGCGAGTGAAGAACGGCGAAAGATGCAGAGTCGAATTATCGACTTAAGCGAACAAAATCCTCGATACGGCTATCGCCGAGTCACAGCGCTGCTCCGGCGGGAAGGAGCCAAGATAAACACCAAACGAGTGCAAAGAGTACGACGACAAGAAAGCTTGCAGGTACGCAAGAAGCAGCGCCGAACCAAACGGCTGGGAATGTCGACCGCAATGCGTCAGAGAGCCGAACGAGCCAACCAGATATGGAGCTGGGATTTTGTGCATGATCAAACCCAGGAAGGCACGCCGTTTCGGATACTGACCTTGATCGACGAACATACCAAGCAATGCCTGGCTACGCACGTAGGGTGGTCGGTGCGAGCCGTGGATGTCATTACAGTGATCGAAGCTTCAATCCAACGTTACGGAGCGCCCGAACATATTCGCAGTGACAACGGCTCAGAATTTATCGCCCATGCGATCCAAGACTGGCTTAGCGACAATGAAATCAAAATTATCTACATCAAGCCAGGCTCTCCGTGGGAGCAACCCTTCATCGAGAGCTTCCACGACAAACTACGCGACGAATGTTTAAATCGGGAAATGTTTGGCTCGCTGCTGGAAGCCAGGATCATTATCGAGCAGTGGAGAATCGAGTATAATCAACGCCGGCCGCATAGCTCCCTGGGCTACTTGACCCCCGCCGAGTTTGCCAAGCAGCAAAAGTTTCAAAGCATGCAACCCATCAGACACAAAGACAACCCATGGGTGCTGGAACCGATCGGCTTCAACTAGCGACTTACCCACAATCGCCTTTTTCCGGGCCAGCACACTGCTGCGACGTAACGGACCTGTACCAGGCATTCTCGCAGCGCACTGGCCCGGGGCGATTATGGATAAGTCTGGACTCCGGTTTGTTGCCCACTTAATTGACAGAACAACCAAGAAACCCAGCAGAAAAAACCAACCAAAAGACGCAGAACTACAATTTAGACCTGTCCATTCAGAGGGGTCACGCCAGGTGTTGGCAGGGTCACATCGAGCTTCCAGGCGTCCAAGATGACGGAGCGAAAAACTCATGCGATATCATGAGTAATGCCAACCTCAGTAGGCTGCCTGAGAGCCATTGATGTTTTTCTTCTGCACCCACGGCATCAGACTGCGTAAACGCACACCCACTTCTTCGATGGGATGGTGTTCGCTTTGCTCGAGCAATTCTTTGTATGTTGGCAACCCGCTTTTGTATTCTCCGATCCAGCCTTTGGCAAACTCGCCGTTCTGGATTTCGTTGAGAATTTGCTTCATTCGTTTCTTCACGGACTCATCCACGACTTTCGGACCGACTGACACGTCGCCCCATTTTGCCGTCTCAGAACAAGAGAAACGCATGCCGGCAATGCCGGATTCGTAGATGAGGTCCACGATTAATTTCAATTCATGCAAGCACTCAAAATATGCCATCTCTGGCTGGTACCCCGCCTCGACCAATGTTTCGTAGCCGCTTTTGACCAAGCAAGTCAGACCACCGCATAAGACCGTTTGCTCGCCAAAAAGATCGGTCTCGGTCTCCTCCCTGAAGGTGGTCTCAATCACGCCGGCTCGTGTCGCACCGATCGCCTTCGCCCAGGCCAGGGCCACTTTCTTACCCTGCATTGAGGGACTCTGAAAAACAGCGATCAACGCTGGAACACCTTTGCCTTCCTGGTACTGGCGTCGGACGATATGTCCCGGCCCCTTCGGAGCCACCATGACCACATCTACCTCTTTCGGCGGAATCAGGGTTTGGAAGTGGATCGCGAATCCATGACTGAACAATAAGGTCTTTCCTTTGCGCAGATGCGGCAGCACCTGTTTCTCATAAATTTCCGCGATTCGGAGATCCGGCGTCGCGAAAAAGATTACATCGGCTTTCTGAGCCGCTTCCGCGACGTCGAATACTCGGAAACCATACTCCTGGGCGGTCGGGGTCGATTTGCTGCCTTGGTACAGACCGACAATGACTTCGATCCCGCTATCCTTGAGGTTCAGTGCATGCGCATGTCCTTGCGATCCGAAGCCGATGACAGCGCAGACTTTGTTTTGTAGATCCAACAGGTCCGCATCATCTTCTAAGTAAACTTTAGCTGGCATAATGGAGCATTTGATTGAGTTATATGATTCACATGGGCCCTCGCGATTTTACGCCG
>JBEEIB010000375.1:0-15861 GCA_041167675.1 Verrucomicrobiota bacterium
ACTTGGGACGACTGCATTTCTCTTCTGGAAGAGAGGCCGGGTTTGATCTCGGAGGCGCTTTGATTGATGGAAAAAATGTGCAACCCGCAGAATCTTTGCCGTCCACTAGATAGGAACCAATGGTGGCATCGGTGACGTCCGGGGCTATTCCGTTGAGTCTCACGAGAGGAGATGAACAATCATAAATGAATGAAAAGCAACAATTTCAGACGATCTTCCGTTTTCTGGAAAACCTGAAGGGGGAGGTCGGCGGTCGCATGGTAAGCGCTGTCGATCCAGAATTCGATGTTCGTTTGAAAAAATTGGCGGCCGGCAAACTGGACGAAGAAAACCGAGCTGTTATTCTTGACGAATTGGCCAAGGACCCGGGAGCGGTGAGTCGATTGGCTCAGTATCTTTTGAGCGAAGAAGATTGATCGGGAATTTGGCGTCCGCGTGTCCTGATTTGATCGTCCTGGGGGAATTTTAAGCCATCCGGCTGTTCCCAGCCTCGCCCTTGTCTCTGTCGCCGAGCTTGCTTGCAGGAGCAATTACGAGAGTGATCTCTCCTCGCGGCGGATGATCGGAAAAGTGCTTCCTGAGCTCCTGAGCCGTACCGCGATGGAAAGTTTCAAACCGCTTGGTGAGTTCTCGAGCCACGCAAACCGCATGAGCCGGCGCCAGAACCTCAAGCTCCGCCAGTGATTTCTGAAGCCGGTGCGGTGACTCGAAATAAATCGATGTGCAGTTTCGAGCGATGGCGGCGCTCAATTCACGACTTCTTTGGCCGCTTTTTACCGGCAAAAAGCCGCCAAAATAAAAGGCGTGAGTTGGTAGACCAGAACCGACTAACGCGGTGAGCACCGCGGAGGGGCCTGGAATTATGGTCAGGGGCAGATCGGCTTCTCGGCAGGCCGTGATCAAACGGAACCCTGGATCTGAAACCGACGGCATGCCGGCATCGGTGAGCAACGCAATGCTTGCGCCGGCGCGGAGCCGTTCAACCAGTTCGGCTGTCCGGCGTGCTTCATTGTGCTCATGGAGGCTGGTGAGAGGCTTCCTAATTTCATAGCGATGAAGCAAAACACTGGTATGACGGGTATCTTCCGCCGCAATCAAATCGACTTGGCGGAGAACCTCTAACGCCCGAATCGTAATATCGCCAAGATTGCCAATTGGAGAGGCAATAACGTAAAGCACGAAGTTACCATCCTTCGCTCAAATAGCTCGCTGCCTGAACGGCCGCGTCTTCTGCCGCCAACGGAATCGCTTGACGTTCCTGAGTTGGAAGGTCATTCCCGACGAAGAAGGTCGTCTGTCCGGTGACATCCCGTTGTCCAATCGTTGCTCCGGAATGAGTATTGACGACTACCACGCGGATATTCACTTGAAGATTAAACTGGGAAGAAGCGAGTACGTTACCAATAACCGAACGTGCTTTTACTCGAGTCACGGTAAAAATTGTTCCACGAACTTCAGCGTCAGCTCGATCAAGGCCAGTGATTTCGTAGGTACCATCCTGCTGTAGTTGTTTGATAAAGGTGGTAGTGACCAGTGTTTGGATCTGAGGCTCGTACGTTTTGTTGTCAAATATCGGCACCGCCAACTTGTGCACACCTGCCATGTACGTGGGTTGGATCGGACCCACGGTATAGCCGGCGCAACCGGAGAGGAGAGCGACCACCAGGAAAATGATTGCTCGACCCATCTGGGAGACTACTGGGTCGGAAGGTTAGGCTCGGTCGGTGCGGTAGGCGCGACGTCTTTTTGCGGAGTAAGCGGTTGCTTCTTCTGAGCCGGCGTTAGACCTGGTGTGGCTGCAGGCGTAGGGGTAGGGGCAGGCGGACCGACGAAGTCCGACCGCGCGGCAGTGTCGACTTGGGCTTGCAACTTCCGCCGTTCAGCCACAGTCTGGCCAGATTCGGCAGTTTCCGTTCCGATTTGCAAGGCCGAGTCGCCCAGCTTTGATCGAATCTGATCCATCCTGTCCTTGGCCCGCTGCGCTTCTTGCGAATCGGGCTGCTGCTGCAAAACCTCGTTGTAATAGACATAGGCAGCCTTGTAGTTCTTCTGCTTGTCATAAAAACGAGCGATATTATAGGAGTCGGACGACTTGCGCCCCTGCAAGGCCTTCAGATTGTCCTGTGCTTGCGCCACCTTACTGCTGTTTGGGTAGCGCACTAAAAAATCTTCAAATGCTTCCTGCGACCGAACCGCGGCGGTTTGATCGTAACCAGTCTCGCGGCTAGCTTGGAAATAGACGTAACCGATCTGATACATGGCATCCGCGGCAACATCGTTATTCGGATATCGATCGACGACCTGTTGGTAGGCGTTGACCGCCGAAACGATCGAGCCTTGTTTTTCCAATGCCTGTCCAATGCCGTATTGCGCAAGGGGCGCCATCTTGCTGAAAGGCGCGTTGGTTACGATTTTACGAAACATTTCCTGTGCTTTGGGCATGGACGGGAGGGTAGGAACACCATATACGTCGACTCGTTTCCCGTCCAAATACGCTTTGGCAATGTTGTATTCGGCTTCCAAAGCCGGTTCGAATTCGCTGCTTCGCGGATATTTTTCGACCAATCCCTGATACTCGTTGAATGCGGCATCCAGCTTACCTTGATGTTGATACATGCGCCCGGAATTAAACTGAGCCGTCGGCGCGATATCAGCGCGCGGAAAACGCCGGACCATCAAGCGGTAAGACGCTCCCGCCCGGGCAAAATCGTTGTTTTCTTCGTAACGCTGAGCTAGATCGAATTGCTCTTGCGCGTTCTTCTTGATCTCGATGTCTTGGACTTCGCTTGGAACAATTCCTTCACCTTCGCGATAAATGATTGGCGCGGGGGAACGGTTGGGCAGCAAAAACAGAAAAATCGTCAGCGGAAGGACATACCGCAGCGTGGTCTTCATAAAGGGCCGAAATTAGGCAACAGGATGACGTACGTCAAGGCTTGGTCGAGTGGCCGTATTACTATGGGGGATTGGTCCTTGTCGAATGAAATCGATTGAATTGGGTGCGCGCCAACATTGTGCCACTTGGCAGTTCGACCCCGATACAGAGTCAACGCGGCTTTCTCATAAGCGATTCCCTGTTTAGCCAGGCTCGATGAAATGTCGAGGCGAGACGCCAAATCGTTCCCTCCCGATCAGAGGCGTTGGCCCACCGGCGTTCAGGAAGCATTTTCGTTTATCCTTAAGTGCGGATGATAGTCGTAAGACCAGGTTTCCGAGAGAACTTCATTGGCCGATTTCAGGAAGAGCCGCATTTCGACCGGTTCCTTGCCACTGACCGCCAGGTCAAACTGCGCTCGCCAATGACCCGGCACATTGTCAGGAACTGCTTCAGTGAAAATATAAGAAAATTCGCCGCGCGAGGACCATAGGACCGGCTCTGGTTTGACTCCGAATGGCAACGAAGAAAGGGCCCCCCCTCGAAATTCGACCATGAACTTACGTAACCCTTTCGGTCGCGGCTGTCCCGGCCGACCTCCATTTCCCAGTCGAGTTGCAACACAGTAGGCGGTGGACATCGGAAAAGCCTCATTCGCAATCCAGTGCAGTCGGTATCGAAAGCGATAACTTTTTCCCGCGGTCGCTGGCTCGGCCGGCACCCACATAGCAACTATATTGTCATGAATTTCGTCGTCAGTCGGGATCTCAATCAGTTGCACCGAGCCCTTTCCCCAATGTTCCAGCGGTTCTACCCAAAGGTTGGGGCGCAACTCGTAATGGACGCCGTCAAGATAATGATCAAAGTCGCGATCGCGCTGCAGGAGACCAAAACCACGAGGATTCTCGTCGCTGAATGAGGAGGCGAGAGTGGCAGTGGGATTATTTAAAGGGCGCCAGATGCGTTCGCCGGCGCCGGTCCATAGGGCGAGCCCGTCTGAGTCGTGTACTTCGGGCCGCCAGTCGACCGCGGTCGGTTTAGCCGTTTCGGAAAACCAGTACATCGAGCTCATGGGAGCGATTCCAAAGCGACTGATATCTTTGCGGAGAAAGAGCGTCGAGTCGACGTCCATCAATACTGCTTTGTCTCGACGCATATCGAATCGGTAGGCGCCTGTGATGCTGGGACCTTCCAGCAGCGCATAAACTGTCACGGAATTGCTGTCGGCCTTTTGCGGTGCGAGGTAGACGTCGGTGAAAATAGGGAACTCCTCTGCGCGATCAGGTACGGCGACGTCCACCGCAATGCCGCGGGCAGAGAGACCATATTGATAGAGCTCTCCGATGGCTCGAAAATAGGAGGCGCCGAGAAACGAGACCCAGTCGTTCTTGCGCCAATCAAGTCTAGACTGATCGCCTAGCTTACTTTCTTGGAACCTGAAGCCGGCAAAACCGCTACCCTCGGGCAGAGCATGAGCCGGACTGTCGGAGGGCATGTCGAAATAGCTGTCATCATACACGATCTCGCGGGCCACGAGTCCATCGGAACCGTCTTCCAAAACGTGCACTCTGACCGGCTGCCGGCTGAACTTTCCCAAATGGAAAAAAGTGACAGGATAAGGTGAGCTGCCATCGGCATAGAGAGCATAATCTGTCTTGAAGCTGATCTGCTGCAGAGCTTCGTAATCGATCTTATTCAGGATATCGTCGGCGGGAGCTGGTGTGGGTACATAAGGCCGGCTGCTAAGTTTCCGGGCCCGCTCGACCAAACCATCGAACGAAAAACGCTCGCCGGTTGCGAGCTTCATTCGCTCGCTGGCAAATGCGGAACCCCTCAGCCCAAAGGTGGCAAGGGCGGCAGCGGTGGAGACTAGAAATCTACGACGATCGATCATTACTCTTACGGAAGGGTCTATTCATGCCAGCCCGGACCATTGGTCCATGGTTTAGCGCCAGATTGTAGACGTAGAAGCTAGAATCTGGAAGGCAAACCGTTAGCGGCTAACCGCCACCCGTCAACCAAAAACGTCAACGATTCGAAAGCGCCTCCGGGACTCGGTAGGGTTATTTATGAGCGAGCGAAGCGGCCGGCCCTAGCCAGGCGAAGGGAGGTTGTGAATAGCTGCGCCGCGAGCCACAAGAGGGCTGGCGGACGCCCTGCCCTGGCTCGATCACGGTCCGCGGCAAACCGACCGCAAGACGGTTAGACGTACCGGGCGAGCCAAGCCTACGGCGCGACGGGTTGGGTGGAGTCGGGCCCGCCTTCGCAGCCTTCGGCGCGCCCGAGTTTCGAGTTTATGCAACACCATTGAGCTCGGCCGCGATCCGGCGGCTACGGACGGAGTCGGGTTTCGCCCGACCTTTTCCTCAGTTCTTCAAACTCGTGATATCGATCACAAATCGGTACTTCACATCCCCTTTCAGTACTCTTTCGTAGGCTTCATTGATCTGTTGGATCGGAATGACTTCTACGTCTGAGGTGATGCCATTCTGCGCGCAATAATCCAACATTTCCTGGGTCTCCGGAATCCCTCCGATCAGTGAACCGACAATGCTACGACGTTGTAAGAGCAGGCTGAAGGCTGGAATGGGCGTCGGTTCTGGCGGAGCACCGACACAGATCATGACACCATCGGTATCGAGAGTGTTCAGGAATTTACTGTAATCGTGCGGGGCTGACACGGTGTTGACAATGAAATTGAAATGGTTGGCGATTCGATTCATCGCTGCATCGTCCGACGTCAAAACGAAGTGATGCGCGCCGAGGCGCTTCGCGTCGGCTTCTTTGGAAGGAGAGCCGCTCAGCATGGTCACTTCCGCACCGAACGAAGCGGCGAGTTTCACCGCCATGTGGCCTAGGCCTCCCAATCCCAACACCCCTACTTTATGTCCTTTTCCTACCTTCCAGTGGCGTAACGGAGAGTAGGTGGTAATCCCAGCACACAGCAGTGGCGCCACGCCTTCCGTTGGCAGGTTAGGGGAGACTTTCAGCGTATATTTCTCGTCGACTACAATTTGAGTGGAGTACCCGCCGTAGGTAGGGGTCTTACCATCTTTCTCATAGCCATTGTAGGTAACGATCAGACCATTTCGACAATACTGCTCCAAACCGGCAGCGCAGTTGGGGCACTCCCGACAGGAATCGACGAAGCAGCCAACGCCGGCGAGATCGCCCACTTTGAACTGCTTCACCTGGTTGCCAACCTTCACGATGCGGCCCACGATCTCATGTCCCGGCACCATGGGATAAATGGAGTTGCCCCATTCATTGCGAACCTGATGGATATCCGAGTGGCAAACGCCACAATAGACAATCTCGATTTGTACATCGTGGGCGCCAACCTCTCGGCGGCTCAGGGTGAAGGGACTTAAGCGCTCGGTGGCGCTGGGTGCAGCATAAGCTTTAGTGTTGTACGTCATTGCGTCGATCTTCCTTGCTAGTGTGTTTGTGTTTTCTTAAGTCAAGATTCGAGCGCCGAGATCATTTCGCCGGCGGCTCGGTGACCCGAAACCAGAGGGAAGTATCGGGTTTCACACAATGCGAACTTACACGCTTTGACCAACTGGTCTAGTATGCGGTGTCCTGCACTACGATTGGCGAGAATCTCGTCCTCATCGTCGCTCCTGACATAGGGCTGTCATTGTGCCGTTCTATTCTTCGCGGGCTCTCGAATGGAAACGGATATCCCGGTGCCCCGGAATTCAGAATCTACAGGCCGGAAGAGGAAACCGGAAATCAGGAGACATGCATGATAGCAGTGTTGAAACAGTGGAGTGGTGATGCACGAGCGACGGTTCCTTCTAGCTTCTAGCTTCTAAATTCTGAATTCTGGTTTCCAAATTTCCCTCCCTCTTCAAATGAAGAATCTTTTCCTCTATCTAGTTACCGTCGCCATTTGGGGTTCAACCTGGTATGCGATCACCTTCCAACTGAATGGGACACCAACCCAGGTCTCGGTGGCGTACCGTTTTGCGCTGGCAACCTTGATCCTATTCGTTTGGTGCTGGCTGCGCA
Organism: Verrucomicrobiota bacterium; assembly: GCA_041167675.1. Taxonomy (GTDB): domain Bacteria; phylum Verrucomicrobiota; class Verrucomicrobiia; order Chthoniobacterales; family JAFAMB01; genus DASTDH01. The sequence continues at coordinate 6,890 of JBEEIB010000375.1, forward strand.
GGATACGCCTCAGGTTCTCCGGCCGGGAGCATTTCGTATTGATGTTGTTGGGATTGACGCTTTTCTCAGTCAACTACGTTTTGTTCTATGAAGCGGAGAAACATCTGGTCTCAGGCAGCGTTGCGATCATCTTTTCGCTGCTGGTAGTTTTTAACATCTTGAACAACTGGCTATTTTTCGGATCACGGCCAGATCGTCAGGTGATCGCCGGTGCGATACTTGGTCTGATGGGAATTGTTCTGACGTTTTGGCAGGATCTGCGAACTCTTAATTCTGGTTCCGGAAGTGTTCTGGGTATTGTCCTCAGCCTCGGTGCCACCCTCACAGCATCGTTTGGCAACCTGGTCTCAGCTCAGCTGCAAAAGCGGCGCATCCCGGTCGTGCAGGCCAACGCTTTCGGGATGCTGTACGGAACAATCGTGCTCTTTGCTTACGCTCTGCTATCGGGAGCGAAATTCACTTTCGACTGGTCCGTTGGCTACGTCGGATCACTTTTCTACTTAGCGTTATTTGGTTCGGTAATCGCATTTGGCGCCTACTTGACGCTCGTTGGACGGATTGGCTCGGATCGCGCCGCTTACACGAGCGTTTTGTTCCCGATTGTGGCTCTCCTTTTTTCCGCCGCATTCGAAAAATATCATCTGACTCTGCTTAGTGCATTGGGTATCGCCTGCGTTCTCGCCGGGAACGGTTTGGTTCTTTTGCGGAAACGGCGCGCGAATCCCACTATTCCGATTCGTGATGTGGAGGCGAGTACTAAGGGCACAGAGGGATAGTTCGTTGGATATCGCGTAACCCTGGGCCGCGTATGGCGATACACGCCGACGCTGAGCGACAGCGAAGCGTGTGAGCCAAAGAATCGGGAAAGCGCAAGGCTCCCAGTCCGGCGTTCTAAGGGCCTTCGACAACACGCGATGTCCGCCAGACTGTTTCGCCCAATTTGCCGTCCACCTTTGCTGATCTGCACGCAGACGAAAATTCCCCCCTTAAGGCAGATTTTACGTGACTTCTCCGCCTGATCTAATCAATTGCCCCTCTACCTCTTCGTTTGCCGATCCGACTCGATGCGAACCATGACCTCCGCTTCCCGCACGTTCCGGTTCACACCGGCACAGTTTGAGAGAATCGTGTTTGGGGTTTGGGCGGTCGCGATAGCCGCTGTGGTTGTGCGAGCGATCGCGGCCCCGCATCAAAACACCGTTTTTACCGTTTTCCGAGAGGCCGGGGAAGCATGGGTGAATGGGGCCAATCTTTACTCGCACGTTGGCAAATACCTCTATAGCCCGCTGGCAGCGGCATTTTTTGCGCTTTTTGCTTGGACGCCCGAGTCTATTGCCGGAGCCCTTTGGCGCTTGATGATCGTCGGCGTTTATCTTTCAAGTTTCATTTATTGGCTGCGCCATTTCGGCAAGGATTTGATCTTTTGGGAGGCCCTTTCCGTCTTCCTGCTGCTACCCTTGTCGCTCGGGAACCTGAACAATGGACAGGCAAGTCTGCTAGTAATCGGACTACTTCTTGGCGCCTGCCTCGCAATCGAAGCCCGAAGATGGACTCTTGGTGCCTTCCTCATCGCCGCGGCAACATTTTTCAAAATCTATCCGCTCGTTATCGGATTATTGCTCGTTGTCATTTATCCATGGCGTTTAGGGCCTCGGCTGCTCTTGTCGCTCTTCGCCCTCTGGCTTCTGTCGCTCGGCTTGCAAAAGCCGCAATATGTCCTCCAACAATATCATGATTGGTTTGCTTGCCTGGGCGCGGATCAGCGTCGCGTATCCGGAGCGCTTGGCACCTGGCGAGACTTTTGGTTGTTGCTCCGGATTATGCGATTGCCGATTTCAGTTTCCGGCTACGCGGTGCTACAAGCACTGGCTGGAGGGGGAATTGCGGTGTTTTGTTGGTGGGCGCGCAATGTGGCACGCTGGGAGGAACGCAGCTTAATCTGGATGGCGTTTACGCTCGGCTGTCTCTGGATCACTTTGTTTGGCCCGTCCACCGAGCTGTCCACCTACGTCTTTCTCGCTCCATCCTTGGCCTTCGCCGGTGCGGCGACCTGGCAATCCAGACAATTTGGCGGCAGACGACTCGATGCTCTCCGCATCTGGCTGGCTGCGACTTATCTGTTGTTTATTGTTGCGGATGCGCTAAATGCCTGGGTTCCGGTGATTCGCCAGAACATCTTTCTACACTCATTGCAGCCGATAGCCGCCTTGTCGTTTGCAGCGTTTGTTTTCGTTTGGTCCATTCCGATAGAACAATCGCGACCTCGCGGGCGTCAGGATATTTCCGTTCTTGAATGAAAACAGCCGCCTTGCTTCGCTCCCAATTCTTCTGGGTGATCATTGCAGTTTTCGTCGTTACCATCTATCGGCTGTGGTACTGCACCCGTCTCGACTTGGTAGGAGATGAAGCATATTATTGGCTCTGGTCCAGGCATCTGGACATCTGTTATCTCGACAAGGGCCCCGTGATTGCGTGGTTTATCGCAGCCAGTACCGCGTTGTTTGGACAAACGGTGTTCGGAATTCGCTTCTTTGCGGTCATCCTTTCGAGCGCCACTGGGCTCGGCATCTACCTGTTGGCCAAACGGCTGTTCTCCGATCGGGTTGCGCTTTGGGCGCTGATCATGGCTGGGCTTGCTCCGCTTTTTGCCGTGGGAGCAATCCTGATGACCATCGATACCCCTTACGTTTTCTTCTGGACGTTTGCTGCGCTTGCTTTTTGGCGGGCCAAAGATAGCACGAAGCTAGCCCCATGGGCTCTGACTGGAGTTCTGATCGGACTTGGGATGTTGTCAAAATACACCGGCGCTTTCGAATTAATTTCTTTCGCAGTGTTTTGCCTGTTTCATCCACCAAGCCGGAAACATTTTGTCCAGGGTACCTTCTGGATGATGGTTTTGGTCGCTCTGTCTTTTTTGCTTCCGGTGCTTTATTGGAATTGGGTACACGACTGGCCAACCAGCCGCTTTCTTTTCCACCGCGGCGCATTGGACGAGCAAGCGCATATCAACCCGTTGAACCCGCTCGTCTTTCTTGGCGGGCAAGCAGGCGTTCTGTCGCCAGTAATTTTCGTTGGGATGATCCTGGCTATTTTCTGGCCGGGATTCACTAAACCAGAGGAGCGCAGTAAGGTTACTTACCTATTGACTCTGTTTACTCCATTATTTTTGTTTTACCTGTTAATCAGTTTTCAACAGACCAGCCAGGCCAACTGGGCTGCAGCCGCCTATGTGGGCGGCCTGATTTTGTTAGCATTCAAATGGACTAAACTCGCGGCCAGATTCGGGTGGGCCAAGTGGCTGGGAATTATTGGACTAGTGGTTGCGTCGGTGGAGACCGCCGCGCTTCACGACACAACCTGGCTTCACTTACCGCCCGGCAAGGATCCGCTGGATCGGGCGCGCGGCTGGCGGGATCTGGCCGCTCAAATAGACTTCCTGGAAACGAGGACGGGTGCCCGTGTTATCATCGCTAACAAGTACATGATGGCCGCTCTACTTTCCTTTTATTTGCCCGGTCAACCGGACACGTTCATGCCGGTCTCGAGCGCTCCGTACAATCAGATTGTTCTTTGGCCAACTTATCGGGAAGCCCGACCGACGGGTGACGCGCTGTTCGTTTCAGATTTCGATCGGTTACCAACTTCTTTAAATGAAGATTTCCCAAGTATCGAACGGCTTGGTGAATTGGTTACCCGAGAGAATGGCCGCAAGATCAAAACCTTTTATATCTTTCTTTGCCGCCGAACATCCACTGCTAATGGACAAGCCGCTTTGATAACGAGGCCGAGGGCGGAAGAGCGTGTCGCCGCGTTCAAGGGCTACTGTGCTCGAACGATCCCACGGCGGAGTAGCCGCACCGTCCCGGTGCGATTTCGGTTCGCAGCTAGCAGCTGCGGCTACTGTGCCCGAGCGTTCCCGGCAGTATTGTGATGACTGCTTTACCGATCAATCGAGTCGTTGGCCAGATCATCACCTGTCCTACGCGGTTACAGGTTCTGGTTCTTACGACGATTATCTGGGCCGGAATCTACCTGCCCGGTCTCGGATCCGTCGAACTGAAGCACGAAGAGCCGCGCCGGGCGCTACCCGCCATCCATATGTTGGCCTCCGGAGACTGGTTGGTGCCGCGAGTGGGCAGTATTCCTTTTTTGCGCAAGCCGCCGATGGTGCACTGGCTCATCGCTCTCAGTTTTCTTGCAACCGGTACAAAATCGGAGTGGGCGGTGCGTCTCCCTTCCGCCTTGGCCACTCTAGCTTTGGCTCTGGCCATCGGAGGAATGGGAAGTTACTGGTTAGGCACCAGCGGAGGCTTTTTTGCGGCAATTCTGTTTCTCACGAATTTTGCAATCCTGGAAACAGGGCGGTTAGCCGAGCTGGAGGCCGTCTACGTTGCCTCTTTCGGGATCGGCCTTCTAATCTGGATTATCGCTTGGCTACGCGGTGGGCACGGGTGGGGGCTATGGCTTTTGCCCGCACTCTTTCTTTCATTGGCCATGCTGACCAAAGGACCAACCCACCTTCTCTTTTTCTATGGAGTCATTATTCCGACTTTGTTTTTCGCGAAGGACCTCCGGGCCCTGCGTCATCCCGCTCATTGGTGTGCGCTCGGGCTGATGGTCAGCTTATTTGGCGCCTGGGCGATTCCGTGTTCCTTGGCGGCGGGCGAGCATGATCCGATTGGAGTTTGGAGATTATGGATTTATCAGATTACGTCGCGAGCCGGCGGATCCGAAACCGGTCATTTTCATTTGGCGGCCTGGTTACTCAGTTTTCCAAATACATTGAAGAATTTTTTGCCCTGGACGCCGCTGCTATTCTTTCTCTGGCAGCGAGGGCCGGTAGCCTGCCAGACAAAGTCGCCGCTCGAACCCGTTGGGCACCCTGATCAAGCCGGCAGCGACGCCGGATCCGCGCGCGCAGCGGATCACGACGATGCGCCGGCAGCCGGCAACGCTCGCAAAGAGGCTTGGTTTCGGGGCGCGAGGTTTGGCATGGTGGCGACCTGCGGGCTAATGTCTTTGTTGCCGAATGGCTCGCCGCGTTATCTTTATCCGTTATTCCTTGTTCCGTGTCTTTTGCTGGCACAAGTGCTTATCGGACCGGACGCGCGGGAGCGCGTCCCGACCAACCAATCGACAATCGGTGAGAGAGCTCTGAAGCTCTGGAGAATGGCCAATCGGTTCCTGCTGGTACTCGCGGGGGCAGCAATCGTGTCGGTGCCACTTTTGACACGAATGAATTTGGTAAACTGGATCGGGCTCTTGGCTTGTGCCTTGCTTTGGTTTTTCGGGTGGATCGTTGGCCGAGCAGACCCTGATGATTTCTCAGGACATCTCTTGCAACAAGCAGTTACAACTGCGACCGTATTGATGATCGCAATGTTAGCTTATGCTATCGCGATTGTTCCTAGAGTGAATTCTTTGAGCTACGGGGCGCGCGAAGTAGCCGAGAGCATTCGAGTTAAGCTTCCTCAAAATGCGATACTCTGGGTTTATGAGAATGAATACCGCCCGTTTTGGTACTACCTGGAACCGCGGGCCAGATATTTCTTGAGCGCAGAAGAGCTTCCTCCTGACGCGCGTTACGTCATTTTACCAAAGCAGCTTAGCGCAAGGTTCACTCAAAACCCACGATGGAAGAATGCGCGCTTTCGGACATTGTCGGAGATCGTCGACAACGAGAAGAAAGAATTCGTGCTATTGGAGAAGCGGCCGGAAATGAGAAATGAAAAATAGCTACAAGAGAACGCAAAGAGCGCAGAAATTTAGCTTATCAAGAGGTCGTCTCGCTCAGCCGCGGTCAGGTTTTCTGCGTCTGGCTATGGCTCCTTCTTTGCGACGTCTGTGTTCTTTTGTGGCTGTTTCCGATTTGTCGTTTCCCAGGCGCTAACTTTCATGAGCCAATCGATATCCTCGGATTCACCGGCCTTCAACAAGGCGCCAGATTTCAGCGTTGTTATTCCATTTTTCAACGAGGAGAGCAATGTTGGCCCGGTGGTGCGAGAGCTTCGTGATGTTCTGGAAAACCAATCTCACAGCTATGAAGTGGTTCTGGTCGATGATGGGAGCGTAGACGGTACCGCTAAGCAGCTTGAGCAGCAGGTCGCGAACTGGTCCGCTGCACGCATTCTCCAGTTGGCCCGGAATAGCGGACAGGCGGCCGCCCTCTTGGCGGGAATGAGTTCGGCCAAAGGAACAAATATTGTCTTGTTGGATGGCGATGGCCAAAACGATCCGCGGGATATCGAGAAGGCACTGCCGCTACTTGGCCAGTACGATATGGTCATGGGTCATCGGGTGAACCGGCACGATAGCTTCAAACGCAGGCTAATCTCTCACTTTGGAAATTCGGTTCGCCGTCTTTTCACCAACGACGGTGTCGCCGATGCTGGCTGCGGTCTGAAGGTCTTTCGTCGAGAAGTGTTGGAGGCGTTCATTCCGATCCGGACACTCTATTCTTTTATGCCGGCCCTGGCCAAAGCAGCCGGCTTCTCGATCGGTGAGATTCCGGTTAACCATCGTCCCCGCCGCTCCGGTACGCCGAAATACAATCTTCGCGCTTTCCTTTGGCGTCCGGCACTCGACTTACTTGGAGTCTGGTGGTTTTCCCATCGCCGCTGTCCGCGAACTGAAGTTAAGGAAATGACAGATGACCAATAACAAACGCGGAATGCGGAATATATAAACACGATAGCTGCGACTGCCCTCCGCGGATTATTCTTCTGCTTTTCTGCGCAGCGGCGCTCGATACGAAAAGCAGCGCAGCAGAAGCAAGAGCTGTGAACAACCGCTCTCGCGAAAATATAATATGTGTGTTCACGGGATGAGAAGTGAAAACCGTTCGTCGCCGTACTCAAGAAGGTAGGAGGGCGTGTCGCTGCGCGACCGTCGTAGGAAACGACGTGACCCGACCCAGTTAGGCCGAAAACCGTTACCTAAGTTCTGCCACCTGACCAGGCCTAGCAGGGCAATGGCTAATCAATGGTTCGGCGGTCGCGGAGCAACACGCCCTCCTCGCCACGGGAATCATCGCTAACTAAGACCAACTTGGTTGCGGCTACGCTGCGCTGTTACCTTCTGGTTAAAACCCTCTTTGCTTCTGCGTTGCTTTTGATCTAGACGGCACGTGAGTGAAAGCGGCGCAGAAACAGCACGCCGATGACCAACGGTGCGGAAAAGAGTAGGTAGTGCCCGAGCGGCGGCTCGGGAACCAGCGTTTCGATCGTCCTTCGAGGACGGGAGATTCTTCTCTCGATCCCCGGCACTTCGTAGCGGGCTACTTTCGTAAGGTCCCCGCTGGACGGTAAGCTTCTTGGCACCGAGTCCCAACCCACGCGGTGTACCGGTCCGGTCGGCGCAGTGCTGGTTTTGGCGGGAGTAATGAAGGCTCCCGGCAAAAGTCGGTAGACCGCCACTGCGGGCTCTCGACCGTTCAGCGGCGGCATCGCCTCTATCTTAGAGTATCGCTTTCCCTCGTTCCCACCTGGATCAGCTCGCCGCAAACTCCTTCTGAAATGCCTCGGCTCGTTTTTTGAGTTCCTCAGGACTCACGTCTTCGACGTGAGTGGCGATGCCCCAAAAATTACCAAAGGCGTCGGTCACGGCGGCGGAGCGGTCACCATAGAACATGTTTTGCGGTTCTCGGTCTGAGGTGCCACCAGCTTGGAGGGCACGTTTGTAGGCAGCATCCACATCCTCCACATACACATACAGAGAATTTGATCTGGCCGGACACCCCGGCATCGTGTCCGCGACCATGATTGCAGAATCGCCGATGTTGAACTCAGCGTGCATGATTTTTCCGCCGGGTCCTTCCATGCGCATACGTTCTTTTGCGCCGAAAACGTTTTTCAGAAAATCGATAAGTTTCTGGGCGCCATCAACACAGATGCTGGGAGTAATTGAGTGATAGCCTTCGGGAATATATTTGGTCGTCATAGGTCTATTTTTTCGGTGCCGGAGGGTGGGATGTGTTCAAGCGAACATCTATAGCCGTGGCGGATCCTTGTCAAGGACGACAATGGCGGAGGCCTCAATTATCTTTTCTCGTTTTTTTCGCTCTTGCACGGGCAACTCAGATAGGAAGCCGGGTGCAAATTGAGGAAAGACTTTGCCAAGATTAGCGGAGCGGCGTTGGCGCTTCTTGCATATGATCGGCCAAAGATGAGGGACTGGCGAGAAATCAGGCATCGAGAGATAGATGCCGACCTGAGCTTTAATTTCTACTCGCCCTTGGCGAGTCTCGATACCTCTATTTACGCAAGAACACCAATGAGTGCTCCATAAGTGCTTAGCATGCCGGTAAGAGAGCGCCCGGTTGATTGGCTTGGCCGAAAAGCGGGAGCGCTGAAGCTTAATCCGGGTATATTAAGGGGCTGATCGCAACGGGGCGACGACAGCGTGAAAAAGGCGGGAAGAATCGCGCAATGGCTGTTTGCGAAATCCGTTAGCTTGGCGGTGATGGGCCCGCACTCCACCGAAACCCTCGAGGAATTCAGCTACGAAACCCAAATTGCTCCTTGTTACCGATCTCGGAACGCTCAAAGCCTTTAGGCTCGAGTTTACTCTTCAGGACACTCCACGGCTCGAAGAGCTGGAGACGGCTGTTCTGGAAGACGCTCATACGCGAGTGTCGGATACAGTTACCGATCTAGCCGGCCGGCGCGCTGCCCCTACCCAGAAAAGCTGGAGCGCCACTTTAGGTGACGATCATAACCTCGAACTCGAATCTAGGTGCCGCCTCGTCCGCCAGCTTGCTAGTCACATCGAGCGCCTCATCCAGGGCAGTGATTATCAAAGTTGCTGGTTAGCCGCACCTAAGGAAATCACCGATCAGATTTTGGATGAATTGTCGCAACCGGCTCGTAATCGCATTAAGAGGGTAATTCCCTGCGACCTCACCAGAGCTACGCCAAAGGAAGTACTTGATCAATTCCTGAACCCTAACTTCTGGACTGTCCCAACGTGAATGC
>JBEEIB010000376.1:0-4703 GCA_041167675.1 Verrucomicrobiota bacterium
GATCGTCACGGTGTCAGGCTCATCGGAGCAAAAGACTTCCGCGACGGCAGGGTGTTGATAGGGAGCCAGGAAATTACCGATTGTGCCGAGCTCGCCTTCGCTCTGGCCTTCACTTTTCAAATTTAGGTAGAACGTTTCGAAATGCTGTACCAGCGGTAAGAGCTCTTTGGCGCGCGGGTGCTCGGGCACAATGTCGAGGGTATTCTTGATCTTTGTTGGCCAGCAGGTTGTAGGCCGTGCGTAAGTTGAATGGCAGCTCTAGAGCGCGCATTAATTCAAAGCAGCGGGCGATGTGTTCCATGGCACGCTGGTTAAAGAAATCGGAATTGCCGGATGAACTGCCAGCGCGGTGAGCGGCGTGAGTATCGACGATCATCTGCGCATAGGTGCTGCAAGGAACACTTGGGTCACCAATTAGATTGAATCGGACTGGGTGATAATTCTCCTCCGCCTCTTTCGGCGAGCGGACCCGCAATACGGCGAGATCCTTGGCTCTTCCCGCTGTTTCGAGCATGACTTGGACAGTGCGCCAGTAGACGCTCTTGGGATCGATTATCAGTCCTCCCCAGCGGGGATAATGTTCTGTCAGTGAGATCAAAAGTTTACCTTTCAGCAAGGCTCTCTACATAAGCCGACGCTATTTCGGAGACTTCTGGGCTAAACTTCCAACCTTTTGCTGTCCCAGTCCTGAAGTTGCCTTTCTCACACAAAATTAGCTCCACTACCCAGGTTCTTCAGCGCAATCAACTTACAACAGTTCGCCATTATGTGTGGAACAAGAACCTGACTTTTGACTAAGAGCTGCCCGGGTGGATGCACTACGAGCGCACCGGTGGAGTTCTTATCACTACTATTGCGGGAATCACAGATGGATTTGCGCAATGATCGCAGGGCACGCCGAGGGTTGGAGCGGGACGCTTTCGACCTTCAAAATCGATTTGAAGCGGAACGGCACGGTCGTCGATCACGGTCGCGCTACGAATGTGTTGGGTGGGCCTATGTCGGCAGTGCGTCATCTCGTTGATATTCTCGCCTGCGACCAGGTCAATCCGCCACTCGCAGCCGGCGAGATCGTCACGACGGGAACGCTTACGCGTGCACTTCCGGTATCGGCCGGCGAGACATGGACGACCGAACTCACAGGTGTCGCGCTTGGCGGCATCTGTGTCCGCTTCGCTTGAGTTAGGGTGTTGGGAGCAACAGAGCAGAAAACCGGTTTAAGGAACCCAGCAGTCTTCTTACTGTAAAATTCACAATCGAAGGAGTAGCCCCGATTTGATCTGGGACCCGGAGTCTTCTCCAGAAACCTTCGAAAAAGGAGGAAGGAAGAGAGCAACAAATGGAGCAACTAGAAATGTGTCGGTCGTAAGTTCCAGTTTATCAGTATATTAGAAATATCGATCAGCGCCCTTTTAAGGCGTTGGTTGTGGGTTCGAGTCCCACCCAACCCAATTTCCATTTTCGAGCCCTGATTTCCCAGGGAAACAGCTAGTGAAGCCGGTTAACAGGCGTTCAATGCTCGTCAGTAACGCCAATCCCGTACAGCTGTTGGTCGATGTTTGTTGCTCTTTTTCCAGGTCTTTCTGGCCGACTTGACCTCTTTGACCTCTCTTTGGTCTACCTATCCGATCAATAATTAATCCACCGTTGTCGTGATTGAGGAGGGCGAAGCCTCTGCCCAAGCAAGCCGCTCTCGCCCTACGAAGCGATCTCGAAAACGCCGGTCATTGTCTAATCATGAGCGACAAAGAACCCCTTTGACGAACGACGACAACGGTGACCGCAACCGATGCTTGCCGCCCATTCGCTGCCAGTCGACCCAATTTCTTCGGCAGGCGGTTTAGTCCGGTCGCGCACCGAATAACTTCAAGAACGGAGGTCCGGAGCGAAATGTGCGCAGCCATAGGTGGCTTGGCAACGAAGGCCAATCCGGCTTAATGTGAGATGATGAACGCCGTGGAAGTGATCGAACAAATTCGGACCCTCCCTGAGGAAGAACGGGCCAAGGTGGTGCGTTTCGTAATCGAGCATGAGGAATCCTGGATTCCCGTCGAATTCCGCGAGGCGATGGATGAGGCGGCTCAGGGAAAAATGGTTGATATGGAGCGGGTGATGGCGGGAGAGAAGCCTCCCGACGCCTAATGGCCTATCGCTACGAGGCCACCGAAAAGTTCTGGGCTGGTTTCTACGCGCTGAGCGACTCTCAAAAAGAGAGCGTTCGCCGAGCCTGGAAGATTTTTAAACAAGACCCCTTTGGAATGCGCGCTTGGGCACCCACAAGATCCAACGGCTCAGCGCCCACTACGGCAAAACTATCTATTCTGTGGTTGTCGAAGGTAATCTGCGCGTCTTGTTCTACATCGAAGGCGATATCGTGAAGAGCCTGGTGGTCGGAACTCATGACGTGTATCGGTAGATTGAAGGTTAAATTGCGCCACAAGCCTCGTTGGCGGCACGCCAACGAACCTCATTAGCCAGAACGAGGACGAATTCACCTGACGAATTGACGAATCAAAGCATCCCGTTCGTGCGGATTCGCAAAGCGAATCGATGCCTCACTCCCTTTCGTCGAGACCGTCAAGGTTTGTCGACTGAACCCTTTTAGGCCAGCCCAATGTCCAGGCGCATCCCTTTTCAATAGCTCTTCGGACTGGACATAACGAGAATTGGGGCCGGCCTGACAGGAGAAACGGAATATCCCGCAGTGACTATGGCCATTCGGGTGTCTGGAAAAACGTTTAAGGGTTAATAGAGATCTGGCGCGATATATAAAACATCTTTTGATATAGTTTCAAGTTAAAACGCGACCCTTTCGCTATACCCAGCCCGCCCACGTAGTGCTCCAGCGCTTGAGCAGCGCCTCGCCATCGGATCGAGTCGCTAAAGCGCTGACGACGCTCGGCCGGATCGTCAAGACGATCTTCATACTGCGTTACATCCACGAGGAGAAGATTCGACGACGGATGCAGTTGCAACTCAGTCGAGGCGAAGCGCGGCATGAACCGGCCCGCTGGCTGTTCTTCGCCAATCGCGGCGAGTCTCGCACCGGCGACTACGAGGAGATTATGAATAAGGCGAGCTGTCTGAGTCTGCTGTCGAACGCAGTCCTGGCATGGAACACGATCAAGATCGGCAATATCGTTGGGCAGCTGCGCGCAGCGGGTGAGCAAATTGATGATGCTGATCTGTCGAGGGTATCACCATTGGCTCACCGCCATGTGATACCCAACGGCACGCACTTCACAATCAGGCAGTTGGCGATCCGAATGAGTGAGCGGTGGTTCAAGTAATGACATGGGCCGAAAAAGCGTTGGCCGCGGTTAACTGGTCAACAACGCGTACAACACGCAGCAGTTAATTTTTCCCACGGCTGCTAACTAAGTCTCTGGCAAGCAGCGATAGAGTGAGCTTATTCATATAACCAGGGTGTTGGGGAGCGTTTTCCTCGGATCGAATGATCCTTCAAAGGCCTTGGCGTACTTTAAATTCCGATATTCCGAGTTCCTGAATATTCCGAGTGTCGGTGGCGAAGTGGCTCTGTGTTTGCGTTTCATTGAGAAGATCTCGGAATATTAAAGCGAAGGCGAGAAAGGCCGGCAGCGCATTGTCGGCTTTGAACCAGCGCGCACCGGGAATGCGCTGTCTGAATCGCTCCAGCGCTCGTTTCTTGATTGCAAGACCTGCCGAGACGTAGAGCTGCGTCTTCGCTACGCTCTTGAATCTAGCCGAAGGGCAATACACTTCTACTGTTGCGGCCAAGTTGGCTGGGAGGATATTCCGAGCCGGGAGACTTATTCGGTATGAGCGAGGAACGGGTACTGATCTACCTTGGCCCACACTTCCAAAAGAAGAAGCCATTCGGCTTATTCCATACGCGATTATTCGTCCGCCGGCCAAGCAATCGGACATCATATCTGACATAGTCCAGCTCAATTCTACGCATCCGGAGGCGTTTGCGAAAATGGTCTCGCCAATCTGTGGGAACCGCAGGCAATTCACTAACCCCTCGCCAGAGGTCTTGGTTGGTCGCTCTAAGTAGATAGAGCTTCCTGGATCGATTTGTCGGGCGAGCCGGAGCTGACATTTTCTTCGCAGCCAAGGGAGATCAGGACCTGCCGCCATCTCGCTTTTCCTCGACGACCGGCGCACTCGAAGTCTGATCGCCAGCCGAATACTCCCTCCTTCGAAAGGGCGATACGATAGTACCCCATAGGCAGCGCCAAAAGTCTGCTCACCTGATCAATAGCGAAGAATCGTGCGGGAGGACATGTTCGTCCCATGGCGAATAGCGGTCAATCACTTCAGAAACGAAGCCCATCAGCAGCTCTTAGGATCTTCGCTGCGCGCTTCCGGAGCAAAGGGCAATCCGCCGCCGTGGTCAGTAAAGACTCGACCTACTAAATCCCGAGCCGGCACCCATGCCATGCACGACGAAATCCGCACCTACGCAGAACTGCAACAGCAAATGCACTACGCCCTACGCGAGCAACATCCGGAGTGGGTCGAGCCGGACGGCGACAGTCCTATCTGTCATTCCTACGAGAGGCGATTCGCCGAACTGCTTGCCCTATTTGCCCAAGAGCGGAACACGCTCGGCCCAAATCCAAAACGGTTAACTATCGCTCGCTATGTCTGATAATCTCTGCCGGCAAATCTACACTAGCGGCTTTTCCTTCACGCGCGTCATGATCCACGCTTTTTGC
>JBEEIB010000377.1:0-2592 GCA_041167675.1 Verrucomicrobiota bacterium
CACGTTTTGCGAAACAATGTCCGAATGTTGACCACCTTTGGTCAAGCAAGGGCCATTCAGGACCGTGCTAGCCTAGCTCGCGGCCTTGCTCTTTTGGTTGCCGCCGTTCCGTAATCAGAGGAGCGTGAGATTGGCATCGAAAAGCTTGGCCAAAGTAAGAGCATACTGAAATGCCACCATTGATTCTAAACGGAGGTCGGTCGGAACAAGAATTGTTTGGATCTGTACCGGACGCCATTGGTTATTTTCTGGCTTGTTTTCTTCCATAATTTGGATGGTTCCCTCAGTTGCCTGAAAAACGAGTCGTAGCTCGAGATTTCATCATAGTTGAAGAAAGAAGCTGTTTTCGCGGCCTGATCAGGCGTGCCAACCAAGTCCCGATCTCGACAACGCTTTCACCAGCCGCAAAGTAAATAGCTTTTTCGCTGTCTCAGAAACGAGATTTTTAAAGCTTGTGCCAGCAATGGCGAAGAAGATTAAGCCGGTATCAAATTCAACTAACTAGGCCCGCGTCACGGACAATGGATACTGCTTGTTCGTAAGCCGTTCAGGTACCATATCTCTGGCTCAGAAGGCAAGCCGAACTAAGAACCCCTTTGCGGATATAAAGCCGACGAGCAAAGCGAGATCGAGCATCGCCTCAATCAAGCGCGTAGTCGGGTGAGTTTTCTTCCGGAGGTTCATGGTGATTCGTGTGCGTACCCCTGCGGTTCGACCGAGTGGGCCGAAGTCTTTGGCCTTCATCCAAGTACAAAGGATTTGCAGCCGGGTAGTTTCAGACGAGCCATGGAATCAACGGCCTCGGAGCCGGAAAGCCTCTATTTAGCGCCAAGCGCCCGTTCGAGAATCCGCCAAAGATACCCGAGAAGATCCAATGGGTTAAGCCGAAACTGGTCTGCGAAGTGGCGTTCGCCGAATGGACGGAAGATGAGCAGATGCGTCAGACGACTTTTTTAAGCCTGCGCGAAGATAAGGACCCGAAAGAAGAAGTGCGTGAAGTTTGACGCCGGAAACGGCCGCTGGAGGGATGCCGCTTCTCCAATCGAGAACTTCCGTAAGACCTTAAAGCCACTACGCCCTTTTCTCTCCAGGCAATCGAATCCGAGCAGCCTCGCTTATCGCCCTGGCTTTGAGCTGGATAAGCGTTCAGCAATTCGCGCATAACAGGTGTTGAGCATGGCAGAGTTGATCAAGCGTTTCCTCGGCGGAGAGTAGAGCGGCTCCATTCGGAAGCTCATCGGCTTCCGATTTCGCGAGGGGTCTTTCCCGTTTAGAAGCGTCCTGTCCTGTCCATAAATCCAGGACGGAGATTGGGTACGCGCCGGAAACGATTCCTTTCTCGGATTAAATCGATACCTGAAATCTCAACTACTCGAATGCCTTGTTCGTTGATATAGCGACCCTCAGCAAATAAGCGGCATGCGATCTCGATCAAAATCTCGATATTCGGCGACGCGTCCGCCCACTTTTGACACTCTGGCACGTCGGTTATTTCGTGAATATTCTCACATCTAATTCTGGCGACGACCGGCGGCCTCTCGTCGGAAGCCCACAACAGGATCGCCGATTGGTCCTTACTGATCGTCGATTTTTGGGCAAATCTCACAACTACTTTTCGACTTGGAAAGACGGTTCGACAAGCGAACTAATAATGACGTTTGGGGACTCCCTGCTTCAGGCATTAGGAACCGGTCTGTGCGAGCGCTCGGTACCACCTATTCATTCCCGCCGTTCCAGGCTCTGCGGGCCAGCTGCCTCATTCTCGTGCTTTGGTCCGCTCGCTCCGCAATTCGGGCAAGTGCCTTCGAATTGCTTCCTGCTGACTGACTGGATTTTTCCGCGCGCCTTTCGGCAGAAAGGGCACAGCGTATACCTCAGTCTTTTCTCAGGCTCGAGGACAGTCGTGCAACGCGTCCCGCAGAAACTGTGGGAGTTTCCTATTGTTTCCTGCCCGCAGAGCGTTTGCGGCGGAATTACGCTGATCGTGCCGTTATCTTCAGGCACAAAGAAAAAACCGAAATAGCCGGTGCGCGAGGTTTGACTGTCCGGAAGAGCCGGTCGGTTTACAGTGGCCGAATCCCAACTACCGTGAATACATGAGCGATAAATCTCGGAAAGAAGTGCATAAAAAAGCCTTGCAGAAGCACATCAAAGACGACGCGGCAGTACATGAGAAACAGGCAATGACCGAAGACCAGCATCATCCCACTTCTGGCCACACGGCCACTCCTGGCCACCCCACCACGTCCGACGAGCGTGACCCTCCGCGTCCTCAGACGGATCAACCCACCGGAAAGAATGAAAGGAGAATGGATAGGCCTAAGAAGTGAAGAATCATCAAGTCTAGACAGAGATCGCTGGATCCTTGGTATTATCGAAACGAGCGCAAAAGTAATCGTCGGAGCGGTAATTTGTTTCGCACTCATGCTTTGGTACTCGATCCTGATGGCGGTCGCCTCAGCCGTAGTGTTCACCCCGATAGCCGTTCAAGAGGTTCCACTAACCTAAGCCGGGAGCTCCAGATGCAGATCGAGGAGCCGGTACGCGGAACGACGGAAAAGCGGACTGTCAGATGGCTCTTCGAGGAACTCT
>JBEEIB010000378.1:0-6684 GCA_041167675.1 Verrucomicrobiota bacterium
TCCCGACAGTCAGCTTCGTCTCAATCGATTTTCCATTTTTCGTTAGGCGGACCGTGTAGACGCCCGGTAACAACCGCGGGCCGCGAACGCCGTTAAATGCGACTTGAGCTGCAGGCGGGACGCGCGGCGGTTTTGCTCGCATGCTCCAGACTACACGATTCAAACCCGGCCGTTTGCTTGCCGGTAGTTCATCTACTAATTGGCCGGAAGCGTCGAGCACCTCGAGCTTTAATTTTCCGAAAAGATGACGCGCTCGCTGGTAATAGGTAATCACGGCAGCATCTGGAGGATTGTCGCCGATGAACACGGCATCACCATTGGCCCAGCCGCCATTCCCCTCGATCCGCTGTTGTGCCGGCCGGGCGGAAATAAAGCTCGCTTCTTCTGGTAAGAGTTCAGGGGTAAGTTCGCGCCAGGGCGTGATGTCGTCGACTATCCAAATGCCCCGACCGTGGGTGGCGAGGACAAGATCGCTATCCCGCGGCTGAATCGCAAGATCGCGGACCGCTACCGCCGGGAAACGACCGCCTTTGAACTGCGCCCAGTTTTTCCCGCCGTCGATCGAAACAAATAAACCGAACTCAGTCCCGAGAAAGAGCAGATTTGGCTTGATCAGATCTTCTTTGACGACATGGGCATAGCCGCGAACGCCCTTTTGTTCCTGTGCTGTGACGAGTGGCATCCAGGTTTTGCCGAAATCCGTGGTTCGGAAGACGTAAGGCATCATGTCCCCAAAGGTATGTCGATCAAAGGCGGCGTAAGCCGTGCCAGGATCGAAGTTGCTCGCCTGGATCCAGCTCACCCACGAATTCGGCGGCAGTCCGGGAATGTTCGCAGCGACATTATTCCAGCTCTTCGCGCCGTCGCGTGTTAACTGCACATTTCCATCGTCTGTGCCGACCCAAATAACGTTTTTGTCCTTGGGCGACTCACTGATCGAATAGATGGTGGTATGCATCTCCGCGACCGAGTTATCGACTGTGATGCCGCCTGATTGCTCCTGCTTCTGCTTTTCCGGATCATTGGTGGTCAGATCGGGCGAGATGCGCTCCCAGTTCTGCCCATGGTCGCGCGACCGGAATAGAAACTGCGCGCCGATGTAGATTGTCCCTTTTTCGTTAGGTGAAGGAACGAGGGGAGTATTCCAGTTGAAACGCAGCTTCTCCTTGTAGTTTGGCCTGGGCTGAATATCCCGCGCTTCGTGGGTATAACGATTGACCCGTCCGACGATGCCGCCTTGGTACTCGGCGTAGATGTAATCCGGATCAGCCGGATCGGAAAACGTGAAGAACCCGTCGCCGTTAAATACATTTTCCCACTGCGCATTAGTGATGCCGCCCGGGTACTGCGACTGACCGACCCAGCAGCTGTTATCCTGTAAACCGCCATAGACGCGATAGGGATCGTTATCATCCACACTGACGTGGTAAAACTGGGAGACCGGAAGGTTCTGGCCTTTCCACCATTTGCTTCCGCTGTTGTAGGAGTACCACATTCCGCCGTCATCGCCGGCAAAGACTGTCTGCGGATTAGTCGGGTCGATCCAGACGTTATGGACGTCGCCATGCATCCCACCGAAGCCGCCAACGGTGGCAAAGCTCTTCCCGGCATCGTCACTCACAATCATCGCACCATCTGTCTTGAAGAGACGATCTGGGTTTTTCGGATCAACGACGAGATTGGCAAAATAAAAGGGCCGCCAAACCATCCAGTTGCTCTTGTCTCGTTTGTCCCATGTTGCGCCACCATCGTCGGAGACGAAAAGCCCGCTGTCAGTCGACTCGACAAACGCATAGACGCGCTTTGAGTTGGATGGCGCGATCGCCACCGCAATCCGGCCATACGGTTTCTTCGGGAAACCCTTGTTCGCTTCCGCCGTTATTTCGATCCAGTTGTTGCCGCCATCATTCGAGCGAAACAATCCGCTACCCGAAGGCACGTTCGGACCCTCGCCACCGGAGCGAAACGTCCAGCCTTTGCGCCGGAAATCCCACATCCCCGCGAACATGATGTTCGGATCACTCGGATCCATCGCAACCGTCGAACAGCCCGTCGAAAGGTTGCTTCCCCGAAGCACAACTTCCCAATTTTTGCCGCCATCGCTAGTTCGGTAAAGCCCGCGATCGGGCGAGTCGCTCCAGAGGGCCCCCGGCACGCTGGCAAAGGCAATGTCGCTGCTCTTCGGACTAACGATAATTTGCGCAATTCGCTCTGATTTTGGTAACCCCGCGCTGGTCCACGTCTCGCCGCTGTCCGTTGATTTGTAAATACCGTTGCCAATCGATACACTATTGCGGGTCCACGATTCACCGGTGCCGACCCACACATTCTTTGAGTTCTTCGGATCAACCGCGATTGCGCCGATTGATTGTACCAGCTGCTCGTCGAAAACGGGCCGATAACGAGTCCCGCCGTCATCCGATTTCCATACGCCGCCGCTGGCTGCGCCCACGAATAGTGTAACTTTGCCGGACGGCTCCTTCACGCCGGCCAGTGCCGAAATCCGGCCGCTCATTGTTGCCGAACCAATATTGCGAGCACCCAACCCAGAAATGGTTGCGGAATTGAAGGACGTCTCTGCGGCGGCCAAACCCGCAGCTGATAGACCGAAAGAAGTGAGCAGGAAAAGTGATAGCAGTCGCATATTTTATTTCGAAGCTGGAAAATGAAACATCGCCTCATCGGCGGTTATATTTGGCTCGGCTTTCTCGATGACGATCTTTTGTTTGTCCGGCGCTCCCTTCTTCCCGGACTCAATTGAGAATGGAACAAATACGCCCGCGATTTTCTCGTAATCGCCCACGTCAGTCTCGTTTTCCACCTGCGCCCCTTGCTCAACCCGCTGAGTGACGATTCGAATCTCAAGGAATGCATCCGGGTCGAGATACACGTAGTTCACGTCACCGTTCTTTCGTACGACCTTGAGCTTGTAGGCCAACGTGCCGTCGACATCCTCCCTACCCAGATAGTCCACGGTGCTTCCCTTGCCTTTCCAATCGACTAATGGGCCGTCGATCTCCGCGTCTTCAATCAACGACTTGGTGTCGTCGGCCGACATTTTTTCTGGATCCTTGCGGCCTTGGAAAGGCTGTACCTTCCAGCCTTGGGCGCCGTCGAACGCTTGGATGGCCGTCATTCCTTGCAGCGTCGCTTCTGTTCGCACCTCTCCCGGCCGCTTCTTTGTCGTCAGGTAGCCGAGCTGGAACTCGAAGGACCCATCCTTTACCAGCAGTTTGCCGCTCAGCCGCACCGATTGCAGTGCGTGCAACGCATCGGCGCCGCCTTTCGCTTCCACATTTTTTGCGACCAACCAATCGACGGCTGGCTGTTGCGGTTGATCCTGAGCGACGAGCGCCGGGCCGATAAAGGCGGCAGCAATTAAAATGAATGTGTTGGGTGAGTACATGGTTTACGGCGTGGAACGAAAGGGTCTGAGGCTGAGGCATGAGATATATCGGTGACAAAACTTAAGTCGTAAACAACAACTGCAGTGAGATCTGCCATAGCACGGGCGCGCCTGTATTCCGCGTGGCCTGCCATTCAAATTTTCTGTCGAATTCCGGAGGCTTTCTTTGCTCACCTTGTACGTGACGTATTTCATCGGGATACGACATGCGCATTTGGTAGCGTCTCGGGACGAAGAGCAGTCTTGCTGATTACTGGCGCGTGCTTCGCGTCCTTCGAAGCTGAACCCGGCCTCGCGGATCTCTTCGCCACATGATCCCTGCGTCGGAGATCATTACGCTGTGAGCTGATGTAAAATAAGCTGCTCGCCAACAGATAGTTACCTCATAACCCACAACTAGTTGAGGAGTTGATATCGAGTTTATCGTCGGTAGAGTTTACACCGAGTCACTTCCGGGCCTCCTTGGAATCGTCTTAGCCACTAAAATTGTAATTATATAAGTCGCTGGACGACATATTGTTATGCCGTTACATTATCATTTTTGAGACTCTACGGCACGTCGTAAGCTTATGGCGATTTGCTCTCGTCCCGCAAAGTCATCCCATGTCACTGCCCGCCTCGAAGCTGCTTTTTAGTGGCATCGCTCTCCTGAAATTAACAACCCGGAGAGTTTATCTTAACTCAACTTATAATTTCGGCCGGAATGAAGGATAGATCCGATTCTAGCCCGAGCGAGCAGAAAGGAAATCGTCCAACGCCGAGAACTGTCGTCGATTTGCGAGTCCAGGCGCGGCTATTTTATAGGCGGAATTACCGAATCCGCCGGCTCCCAAACAACTCGATTACGCCGCACGGTTCCCTACCGATCGATTTAGCCGATTGGCTCCATCGAAAGGTTGACGATCAAAGCGCGAGCTCTGGCTCCTTTAGTGCCGCGGACAATGCAGAATCTAGCCATCCACCCACTGAGTCTGATAGGAGCTAGGAACTTTCGCGTTTGCCCGCTCCGCCGCTTCAATTTTTTCGGGCGCTACCCTGCGCAACCGCGAAGTGACGCCAAATTTTGAGAGCACCCAGATCAGCCATTTGGTGGGATCGAACTGCCACGGCTTTACTCCATTGCGGTAGTCATGTTGAAATTCGTGGTGATAATTGTGGTAGCCTTCGCCGAAGGTAAAAAATGCGAGCAAGAGTGAGTCCCGCGCGCTGCAGCGCTTCGAGTATGGTTGTCGTCCGAGGGTGTGGCATGCACTGTTGATAAAGAAGGTGCAATGCTGGACCACGACCACGCGCGCGATACCGCTAATTAGGAACCCGCCCAAAGCGCCCGACCAACTCTGCCAAAGAAAGCCAAGTAGAGTGGGCAGAACAAAACCAGAGAGCACTGCCAGGGTATGAATGTGGCGATTTTGCCAACGCACGAGCGACTCTTTCTGGAGGTCAAATACATTATCGAATGGCGGTTGCGGGTTAAGCTTAAAGAGCAACCAGCCGATGTGCGCGTGGAAAAATCCTTTCGTTATGTCGTATGGATCTTCGTCGTGGTCGGTATGCTTGTGGTGGCGGCGATGTTCGCTCGTCCACATTAGAACGGAATTTTCAAAAGCGCCGGCGCCGAAGATCAGAACGAGCAGGCGCAGGGGCCACCTGGCTTCGAAACTACGGTGGGCAAAAAGGCGATGGTAACCTGCGGTAATGCTGAACCCGGTTAAAAGGATGAAGCTGGCAAACATCGCCAGCTGAAACCAGTCGATCCCAAAGTGCCAGAGATAGACCGGCAATGCGGTGACGGTTAGAAACGCAGTTCCAATTAAAAAGGAACTCGTTATCCAGTTGATGCGCTCTCGCGGGAAAGAGAGAAACATTGAGCAGCGTGTTCGCTTAGAGCGATCAGCGCGCCAAAACCACGTCTTTTTTCGTCCAGTTATGGACCTGACCGCAATGCGGGCAGTTTAACTTATTGCTGCTCAGTCGCATCGTGGCGAATAAAGATTCTTCAATTGTTTGGCCTGTCGGAGTGAGTTTGGCGGTTCCCGGACAGCGAACCAAAATTCGTTTAATCACGGGCGGTTTTTCTATGGTTTGGGGTCGTGTGATCATAGTAAGCGACTAACCTAATCGATAAACAATGCGCGCTTTGTCGACGTCGTATGGCGACATCGCGAGCTTAACCCGGTCGCCGACGGTGAGTCGGATAAACCGTTTTCGCATTTTGCCAGAAATATGTGCCAGCACAAGATGCTGGTTAGCTAAAGCGACTCGGAACATCGTTCCAGGGAGAACGGAAGTAATAACACCTTCCAATTCAATTGCTTTTTCGGAATTCATCATACTTGGGTTAAGGAGCCGGCGCTCAAATCCATGAGTGCCGACCCCTCGCAATTAAATCCGGATCTACCGGCGATTGCCTGCTGCGAACGAACGATTGCCACCTTGCGGACGTGGCCGCTCTTCGCGTGGACGCGCTTCGCTCACGTTCAGTGTTCGACCGTTCAGTTCCTTGCCGTTAGTCGCGGCGATCGCGGCATTGGCTTCGGTTGCGTCATTCATCGTGACAAAAGCGAACCCACGCGATTTGCCTGTCATCCGGTCGGCCATCAGGGCCACTTCAGCGACCTTACCGTGTTGCTCGAAAAGATCCTGGAGATCGTTTTCTGTCGTCTCAAAGGAGAGATTACCTACGTATAGTTTCATTGTGATTTGATTGGAGAATAAACTGCCAGCTACAGAGCCGTTCCCGAGAGCCGGGTTTCAAATCACTACCGAGACAAACTCGGCTAACGATCTACCATGCAACGAACAGAACAGAACTATCCAATACCCCCGCAATATGGCTTGTTTCCGAAGAAACACAACACCCGATTCAATAGTCCCAAGCGACCGCGAGGGAAGGGCGGGCGTTTCGCTGTTCTCAATCGCGCAGGGTAATCATTCCGTGTCGGATGATGCGTTCGATCAGCTGCGGGTAGGCCAGGCCCGCTTTGCCCGCCGAGAGCGCGAAGTCCTCGTCTTCCGCTAAAATCGGATTGGGGTTTGCCTCGATGAAATAAACTTCGTTCGCTGGGGTCAAACGCAGGTCGATACGGGCATACCCGTCGATGGTGAGCAGGCGGTAGATGCGTTTACAGGTCTGCTCAATGTGCCCGACCAGACCGGCGTCAAGCCCCTTTGCGAATTGATTCTGCAAACCCCAACGTTTGCGGTATTCTTCGTCCCACTTCGCGCGATAAGTCGCCATCTTGGGCTCGTCAGGGGGCACTTCCCGGAAGACCAGCTCG
>JBEEIB010000379.1:0-5060 GCA_041167675.1 Verrucomicrobiota bacterium
CTCGTCGGCGGCGCAGGCGTCGCGTTGGCCTATACCGGAGAAGAGCTGGCGAAGGACGCTAAGGTCACCTTGCCCGAGGCCCGCGCCATCGCGCTCAAAGCCTTTCCTGGAAAAATCACCGACGAGGAGCTGGAGAAGGAAAAGGGCGGCAGCGGGCTACGCTATTCCTTCGATATCAAGAATGGTGGCGTGACGCACGAAGTCGGTGTCGACGCCAAGACCGGCAAGTTGCTGGAGAACAGCGTCGAAGGCTCACACGCCGATTGAGGTTGGCCCGAATCGTGAGAGAGATGCCCTACCGGAGGAAGGCCGAAGCAGACGGCGTTCTCCGGTGCACCGTTCAATAGCTAGGCAATCGAATTTGATCTAAAGTCGAAATTGAGAAACTGCGAAACCTCATTTGAACACACGTCTTCGGGTATTTCGGATAACCCGCAAAATCCGCGACGATTCCGGCAACGAACAAAACATTGATCAGAACTAATCACGGCCTCCGCAATCCCGAACTTCAGTCCAAGTGGCAGTCGATCACGAGACCACAGCCGGGCCTTACCAGATGAATCAATCACCGCGATCGCTCGATAACCATCGAGCCTGGTCTCGAAAATCCAATCTGGATCATCAAACGGTTCTTTCACTGATGAAGCTATTATCGGCGCAACGAACTGGGCCAGTGGCTTATTTGGCATAATGGTTTACTGAACGGATAAGAACTTTTTCAGCCGTTCAATAGTTTTTCGTTTGGCCGAGAGAGAATACCCGTTCCACGACATAGCCGACAGAACGGCGAGAAAAACCGGTATTGCAGCCGATTATAAGGTGAAAGCCTCCGCGCTCTGCGCGGAGCAGTTTGTTCGCGCCGATTTCGCAACACTACCCGGAATTACCCGCGCCATGCCGCGCAGCGATTCGTCGTGCACCTCGAGCTTGGTGTGCATGAGAAGCACCGAGCGGTCCGGGTCGCCAGAACCTGTTTGATGATCTGATAACGACCGTTGCGCTCAGAGTTTGTCAGGCGATATAAAAGACAGCCGCGTTCCGGGCAATCAATACGGTTGTCCAGGTCACGCTTTTCCTCGTGGCAAAACGCCTTGCTGTCACTGATGAGAAATTCAAAATGTATTGGGCTGATCTACAGTCGGACAGTAAATCTCATTGATGATGCCGTGGCTGAGGGTAAACCAGAGCCGGCAGCTTCCAGAATAGCGGTTCCGAGGCCTTCCGCGCTGGACGTCACACCGTGCACAGAGGGAATAGCAGGGTATCGGACTTTGCACGATTGCACGGACGACCAGCTATCCTGAATCGCGGCTTCGCCGCTGAAAACCTGCCCATCAAATTTGATCAAGCGAATTCCGACAGACGGGCCCAATAGATTTAGTCGCTTTGCCATTCGTCGACGCGCCCCTAGGGTTTATCAAATCACTGCGTAACAGACTGGGCGGGTGGAGAAGGCGCTCGGTCGGCTGGGGAAGAAAACACCCTAATGAATTTGACGGCGATCAGCGTAAGAAGGACGAGCAAATAAATTCGCAGCGCCCAAAGGGCTATCCTCACCGTCCGAGTCATCTCAATGCGTGGCATACTTCAGCTTCTCGCGCGCGTAACGAGCCCTTTCATTATATCGCGATAATGAACAACCCCCTGCAGACGATCGTGCTCGTCGACGACCGGGATCATGTGAAATTGATAACGGGCAAACAGCTCTGCCAAGTCCTCACGCCGGTCATCCCGCTGAGCAGCAACGACGGGCGATATCATCATATCCCCCAGCAATACGGTGTCGGCCGCAAGGACAAGTTCACGCAGGTCCACGACGCCGAGGAGAGTCTTTTCGTCGTCAAGAAGATAGATATATGAAAGGCTAGGGGGTTCATAACCGGAGCTACGGATGTCTCTCAAGATTTCCATCGCCGAGGCGGTCTTCTTCGCTGTGACAAAGTCGGAGGACATCAGCGCATCGGCGGTGGACTCCAAGTCCGTGATGATGGCCTCGATTCGCTCAGCTTGGTCCTGCGGCAGAAGTTCCAGCATCTTGATCATTTGATCGTGCGGCAGGACTGAGAACAGATCCGCAAGTTGCGGGATCGACATTTCTGAGAGGATTGTTCGGGCGCGTTCGCGCCGGACATTAGCGATGAGCTGCCGCTGTGCGCGCGGTTCGGCTTCGATAAGTACCTCAGCGGCTTTCTCCGAATCGAGGACAGAGAAGACTGCATGCTGCACTTCACCAGGAAGAGTCTCAATCGCATCTGCGAGGTCTTCTCCAGGCAAATTCTTGATCTGCTCACGAGTGATCGAAAGGGTAACAGCGTCACTTGCCCCTGTATCCTCCAGCGAGAGCGGTTGCACGTATCGCCAGGCAATGAGTTGGTCATCAGACCATTTGAACTGCTCAAGACCCCATTTACGAAGAAAGCCGTTAAAAGAAGTGTCCACATGGACAATGATCATCCGGCCTCTGGAATACAGGAGTTGAACGTCATTGACTACCTCTGTCTGGCGGCCGTCCATATCCAGAATCGTGCGACCTATGAAATGTTCACCCAACAAAATCCAACCCTTCTGATCGACAAACGATGGATACGGCTTCCCCTCCTCGGCCGGCGCCACGAAGATCGCGTCGTCGTCAATCTTGATCACTTTTTCCCAAGGGATGAACTCGTTCGGCCGGCCCATGCTGTGTTCGACATAGATTCCGACTGCATCGGGAAACGGCTCCGCCAGCCGAAAAACCAAGTCAGCGACTTTCCCGATTTTCTGGTTGATCTTTCCGGCGCAAATTCGCCGCTTGAGCAGTTGCGTAAAAAAGAAAAGCTTGTAATCCTCGTGGGTATTCGACGGAGATCCAGTCTTCGACTCAGGATGCGATTTTGGCGTATCCATTTCAATTTACCTCATTGAGAGCAGCCGAATAAATCCGGAAACAGCACAGACAGGCCGTAAGCTGTTGAGACAACGATTACGAAAAGGGTGATACTCCAATTGGCAATGTTTTGCCAGCGGGTATTGACTTGATTGCCCATCAACGGCTTATCATTCAAAAGTAAAATCAAGAAGGTCAACGCTGCCGGCAGTAGAGTCACCGCGACAACCTGCACAAAAATCGTAACGATGTTCTGGACTTCTACGGAAGCGATGAGCGATACGACGCCAGCGGACATCAGCATGACCACATAGGCCACGTAAAACCATGGCGCTTCACGGACGCTTCGGTTGAGCGAGTGCGCCCAGCCAAAGACCTCGCCCAACGCCCAACTGGTGGCCAGAGAGATGCAAAGCGCACCAAGTAGACCGGCGTCAAAGAGTCCAATAGCAAAGAGCGCCTTGGCCCATTGACCCCAATGGGCATTGGGCATCACGTCTGGCATCGCGGCTGCAGTCTGTGCAGCCGAGTCGATCATTCGCCATTTTGGGTCCGGATCTGGATTGAAGTGGAATACGCCGGCCGTAGCGATGATGATGAAAGCGGCCACCACGCAGGTCAGCAGGGAGCCGATAAAGGTATCAATTTTCCCTGCCTTTATGTCGCCTATATCCATTCCTTTATCGACCACTGCAGACTGCTGAAAAAAAATCTGCCAGGGCGTGATGGTGGTGCCGATGTTAGCCATGATCAGCGTCAAGAGCACGACCGGCGTAAAGGTACTGCTGAATGTGAAATGCGGGCTGAAGAAACCCTTTCCGACTACGGACCATCCCTCTGCGACGTTTCCGGTGTTCATCGCCCAGATAGCTGCCGGAATATAAACAAGGTTAAAGAGGCAGAAAAATAATGTGATCTTCTCGAACGTCCAGTATCGGCCGGTAATCACGATGCCGAGCAGTAGCAGTGTCACGGCCAGAAGCGTGATCCACTCAGGAACGTTGAACAGGCGCATGGCCTGAGTCATACCGATGTATTCCGTAACGAGCGTCAACCAATTGATAAGAGCCAAGTCGAAGATCGAAAACCAACCCCAGAACTTTCCGAATCCGTCAAAGATGGCCTCCGCATGACCGCGTTTGGTCACGGCGCCCAAGCGCACCGTCATCTCTTGAATATAGTAAGCCATCGGCAGCAAGATGATAAACGCCCAGAGCAGATTGAATCCGGTCTTCGCCCCGGTCTGGGCGTAAGTCGAAATGCCACCGGCGTCGTTGTCTGCAATCATCGTGATGATGCCGGGCCCCAACGCCGCAAGAAAGAGGAGCGTGCGGCGACGAAACCGTACAAGTCGATGAATACTTTTGCTGACCCACATGACGAGGATGTTCTTTGACGGATATCTCTATCGCAAGAGACTGCATTAAAAAATGCGGATTATCGCGAACCTTCTTCTTTGGAAAGAGTTCCTGATTTCTTTTTCTCTTTCCACTTTTCGACTAAAACATCCTGATGGTCCTCTTCCGCGTCTGCTAGCTCGCCTAGCAACTTGCGGATCTCAGCCGATTTCACTTTATTAGACGCATCCTGATAGAAGCGTCGTGTTTCTGCTTCCATTCCCATGACTTCACCGATCACACCCCGCGGCCGCAGTATTCGGTTCAGCCAAATCGGTTTTCGCTTGATAAAGCCCTTTACATCTTGTCGCCGAACGAGCGGAATGTGATCGCCAAAACGGAGCTGATACAGTTTTGTCAATCGTTCACGATGGGAAGACTCCTCTTCACACATTGACTGTAGAACTGAAGCGATCTCAGGATTCTTCTCCTTCATTCTCTCCGTAAAATCTCTATAAATACGGCTATCCTCTTCTTCGAGAGAAATGGCCAACGCGAGAATTTCTCGCTCTTCAAGATCGGCAAATGATTTAGGCATAAATCGTTTCTTCTGCGAATTTGGCCTGACCCCTTTGACTGGACAGGTCTAAATTGTAGTTCTGCGTCTTTTTTGGTTGGTCTTTTCTGTTGTTTTTCTTGGTCGTTCTATCAATGGAAAGTGGACAACAAACCGGCGTCCAGACTTATCCATAATCGCCCCGGGCCAGTGCGCTGCGAGAATGCCTGGTACAGGTCCGTTACGTCGCAGCAGTGTGCTGGCCCGGAAAAAGGCGATTGTGGGTAAGTCGCTAGTTGAA
>JBEEIB010000380.1:0-11690 GCA_041167675.1 Verrucomicrobiota bacterium
TTGAATCCGCGCCCGATTTTCGTCGGATACCTTTCGCTAATCCTGTGGACCATCGCAGGGTTTTTTGCCTCGTATTTTGTCTTGGCGCGTAAGGAACGGGATTAGCAACGAAGGTCAACGAACGTCAGCGAACGTCAACGAACGTCAGCGAACGTCAACGAACGTCAGCGAACGTCAGCGAACGTCAACGAACGTCAGCGAACGTCAGCGAACGTCAGCGAACGCCAACGAACGTCAGCGAACGTCAGCGAACGTCAGCCGAACGTCAGCGAACGTCAGCCGAACGTCAGCGAACGTCAGCGAACGTCGGCGAAACGACCGGCTTACTGCTGCTCTCCGGGAACTGAATATCTGAGCGCCTTGGACTCTTTCCTGTCTCCACCAATTGGTCAGCCTGCGCTATGTCTTTTGCTGTTCACTGTCGTTCGCTGATGTTCATTGTCGTTCGCTGTCGTTCGTTGACTCGCCCAGTGGTTCGCCAACAATCCGTTCACCAAAAGCTGGAATGGGTGATAAAACATAATCGGCAACAAGATCAGACTGAGATCGGCGCGAGAGCCAAAAATCAGCATCGCAAGCGGCACACCCATCGCTAGGGTCTTTTTGACTGAACAGAAATACACGGCAATCGCGTCTTCCCGGTTAAGTCTGGCGGCACGGGAAGCGAGATAGATCAGCAGCGAAATGGTCCCAAACAGACAAACGACGATGAGGAGCACTTCCACCGTGAGAATGACACCGTATTTGTTCCAGATTCTTTCGGTCACCGAGTCACAGAAAGCGGTGTAAACGATAAAGAGAATGACCCCATTACTGATCGGATTGATCCAACGCTTATTCGCGTCAACCCAATGCTGAACAAAGCGACGAAGAATGACCCCGGCAGCGAAAGGGAGCAACGTAAGCATGGTGATTTGAATGAGCAGTGGACCGATCGGCCTACCGTGACCGGTCGCGTGCATCAAAAAGCTCACCAGCAACGGAGTCAGTATTACTCCAATAATATTCGAAAACGCTGCACTCAGGACGGCTGCGGCCGTGTTCCCTCCGGCCACCGAAGTGAGTACTACCGAGGTGGAAACCGTCGAAGGCAACACACAAAGGTAAAGGAAACCTTGTTTGACGGCTTCCGTCTCATCCGCCCAAAGATGAGCCAACAATGTTTGGAACCCAAGGCCAACAATCGGGAAAATGACAAAGGTAAAGACCTGAATGATGACATGCAGTCGCCAGTTCCCCGCTCCGCGCCACACCTTCTCTAGTGGCATGGAGAGCCCTTGAAAAAACAGAATCAGCGCAATTCCGAAATCGCTGATCAGATCGGGATGTAACCATCCGTTCCGCGCTCCGGGTTGCGGAAAGAGAAACGCTAAAATGACGACGCCAAACAGTCCGAGAATGAAGCCGTTGCTTCGAATCCAGGCCGGAAACAATTGCCGGTCTCCGGTGCGATCCAGATCGTGTCCCAATCGACTGGGTCGAAATAGACGACGAGTCGATTTTTTGCCCATCGGCCATAAGGGATAGCAATTGAGCCAAAGGATCAGGCCGATCAAGGGAGTTTGTTCAGTGATCACTAATCGGTAATCACTAACAAATCGGGCGCGAAACACGCCGTTGAGCGACAGCGAGATGAAGCGTGTGAGCCAAACGACGGGCACAGTTCAGCACTGGCGGGCGGCCTACCATGCGTGGCGCGTGCCGGACTGTATCGCCTACCAGCCGGCGGCGGGTCCTCTCACCGATCACCGACTTACCGATTAGGGCCTCCTGTTGACTTTCGCCCATTCTACAGTTCGTTGACTGCCCGACTGATCCCGCCCGCATCCGCCCAGGCGGAAGCGTTGCGGGCGGGGCTTCCGCAAATGTTGCGAACACATGTCTGGTCCTACTGAAAATCTAATTCTGGAACGTCTGAAGGCGGTGAAATTCCCTGGCTACAGCCGGGATATCGTGAGCTTCGGACTGGTAAAAGAGCTAAAGGTGTCGGGCACCGATGTATTCGTTCGATTGCAGGTGGCCACCACCAATCCAAGTATTCCGGAGACGTTAAAACGGGACACGGAAGGTATTCTACGCGAGACGCCGGGCATCAGTTCGACCAAGGTAGTTATCGACATTACCAACCCACCCGACGTCGCTACTCCGGCACAGACCGGAGCGTCCGAAATCGCGGGCGTCAAGTACGTCATCGCCGTCGCCAGCGGCAAAGGCGGGGTCGGCAAATCAACAGTAGCCGCGAATTTGGCTGGCGCGTTGAGCCTGGCAGGACAACGAACGGGTCTTTGTGACTGCGACATTTACGGACCAAGTATCTCTCTCATGTTCGGGGCCGTGCATGAGCAGCCAATGGCGACTTCCGATAATATCATCATCCCCATCGAGCGTTACGGAATCAAACTGATGTCGATGGGCTCGCTTTTGGATGATACGTCGCCAGCGATCTTGCGAGGCCCGATGGTCACCCGAGCCACCCAGCAGTTCTTGCGTCAGGTGGATTGGTCTGGACTCGACTATTTGGTGCTCGATTTACCCCCTGGCACCGGTGATATCCAACTTACCATCGTTCAGACGGTCGCCCTTTCCGGAGCACTGATCGTCACTACGCCGCAAGAGGTGGCCCTGATCGATGCACGAAAAGCAAGTACGATGTTTGCCAAAGTGAATGTTCCGGTGCTCGGCCTCGTCGAAAACATGAGTTATTTCGTATCGCCCACTGATGGCCAACGTTTTGATATCTTCGGTTCGGGTGGCGGTGCTCGCGAAGCCAATCGCTTGGGCGTGCCCCTCCTCGGCCAAATTCCCATCGACCTACAGACCCGTGAAGCCGGAGATCGCGGGATGCCGGTCGTTCTCGAAAAGCCAAAGGGTCCGATTGCCAGTGTTTTTCTGGCCATGGTCGACCTTTTGCGGCAGCAAGTCGAAATTTCATAATGGCGATTGTCGACTTTCGCATTGACTCCGGAATTCACTTATCGACACACTCATTTGTCAGAAAATGGAACCCCCGAAGGATGATCCCACGGAACTGGTAAAAAATTCTGCCCTATACAAGGAGTTTCTGGCGGAAAGAGAAGAGATCCTTCGCCATAAGTGGATTGAGAGTGAAAAGGTTGGGTACGATATTGGGTTTGAGCGAGCGTTGCTCGATTGGATCGTGAAGCATCGCTCGGCTTGGCGTGAAAAACGTCAGCGAGCGGCCAAAGGCGGATAGTCCATATTCTGCGACCTTTAAAGCAATCCTGAGAGGTTGCTAAGGTGAGTTATGTCGAGTTCTGTCCTAATCTTGGATGAAGAAGCGATCACCCGCGCGCTGCGGCGGATCGCGCATGAAATTCTTGAGCATAATCCCGCATCGGGCAAGCTTGTGCTCGCGGGAATCCCCCTCCGAGGCGCAGCGCTCGCCGAACGATTGGCGGATCAGCTTGGGCAAATCGAAGGTGTCAGGCCAGAGACCGGAGTCGTCGATATCTCGATGCATCGTGACGACCTTGGCCTCAGGGCTCGCCTCCCGGATGTCTATGAAACTCGTCTTCCTCTGCAACTCGAAGGCCTGACCGTCGTGCTCGTCGATGATGTACTTTTTACTGGACGAACCTGCCGCGCGGCGATGGACGCGATTAGCTCCTTCGGGCGACCCTCCCGTATTCAGCTAGCGGTCTTGGTCGATCGCGGGCATCGCGAACTGCCAATCCGACCCGATTATGTCGGCAAAAATTTACCAACCGGCCGCTTGGAGCTAGTCAAGGTCCGGCTAATGGAAACCGATGACCAAACGGACTCCGTCCACGTTGAGAAACCATGAAAAGTTCTTCCGCCGCGATTGCCCAGACCCGCAACTGGTCACGCAAAGACCTGATCAGCATCCGGGAACTGGAAATCTGGGAGCTTGAACATATTCTCGATTCGGCGGCTGCTTTTAAGACGGTTGGTTCTCGCGATATCAAAAAAGTTCCAGCGTTGCGCGGAAAGACTCTGGTCAATTTTTTCGTCGAGCCGAGCACGCGCACTCGTACCTCCTTTGAGCTCGCCGCCTTTCGACTCAGCGCCGACGTTGTCAATATCTCGGCCAGTACTTCGAGTTTACAGAAAGGCGAGACGCTAAAGGACACCGCCTTGAATTTACAGGCGCTGCACGCGGACATCATCGTCTTACGCCACAGCTCGGCGGGTGCGCCAAAGTTTCTCTCTGAGCGGCTAGAAGCCAGTGTCATTAACGCCGGTGATGGCGCGCACGAACATCCGACTCAAGCCCTGCTTGATGTCTTCACGATACGCGAGCGGATGGGACGCGTCGCCGGACTGAATGTGGCGATTGTCGGCGATATTCTGTTCAGCCGGGTAGCGCGTTCTAACATTTGGGCCCTTAAAAAATTGGGAGCGCACGTAACCCTGGTCGGGCCGAGCACATTGGTACCGCGCAGCTTTGAATCGATTGGGGTTAGTGTTGTTCGTCGGTTGGATGACGTGTTGGAAACGGCCGACGTGATCAATCTGTTGCGTATTCAGATTGAGCGCCAACGTAAGGAATATTTCCCGAGTCTGAACGAATACGTTCGTTTCTTTGGACTCACCAAAGACCGCGCCGAGAAGTTGAAGCCAGGCTGCTTAATCATGCACCCAGGTCCGATCAATCGCGGGGTTGAGCTCGATAGCGATTTGGCCGACGGACCCCGGAGTGTAATTCTGGATCAGGTTACCAACGGACTAGCGGTCCGGATGGCAGTCCTTTATCTCTGTTCCACCGCGGGCCGTAAAATTCGATGAATGATCTGCCGTCTTGCATATAACGATGTTACCGCCCGCCCTTCGGATTGCATTAAAAATGGGTCGGCGCCGGCATCGCTCGTCAGTCACGTCCACCGCGGCGGATGCTCCTTCTTTACGCCAGTTGGCTCGGACCGCCCTGCCGGCCCACCCATTTTGAACCGCAACGACATCACCGGCATATGCAAGACGGCACACTTACTATTCAGGATGGGAAAATAATTGATCCGGCGACCGGCCGGAACGAAGTCGCGAATTTATACGTTGTTGACGGAAAGATATCATCTGTTCCGCCGCCGGAAGGCGCACCAGTAATCTCGGCCGAAGGCCTGGTCGTTGCTCCCGGGTTAATCGACATGCATGTTCATTTCCGCGAGCCGGGCCAAACGCATAAAGAGACTATCGCCACTGGAAGTCAGGCGGCGGCCGCGGGCGGGTTTACTTCGGTCGTTTGCATGCCCAATACCAGTCCACCGACCGATGATCCGAGCGGAGTAGCCTGGATTCTCGATCGAGCACGGCAGACGGCCTGCATCAACGTTTTCACTACCGGTGCGATCACTCGAAATCTTGGCGGTGACGAGATGGCCCCGATCGGATCGATGGTACAGGCCGGGATCGTTGCCATTACCGACGACGGCCATTGCGTACAAAATCATGAGTTGATGCGACGTGCGGTCGAATATGCTCGGATGTTTGATCTCGCCGTGCTCGACCATTGCCAGGATTATTATCTGGTAGGCAACGGTGTGGTGCACGAGGGCCACTGGAGTACGATCCTCGGGTTGCCGGGATGGCCACGAGCAGGCGAAGAGCTCATGGTTATGCGCAACATCCTGTTGGCCGAGCTCTGTGGCACTCGCATTCACTGCCAACACCTGAGTTCGGCCGGCAGCGTCCGGCTTCTCCGCAACGCGCGCGGACGCGGCGTTGCCATCACGGGCGAGCTTTGTCCCCATCACATCGCGTTGACCGATAAAACGATCAGCTCATTCGACACGAACTACAAAATGAATCCTCCGCTGCGCGCGCAGGAAGATATCGACGCACTGATTGAAGGGGTGGCCGAGGGTACCATCACCATCTTGGCCAGCGATCATGCGCCGCACGCGACTTTCGAAAAAGAGGTGGAATTCGATCAAGCGCCTTTTGGGATTCTTGGACTGGAGACCGAACTCGCGATATTCCTCACCATTCTCCTTCATCGCGAAAAAGCGATCTCGCTCGATCAGCTGATCGCCATGTATACCGTCAACCCTGCTCATCTCCTCCGACTGGGCAAAGGAACGTTGCGCCCGGGAGCGGACGCCGATGTCACGTTGATCGACCCCAATCTCGAATGGGTTTATGAAAAAGAGAAATCACTCTCCCGATCCAGGAATACGCCCTTTGACGGCAAACAGTTCAAGGGCCGCGCAGTTCGCACAATCGTAGCTGGGAAGACCGTTTGGGAGTTAGGAACGGAGGGATGAGAGCGTATCGGCGTATCGGCGTATCGGCGTATCGGCGTGGCGGCGTAGCGGCGTGTCGGATCGTCGAAGGCGTGGTTCAGGGTAGCTGTTTCATCGAGGTCCTATCTGCCGGAGACGCATCCCGAACGACGGGTGATGGCGTGACGAAGCCAGAGCGCCGAAGGCGTGGCTCAGGATAGCCCAGGGCGAAGCCCTAGGACTCGGATCCCCCCAGCGATCACGCACTGAAGGTGCGTCTCAATCTAACCTTAATCCCAGACATACCGTTCATCGAACGTCACACGGTAGCGCTTGAGAAACAGCCGAAATTCCTCTTCGAATGTCACCGTTCGGTGATGCTCTTCCTGCTTCTCTATGTAAGAGATAACCGAAGCAACGTTAGATTGGCTTACCGAGAAGGCTCCATAGCCCCGTTGCCAACTAAAAGTGCGGACCCCTTGTGTTTTCAACCATTTCGAGGACGATGCCTTCAGATGCTCCATGACGACAGAAACCGATTGTGTCTTCGCCAGCTGACAGAGGATATGCACATGATCGGCAACGCCGCCCACAATCAGTGCTGGGCACTGGAGATCTTTCAAAACCGCGGCTAAATAAGCGTGTGCTCTTTGCCGTAGATCCTTGTTGGCAAGCAGTGGCTCTCGATTCTTGGTCAAGAAGATAAGATGAGTGAGAATATTTGCCAGCGACTGTGGCACCATATCACAACATCATATACATGTGTTGTTATCATGCGTTTTCAGCGCTGATCACCTATTTTATTATAGTTCCTAGGGCTGCGCCCTAGGCTATCCTGAACCACGCCTTCGGCGCTCTGGGCTTCGCCACGCAACACATCGACAAACTGCTACGCCGACACGCGCGACACCCCTTCGCCCATACGCCGATACGCCCTCACGCCCATACGCCATATCCTCACGCTACTCCCGCGAGTTCCTCAGCCTGGACATTGAATTGCAGGTCGTACAGCCGGCGATACACCGTCGAGGAGTCCAAAAGCTCGCGGTGGGTACCAATTTCTCGGATTTGACCTCGCTCCATAACGACGATTTGGTCGGCCTTTAGAACCGTCGATAAACGGTGAGCAATGGCAATAACTGTTCGGCCTTCGGAAAGCCTTTCCAGGGCGGCCTGAATCTCGCGTTCTGCCTCTGAATCGAGCGCTGACATTGCCTCGTCCAACAGCAATACCGGCGCGTTCTTCAGCAGAGCCCTCGCGATGGAGACGCGTTGTTGTTGGCCACCGGAAAGCAAACAACCCTTGTCGCCAATTACTGTCGAATAGCCGTTCGGTTGCTGCATGATGAAATCATGGGCGTACGCATTCTTGGCCGCGGCAATGACTTCCTCCTCAGTCGCGTCCAGTCGTCCATAACGAATGTTGTTCATGATGCTGTCATGAAAGAGGAAAGTATCCTGCGTCACTATTCCGATCTGACCCCGAAGCGACTCCTGGGTGACGGTGCGCGTATCGCGGTCATCCAAAAGGACCGCCCCGGCATCCGGTTCATAGAATCGGAGAAGCAAGGAAAGTACCGTGCTCTTGCCCGCGCCGCTCGAACCGACCAGCGCAAAATATCTTCCCCGCGGCACGTGCAAATTCAGGCCTGCGACAGCTGGTTGCAACTCGGGGCGATAGCGGAATGTGACGTTATCGAGCCGAATATCGCCACGGGAGGACGTGATCGCAACGGATCCAGGCCGGTCCTGGATGGTCGGTTTCTGGTGAAGGATCTCAAAAATGCTCGTAGTCGAAACGAAGCATTGCTGGAGGACTAGATGAATCCGGCTCAATTTTTTCACTGGATCGTAAAGGAAAAAAATGCAGCCGAGCAGGGCAATTAATTGAGCGACGCTCAAATGCGTATACCAGACATAAAAGAGCGCGAAACCAACCCCCACCGCACTTACGGCTTCTACCGACGGACTTACTAACTCAATCGCCTTGCGGACCCTGATTCCGTTACGAAAGTTCTCTTCGCTCATGTCGCGAAAATTTCCCGCCTCACGCGGCTCCCGAGCGAACGCCTTGATGACTCTAATCCCGGCGAAACTCTCTTGTAAAATAGTCATCATCGCGCCGACCCTCTGTTCCTCGAGTTTGCCCTGTTTCTTTACTCGCTTGCCAAATGCCAGGATTGGAATGAGACAAACCGGTACCAGAAACAGGCTCACTAAGGAGAACTTCCAATCGAGCCAGAGCATGCTGCCGAGCGCACCAAGGATGACTATCGGCTGCTTGATAAT
This sequence comes from Verrucomicrobiota bacterium, assembly GCA_041167675.1. Lineage (GTDB taxonomy): Bacteria > Verrucomicrobiota > Verrucomicrobiia > Chthoniobacterales > JAFAMB01 > DASTDH01. Next base: position 8,487 of record JBEEIB010000380.1, read on the forward strand.
ATCGCTGCTGATATTCGTCAGTGCGACCTGCGCCTGACGTGTGTCGTTCACCACGCGCGACATCAGATTTCCCGCACGTTCGCGATTAAAGAAATCGAGGGATTGGGTCAAGATATGCGAATAAAGCTTCGTCCGAAGGTCAGCCAAAACTCGCATGCTCACCCAAGCCATCAGGTACGAGTTCAGAAAATCAAACACGCTGCGAACGATGAAGATGAGCGGAATCACCGAACAAAACAGAATCGCGTTCTTCACATCTTCAGAATTGGTATTTCCCACCATGCCAATCTGATCGCTGGAAGGAGAGAAAGCGTGAGCACTGACCGTCTTAATCACTAACGGCACGCATACGGTGGCAGCGGCAAATAATCCCCCGCAGAAAAGGGCTATGACGAACTGCGGGAGGTACGGCCTGAGAAAAGGAAATAGGTTGCGATACGGTATAATTCCGGCGCGAACTGTTTCTCGAATCGAAAATCTCGTCTTACTCATGAAAGCGGTGGCAGCGCTGGGGAAAACCCTAGTTATAATTCCGCCCGACAGGAACCAGTTCCGGCCGGCACTTCTCCCCAACCATCCAAAAAGCCTTCCATAGCATCGATTACCGTCCGGGTCGACAAATCGCTCATCGGATGGCCCGACTCTTTGGGGTCTGACGGCTGATAAGATGACTCGCTGCCGGCACGAAGAACGCGGCCAAGCGGATGACGTGGGTGCCAATGAAAAGGATTGCTTGGCCCGAATAAGACTAGCTCCGGCCGGCCGAACACCGACGCGACATGAGCGGCAGCGGTATCCACGCCGAGGAAGAAACGCGATTGACGGATCATCGCCGCAGTAACCAAAAACGGTATCTGACCAGCCAAATTGAAAACGAAATCAGTTTGTCCCAATTCTTTCCGGATTGCCCGGATATGTTCAATTTCAGATCGATCACTACCACCGGTGAACAAGCAAGCTAGCCGTAAACGGTCGCAGAGGTAACGGATCAATTCTGCCCAGCGCTCGGCCGGCCAATATTTTTCGCGACGCGCCGTCCCGGGGTGCACGACGAAGAAAGGCATGCTCAAACCGATCTCGCGAAGAATTTCTGGTACGGATCTGACCACATCCTCAGGAAGCGTAATTGTCAGCTCAGGGGCTGGCCCCGAAAAACCGACGAATCGGCTGAGGTCCAAATAGTGATCAATGGTGTGAAGGTCGCGGACGGAGGACGAAACCAGATCTGTGTAGATCCACGCACGATGGCGGCGACGCGCGACAAAGCTGAAACTCACCCGGTCAGCCGCTTTCGAAAAAAAGGCGACCAACGCGGACCGATCGTTTCCAGTGAAATCAAGGCAATAGTCGTATTCGCGAAACAAGAGCTTCAGCCAAATCGGCAATGAGCGCTTGCGGTCGTAGGTAAAAATTTCGTCGACCATTGGGAGCGCGGGGCCTACCTCTTCCGAATAGCGGTCAATGAGCAGGGTAATTTTAGCCTGTGGCATTGCTTGGCGAAGGGCGACCAAAGCCGGGGTCGTCAAGATGAGATCGCCAATCCGCTTGAGTTGGACCACGAGAACCGACTTCATACTAAGGCCAGGCCGCACACTGGCGAAAAATAGGTCATAAAAGTTAGCGAAACGAAATGGAATCGGGCGACTCTGCTGCGTTGCTGAATAAAATTCTGGAAAAGCAACTGCCTGCAATAACGCAGACCGATACTAAGATTTGCCTCATTTACAATGGCTCTTGGGTTCAAGGGTTTTGTTCAGTTGCATAGAGGTATGGTAAGCTTCACGCAGGCGGCGCCGGAAGTGCTCCCAGGTAAACGATTCGACCACTCGTTTTCGGCCATTTGCACCTAGTCTCCGTACCAGTTCAGGATTTCGGTGAAGCCTGAGGATAGCGTCACAAAGAGCGGAAAGATCGTTTACCGGGATGATCAATCCATTCTCACCATCAATGACAACATCACCCGATTCGCGGGTGGTAATTTGCGCCAGTCCGCATGCGGCCGCTTCGTAAACGGACTTTGCGCTTCCCTCCAATTCGGACGGAAAAATATGCACCGAGCACGCTCGATAAACTTCCGCGATGTTTTCGACGAAACCAAGCAGCTTCACGTTATTGGGAAGATTCTCCAACAGAGGTTTGATCTCCTCATGGGCATAACCAGCCAGCCATAGCTCTGCATTCTTCAGTCCAAGGCGTCTCCACGCTTCCAGCAACAGCGGAACTCCTTTGCGTTTAATCAGTGCCCCGACAAATAACGCGCGAAAAACCGGTGGCGACTTGCCGGGCTGGAAACGTCCGACATCGACACCCCGCGACATGCGAAAGAGCTTATGGTCAGGAGTACCGAGTACTCGAAATGTTTCCGCGGCTTTCTCGGAAAGGACTAAAATCAGATCAGCGTTTTCGTATTCCTGTAAGCTTTCCTGCCGGCTAACCAATAACCGATTGAGCCAACGTTGCGGTATGGGCGCCGATTCTAAGGCGATCTCCTGTTCCGTTTTCGGTGGGAGAAGTTTGCCCTTCTGCCGATGCCAGGTCGGTACCTCGAGTACCGAAGGAATACCGAGCGCCTTGGTAACCAGTAACGAACGGAACGCTTCTCCTGACCAGCCATGAAAGAGATCGAATCGCCCCGTTTTTAGATATCGCGCGGACACAGCGTCCACCGCTCTCTTCTTTGCGCCGTAATAATATCTGCGTTCCAGATTCGCCAAAAGTCGAACCGAATGAAACCGGAGCGTTTTCATTCGGTTCCGATCAAATTCCGCAGACTTCAACCCAAAAGAGATGGCTAGACCAAGGCAGTCGTGAATCCCGCGCAGCGTCTCCAAGGCTACCGCGTCCAGGCCGATGCCACCGATACGAGCCGACGTGGCGTACAACACACTGGCCGGCATCTCTTTTTCATTATTCAAGGAGTACAAGGAGTACCACAAGAAGCAGAAGCACAATAGAGAATACGGAACGCGGATTGCGGAATGTGTGGGGGCGTTACGGCGCATGGGCGCGACTGCGTGGCGGTATCACGCCGACGCACGTTCCGCAATCCCCATTCCGCAATCCGCTTTCCGTATTCCAGTCATCCTTGCGCTCCGAAGACCGCTAGGCTAAAGACTCCAGGGTTCATTCAGGAGTTCATGAAGATCGGTTTAGTACGACGTGGTTTCTCGCGTGCAGGTGGCGCCGAAAGTTATTTAAAACGTT
>JBEEIB010000381.1:0-4260 GCA_041167675.1 Verrucomicrobiota bacterium
CAATGGAAGTTAGTGCGCTAAGATAACAATGTCTCTTGCGTCTAGTCTTTTAACCAACGCACGCTAGAAATGGAACGATGGCGTGAAGCCGAATCCGCTGATCCCAGTTCGCCCGATTGGCCTCTAGCCAGTTCGTTTCCATCATCTCGCTTAGTTAGTTATTTTCGCTTTCCGGACGGGCCGGAAACCTCGGGAGTTTGTTTACCTGATGGGAGTGGTCAACCTACCAACTTGGAAGTAAGAAGGAGATTATCCGTCGACGTGTAGTTAAATCGTGGACTAGGACTGTTTACTGCACTTAATTCGTGGACTCGCAGCCGATTCACTGGCTTTAATTCGTAGACAGAACGGCACCTAAATCGTAGACCGCTCCGGTCTACCGGATGTCAACCCGCCCTAGGCGACGATCACCTGCAAGAAACCTTGCATCCGCGGCAAGGCTGATCGCCGGTGGGAATTTCGGATCACAAAAATCAGGGAGAAATATAGTCCACGAAAGTAGTGCAGTAGCTGGAGGTCAGTAGTTTGGGGCTTGTCGATTATGATCGTCGATGCTAGAAGAGAATTAATTTTCCAGCCTCCTTTCCCCCCACTCCGCAACTTGGCTTCGACAAATGCAATCATCAAATGAGCTCCGCTGGATCGATTACCTGATCATACTGATCTATTTCATCTTCGTTCTCGGGATCGGCTTTGTCCTGAAACGGTTTGTAAAGACGAGTGCAGATTTTCTTTTGTCAGGCAGATCGATTCCTGCGTGGATCGCAGGTTTGGCTTTTTTATCTGCAAATCTGGGTGCGCAAGAAGTGATTGGTATGGCGGCATCCGGCGCCAAATATGGAATTGCAACCAGTCATTTCTATTGGCTGGGCGCCATCCCCGCGATGGTGTTCGTGGGCATTTTCATGATGCCCTTCTATTATGGGTCGAAGGCTAAATCGGTGCCCGATTATTTGTCGCTACGGTACGACGAAAAGACGCGCGCCTTTAACGCTTTTAGCTTCGCCACGATGACGATGATGTCGTCCGGGATCTCGATGTATGCGATGGCTCTGCTGCTCCAAACTATTCACATCTTCGATGCGCCGTTTCGCGCCTTGGGATTACCGAACTCCTGGGTATTTCATGTCAGCATTATAAGTTCGGCCGTCATTGTCCTCGGGTATATCTATTTGGGTGGATTAACGAGCGCGATCTATAACGAAGTCATCCAGTTTTTCCTGATCGTCGCCGGCTTCTTCCCGCTCGTTTTTCTTGGGCTCGTAAACGTAGGCGGTTGGAGCGGCCTTACGCAAAAGCTGCCCGCAGCTTACGTTCACGCCTGGCGCGGCATGGACAACGCGCAGCACAACCTTCTCGGAGTCGATTGGTTTGGGTTGGTCATGGGTCTCGGATTCGTCCTCTCCTTCGGCTACTGGTGTACAGACTTCCTTGTGATCCAACGTGCGATGGCGGCTGATTCCATGGCCTCGGCCCGGCGCGTGCCGCTGATCGCCTCGGTGCCAAAAATGCTTTTCCCTTTCCTGGTGATTCTTCCGGGTTTAATCGCCCTGGCTCTAATGAACCCGGTGATACAGAATGCCGCGTCACCCGACCAGCCAAACCAAAGCGTTCAGCCTGTGGAGATCCAGCCGGACAAACAAGGCATAATCCCGCCGCAGACGAACCCGGAGACCGGGGAAGTTGTCAAAGATAAGAGCGGCAAAGTGGAGCTCGACTACAATATGGTGATCCCGAACATGCTCCTTCACTATTTCCCAAGCGGCATGTTGGGACTGGGCCTGACCGCCCTGCTGGCTAGCTTCATGTCGGGCATGGCGGGCAACGTCACTGCTTTCAACACGGTTTGGACGTACGACATTTTTAAGGCTTACATTCGGCGAGACGCTACTGATGCAAATCTACTCTTGGTCGGCCAACTGGCCACGTTCTTTGGCGTCGCGCTTTCGGTGGCAGTTGCCTATTTCGTGGCCGCGTTCAACAACATCATGGATGTCTTGCAACTAGTCTTTGCGTTTGTGAACGCACCGCTTTTTGCAACATTTTTGCTCGGGATGTTCTGGAAGCGCGCCACCGGTCATGGGGCGTTCTTCGGTTTGATATCCGGAACGGTGGCCGCAGTTGTCCACCACGGACTAACCATCTCCGCAGGCTCGACACCCGGTGTCAAAGGCGCCTGGATTGCAACGGCTCACACTTATCCAAGCCAGATGGCGCAGAATTTTTATACTGCGATTTACGCTTGGACCGTCTGCTTCCTTGTGACGATCTTGATAAGCCTTTTCACGAAACCGCGTCGCGAAGAAGAACTGAAAGGGTTGGTTTATGCACTGACTGAAAAAGCGACCGAAACGGGCGGCCGCTGGTTCATGCGGCCTGTTCCACTCGGGATCGGCGTGCTTATATTGACCCTGATTCTTAATCTGATCTTTCGTTAGGATCTTACAATTGCTGTTATGAACATTGACCTTCGTTTTCCTCTGGGCTTGTTGTTCATCGTCTTCGGTGGTTTGCTGACATTGTTTGGACTCTTCACGGATCGAGCCATTTATGAGCGGTCCCTCTTTATCAACGTGAATCTATGGTGGGGATTGGTGATGCTTCTCTTCGGGGGACTCATGTTCTTTGTCGCATGGAAAAAGCTTCAGGCTAAGAGGAGGAGCTAAGCTACCAAGAAGGGTCGTTCTTCTCAAATAATGAGTTCTCAACTAGCCCCTTAAATTCGTCCAAAAGGAGATCGGACCTATGCCTAGTCCAGAAGCAGTAAACCCAAAATCCATCCCAGCGCTGGCTAACCGGAAAGAAGTGACACTCGAGAAAATCCTAGTCCCAATCGATTTTTCCGAGAATGCTTCAGCCGCGATCGATTATGCGATCAGAATCGGAAAGCTCGCGGGCACGCATATCGCGCTATTATATGTCGTTGAAGTCTCTAGGAACCAATTAAACCTAGACGTCTATTCTGCGTCAGAACGGATCAGATCAACTCTCAATGACTTGGAGACTAAAGCGCTGGATCGCCTTGAATCCCTCTGTAAAGAGATCAGGACGCCAGGTATAGAGTGCGCGGCGAGCGTTCGGATCGGAATTGCATACGAAGAAATCCTTAACGAAGCAGAGAAGATCGCACCCGATTTGATCGTCTTAGGAGGCACAGGAGGTTCGGCGTTAGCTCGCATTTTGTTGGGTAGCACCGCCGAGCGAGTCGTCAGATTTGCGCGATGCTCCGTGCTTGTTGCTCGCTATCCTCCGAACCAACTGCGGCCAAGCCCGGCTCAGAGCGGTGTTTCTGACGCCAAACAGTAGGCTACAGTAACTCTGAGCCTGCGGGATGAGGATGGACGGGACCGTCACCCAGCAGAGCAGCAACACGGGGCCTACCGAAAATGCTAATTCGCCGGGACCCGGCAAGCGGGAGCTCCCTGGCGCAAGGTTCCCCGGAGATTTCTTCAGCGCAGAAGTACAAATGATTGTTAGATCGTCGCCAGAATGGACATTGAACGTCTCGCGATATCAGCGACCGATCTGCCTTTCCTTGCGCGAAAGCGCCGGACCCTTGATGCGATTGGGCGCCGTGCTTCTGGCCGAGTCGCCGGTCGGAAGTTTATTTCGGAACTTGGGCGGCTTCTCGAGCGAAAACGATCTTTGCTATGCTGATCGCTAGTTGTTCCTTGAAACGTTGGGTCGAAGTCGCGGCATCCACTTGCTGATAGTCGTGTTGGTCTGCGCTAACTACTTCATTCCGCGTTCTTCCGCGACGCTCGGCAGGTTTGAAGCCGAAGAATTAAGGAGTCTTCCGGAAGCGCTCTTTACATCAATATCGAGCAGGCGGTTCGAGGGATTGTTTCCCTGGTTCCGCAAGTGGGCGAGTAAGCAGTGACATTCCTGCCGTCAGATGGGTGTGGGCAGCAACTCAGCCGCAGCTGCGGCCCATCAATGACAGTTGGCGGCTGGACGAGACCTACATCCGGGTCAATGGCAACTGGGCGTATCTATACCGCGCTACCCAGTGAACGTGCCGTCGAGAAACTGTCGGAAAGTGGCGGGATCGGATACCCTGAAGCGGGCTTGGGTGGGTCCGATGCCTACCTTGATGGTCAGCAAGCGCGGCCTACTGAGTTCAAACATGCTCTCGTCGGTGAGGTCATCGCCGGCACAGAGGGCTACTTCGTAATTATCGTTTTGCTCGAGCACCCGCGAAACGGCGGCCCCTTTATTGTTTTCCTCTGCAGTCACTTCCACCATCTTCTTGCCGTGACG
>JBEEIB010000382.1:0-3289 GCA_041167675.1 Verrucomicrobiota bacterium
TTTCTTAACGGAGGCATCAAAGCCGTCAAGCAGACTGTTACTTGTTAAGACGTGACCCTAATTTTTACGGAACAATCTCAGCTTCTTACGGGCCGATATTCCCCGCGCAAGCAGCTGGGCAAAAACAAAGAAAAATCGTAACCTAAAACCTAACCCAGTGTTACCGATGTTCTGAACCTAAAGTGTTACCGATGTCCTGACCCCACCGGCCGCCTCACCAATCACCAATCACCTCTCACGGCATTTGGCCTCCCGGCGTTATCGGCGCTACCCCGTTGGCTGGTAGTGTACGAGCTTGTGCGTAGCCAAATCTACTGTCACAAAGTCATCGGGAGTTTTGGCAGAGTCGCCGTCGGACGCAGGATGATACTCCAGCCGGAGTTGTTTCGGGTCGACAATTACCCGGAGATAGCCGTACTTGGTATCGTCGTAATTTTCGAAGACGATTTGGTCTTTTCCATTAGATAATGTTGGAAATACTATTGGGGTCCTTAGCGCTGGATTGCCCTGGCGTGTAAGTGACCGAATAGCGTGTCCACCATTTCCGGCAACGATATAAGGAGTTTCTCGGTTGTCTTGGTGGCGGGTAAACCGCTGGTAATTGTGTGCGTGACCCGAAAGCACTGCGTGCGGCCAGATACCAGTTTTGGCGCAAATCGAATCGATATCTTTTAACATCTCCAGACTGCTGCCGTGATTTCCGGTGGTAATGCCAGTGGATGGAATCACCGCGACATAAGGTGGGTGGTGGACCGCAATCAGCACAGCGCCGGCGAATTTTTCTTTTTTTATCCGCTGCAAGGAAACTTCAAGAAACTTGAGCTGAACACTACCGGCGCCATCGAGTGATGAGTAGGTGCCGCTTTGATCTGAAATCACGCCGGGATCTTCCAAGCAATTGCTGTAGAGTCCGAGGATTCGAACAAACGGTGCTTCCAGAGTAAAATAGACTCCAGGCTGAATTTGTGCCGTTCGTACGAGTTGGCCCGACTCCGGAGTTTTATGAGGAGGTTTTCCAGCGGCACAGAAATTTTCGATGAATGCCGCCAAAGTTTCCGCTGACGAGTTCGGCGCTACCATACCATCATGATTACCCGGGATGGCAAAGATCCGAGCAGGGTAATTCCGGTAGGGATCGTAGAACTGATCGTAATAATAAGTCGTCTCACCAAAGCTATAGACGACGTCGCCTAAGTGGTAAAAGAATGATGGGATCGCCGTGGTCTGGGCTTCATTGAAATCGCTGACCATCTTGTCGGCTACCAAATCCTCGTCTTTCGGTCCTTTTACGTTCCCGGTATCCCCAACACAGTGGAACACGATCTGTCCGGTTGCTTCAATCTCGCGAACAATCTGAGCACCCTTACCGGTTCCGTATGCTTCTTCGAGTCTGAGGATCGGCTCATCGATTCCGGAGACGACTGGAAATGGCCGGGGCCGCAGTGTTCCTCTCAGACTATCAAGAATCTTGTAGGCCTTAGCGTCAGAGCCATGCTTCACGGTGAACTTGGTTGGGTCTGGAGTAGGAGGAGGCTCGGCAAAACGGAAGGTCCTGGTGGGGATTGGGCCAGTATTCCCTGCAGAAGATGAGGGGCTGGATTGAGGTTCCTGCACAGGTGTTTTTGGTTGTTTTGGTTTGGAACGTCTAGGCATAGCGGTATCCGTCGTGAGTAGTCGAGACTCTGAGATTGAGCCCTGCGGCGGAGCAACGCACGTGAAACGTTCGTTACAATTTTGTGGCTTGCGGGCCGGGGTTTGTGGCTTCTTAGTCAAAGCAGCCGGGGCCGGTCGAGCCTTAGAACCGGTTTCGGCATGGAGCGATCAAGCGGGGTGTCGGTCGAGTGAGCGATTGCTCGGCTCCGGAAGAAAGGGAGGTCTGCCGCTTCTGATCCAGCTGAGATAATGAACAAATTTTTGCGCAAACCTATGCGCTCTGTATTTCGTCCGCGGTTTCTTTCTCTTTTTCGTCAGCCTTATAGGATTAACGATCTGGCTGCAGATTCGGTGGCGGGTGTTACGGTCGGGTTGATCGCCCTGCCCTGGCTCTCGCTCTGGGGATCGCTAGTATACCGACCGGTACTTCGACGCCGTATCCAGCTCCTGCGCTTGGCCTGTTTACCGCTATTATCGCTGGCTTTTTGATTTCGTCGTTAGGTGGCAGCCGAGTACAGATCGGTGGTCCGACGGCAGCTTTCATACCGGTAGTTCTGTTAATAATCGAGAAGCATGGCTACGGCGGCTTGATCGCTGCCACTATCATTGCCGGCATACTCCAAATAGTCATGGGATTGGCCCGCATGGGCAACCTGATCAAATTCATTCCTTGGCCGGTTACCAGCGGGTTCACTCCCGGCATCGCTGTCTCGATCATGGCAACGGGAGCGCCGGATTTGCTCGGGATCCACGCCGCCGGACCAGTGCCACGAGAATTCTTGGCGAAAGTGCAGTGGCTGTTTGAGAATCTCTCTCGAAGTAATCTGGCTAGTTTGCTTCTCGCTCTGCTTGTATCGCCATCATCTACCTTTGGCCAAGGTTCGGTTTTAAGCGCATACCTGGATCAATCGTGGCCATGCTCGCTGCCACCATTCTGTTGTACCTGTTGTTCCTTTCGATCACGAACGCTTTGGTTTCGCGACGTTGGCCTCGAAGTTTGGCGCCCAGGCGATACCTCAAGGGTTTCCACCTTTCCGCTGGCCGATTGTCGATTGGGCACAGATTCGCGATCTATTGCAGCCCGCTATGGCTATCGCTCTACTCGGCGCGATCGAGTCATTGCTGTCGGCGGTCGTTGCTGACGGATTAGCCGGCGATCGACACGACAGTAATACCGAGTTAATCGCTCAAGGAATTTCGAATCTGATTTGCCCGTTTTTCGGCGGTTTGCCGGCGACCGGAGCGATTGCGCGGACTTCGGCCAATATCAACAATGGAGCAAAATCACCGGTTGCCGGAATCGTTCACAGATTAACCCTTTTGGCGATCGTATTGGTCTTTGCTGGGTGGGCTGGAAATGTACCGATCTCCGCCATGTCGGCAGTATTGTTCATGGTTGCATTGCGGATGGGCGAATGGCACGAATTGACGCGACTCAGAGTGATGCCTCGCAGCGACGCCGCTGTCCTTATAGTCGGTCCGAAGTTATTCATCGAGCCGGGGACGAACGCAATTTTATCCGGCTTTCGAGCGTGAGCGACCCCGGATTGTGAATAACTTCGCTGTCGAGCGCGTCGCCAGGTTACGAATGGTTGTCCTTTTTAGAGAGATGAATTCGACGAGACCTTCGAACCTG
>JBEEIB010000383.1:0-37247 GCA_041167675.1 Verrucomicrobiota bacterium
GGTGCTCGTTGGTCTCACGTGCGGTACCCGAGGATGCTTGTGTGACTTTCCACGATAAATGGCGTGCGTTTTTTCCACAAAATTTGTCGTGACCGATTCGTGTCGGCTCGTTTCTGGCTGCGAATGACCAGGGCCGCGCCCCTCCAATGCGCCAAATATCATGGAAAAAACGCTGCCAAAAGAATTTGGAAACTCACAGCTTGACCGCCTGTATCCGTCCCCTAGTATAACACATAATGCAGAGCAGTTTTAGACCAGCGACGCGGCGGAAGTGGCTTGGAGAGCAGTCGGAGGGTGATCGCCGCGACGGTGATCTAAAACTGGGTTGGACTAAGCCGTTGCCCTGGGTGGCCTATGGGTATTGATTGTTGGCCGGTTTTCGGGCGAGGGGCCCCTGGAGTCGGAAGTAAGCGCGTGGGATTGCTTTGTAGGATCGCGGTGCCTGGAGTGACCTATGAAGGTGTAGTGGTATTGAGATCTGTCCCTCAGATTTTCTTCGGGATGAGCCGTTTGGCAACGTTGCTCCTGTCGCTCGGTTCGGCCAAGCTTGTGCAACGCGGTTGGATCTCGATGCAAAAGCAGTCCTCTTCATCATGAAGCTTAGAGTTACATAGAAGTTTCGGTTCGGTTGGTAATTCAACTCCGCCTCTCCGCCCCACACAATTTCCGGCAGCGTCGGGGCGTTTTCCTGCGGAATACTCCGGGTCTGCCGAAATCCGGCCATGGCGAGGAATAGTTTGCCATCCAATAAATTGAACTTGAAACCACCTTCATAAAGATCGCTGGCATTGCGGAAATTTGGATTGTCAAATTTGTTATCGCTTCCAATACTGTAACCGCCACCCTGCCCGTCGGTGGTCGAAGTACTGTAGTCGTAGGTAAAATATGCAGTTATCCAAGAGAAGGGCTGATAGGTCAGATTCCCGTTCAGATTGATCAATCCCTGCGTGGTATTTGCCGTGACCGGATTGAAGTCCAGCGGATGAACCGGATCAACAAAGTCCACGTGCAACAGGTCTCCGCGAATGCCAAAGAACAGAGATAACTGTTTTGTGAGACTGACTCGATCTTCGAGGAACGCCGCCCAATCGTATGCCCAAGTGTCGTTAGTCTCTCCGTTTCCGGTATTGATTATCTTGCCGGATGTTCTAACATAGGTCCCTCCGGGAGTGATATAGGTCCCGTTATCGATGAGTGCTTGGGTTGACGATTGATTCCCCGGTTAAGCTGGTAATTCGTCTCAAAGAAGGAGTTCAGAATTTCTAGTTCGTAGTTCGGACTCGGTGCCCATTTCAAGACCGCATAGATGGCCTGAGACTGAGTGAAAACGATTCGATAATAGCTCCCGGATTCTTCCCCGGAATAGCTAATTCGGAAGGCGAGTTTCTCGGGAATGATCGGCGAACCAAAGTCGACGATATAACGGTTCAGGTCGTACTCCCCGAACGTAGCGTCGATTGCGGCGCGAAAACGATCGAAGTGTGGCTGTTTAGCGATCAAATCGATAAAGCCGCCAACATTTTGGCTCGCGCCATAGATAGCCGGTGCCGGCCCTTTCCGATATTGACACTTTCGACCGCATTGAAATCAATCGGTGCCCCGACGCCCTCACTGGTAAGTCCTATACGCGTTCCGTTGAAGAAAGTGTCCGCTACCTGGCCGCGAATGTAAGTACTTGATGGATTTCCATTGAAATAAGGAGTGTAAGTGTCGGCCGAAATCCGAGCCAGATCGCGAGCGGTTCGGACGTTCGCATTTTGCAGCTCCTCGTTAGTAATCACGCTGATCGAACGAGGAACCTCATTGACCGGTAGATCAAACCCGAACACGTCGGAAAAGTCGGTCGCGGTCGGTAAGACGTTATGCTCCGAGGAGATGCCCTGTACGGTGATCCGGTTCAGCAAGTTGCCGTTGGAATCACTCGGATCATTTTGAGCGGAGGCCGAAGGGCCGACCGCAAAGAGGCAGGCAAACACAATCGCTCCTCGTAACGGGTCAAGGATTAGGCTGCGGCCGATAATCTTACCGTTGGCGGAAGGGCGCGGTAGCTTTCCTTGAATGGAACTCGTTGCAAATCCATTTAATTGCATAGGACCTCCTTGGTGACGCTCTCTCGGTCTGTTTTTTTTGGAAGAGAGGCAGGAGCGTAGGTTGAGGACACAACGCTCTCAATCCTGTAAAAGTGACAAATTCGTCACTTTTCGAGCATCAAACGAACATCAGCGAACGACAAAGAAAAGAGAGCTCTCTTTTCTTTGTCGTTTCGCCGATGGTCACTGCCGTTCGCTGATCTTCAACGCCACCGTGTAGGTGGTCGCCGTACCGGAGAGGCAAACGACTCGATCCTGGTTCCGTACTGAGGTAGCGATGGTGCAGATCGGCTTATCATCACGAACAGTGGTAATCTCCACCCGACCGGTAATGGTGTCGCCAACGTAAACTGCTTTCACAAACTTCCATTCTACACTCAGAAAGACTGTGCCCGGACCCGGGAGATCCTCGGCAACAATGGCGTTAAGCAAGCCGGATGTGATACCGCCTTGGACGATCAATCCACCGAACATCGATCGACCAGCGGCTTCCGCATCGAAATGCAGTGGATTCCGATCACCGGTGATTTGGGCGAACAACTCAATATCTCGCTCGTTTACCCGCTTGGTCCGTTCAGCCGATGCGCCGATGTCAGGCTTCCCACGAATAGTTCCATTCCAGCCGGTTGTTTTCATTGCGCTCCTGGTTGTTGGCTTTCATTCGGCTCGGCCGCAGGCCCGTCACTAGCAATCGAGATGCTTTTTCCGTGGAGCAAAGTCGCGCATTTAGTTTATCACATTCTAACTTCTAGACTTCTGATCGGCTAGCGCTTCCAGTACCCGTTCTTTCAACGCCTGAAACCCTTTATCCTGCCGAGCTCGTGGGCGTAGCAGATCGACCCGAAATTGATGACTGATACGTCCCGGTCGACCCTTGATGACGACGATGCGGTCAGCCAGCAGAACCGCCTCGTCGATGTCATGGGTAACAAAGAACAGAGTAAGTGACCGATCTGTCCAAAGCTGCATCAGATGCTGTTGAAGACGGGTTCGAGTTGAAGCATCCAGAGCGCTAAATGGTTCATCGAGCAGCAACAACGAGGGCTTCTTCACCAGCGCTCGAGCGATGGCGACTCGTTGCGCCATCCCGCCCGAGAGCTGGCGAGGATAATAACGCGAAAATGCTCTAAGCCCGACCTGCTCCAATATTTCGTCGGCCAGTCGGCCACTTTCCTTTGTTCGTTTTGGCCCGAAACCGAACTTCACATTTTGACGAACATTGAGCCACGGCATCAGTCTCGGCTCCTGAAACACGATACCGAAAGGGTTATTGCTCCCGTTATCCCAGCGAATCCGGCCCGATGTTGGAGCTTCGAGTCCGGCGAGCACGCGAATTAATGTGCTTTTTCCGGAACCGGTTGTTCCGACCATGACCGTAACGCTTCCGGGCTCAATATTAAACTCGAGTTCGGTGATCGCGGGCTGAACGCCACCGTAAGCCTTGGTAATTCGATCGATGCGAATCATGGGCGATAGGAATCCTGCCAGCGCACGCCCGCTCGGAAATCCAGGCCAAACATCCATCCGTGATTTTCCCGCAGAAGGCGAAGAGAATGATGCTAGCGATTAAGGTGCTCGGACGTCCTGAGCCCAGACCGACGGTCAATTCGGGGCCAAACCAGGGAGGCGCCTGGGTTAGTTTGGCCATCAACCAATAAGAAGCCGAGCCCGTGAGTTGCTCCCATGAATTCCGCAGCCACCACAAACATCCAGGCCAAGCCTAGTCCTTGCCGAAGTCCGACGAAGATTCCCGGCAAGCTTGCTGGTAGGAGGACGCGACTCGCCAGGGACCAACCTCGAAAATCGTTCACCCATGCGACCTCGACCAGCTTGCGATCAACATTTCGTATACCGGTTACCGTCGCCAGGTAGAGAGGAAAGAACGCACCGACTCCGATCAGAAGAATTTTGGAAGCCTCAAAGATCCCGAACCAAAGAATGAACAAGGGGACCCAAGCATAGGAAGGGACGCTGCGAATCGCCTGAATGGTTGGATTGAGCAGTCGATAGATGATCGGGATAATTCCAGAAATGACTCCTAGTGTGAGGGCCACCAGGCTGCCCAAAGCGAAGCCGCTGAATACGCGCACAAATGTGGCCCAGAGATGTACCCAGATTTGACCAGTCGCCAGTTGCGTCCCAATCTCGCCAAGAACTGCGATGGGGGAAGAGGCGATCGTTCGATCGAGCCAGCCAAGGCGTGCGGCAATTTCCCAGAGAACTAAAGCCGATAAAGGCACGATTAGACCGACCGGGCTCATCCGCCGTCGGCGAAGCTGCCTCTGTTTGGGCACCGTTCCGATCTCCGATCGTGGAAGATCGATCGGCTCAAGACTGAAGGCTAACCCGTTCATTTCAGCTACTTGGCCGCGACGACCCGCTCGGTGAATGTCGGATCGATCAATTCATTAACGGTCTTTTGCACGTCTGTATTCGGATCAACAATCCCGTTGACCTTGAGCACGGTTGCCGAATCTAAGATCACCTGTCTTTGGTCCGGTCCAATTTTCGAATTACTCAGATTGGTGCGTTCCCAGACCTTCGCGCCTACCTCAGGAGTGAGCCGGGCTGCCTTCTGCAGAATCGATCGCGCCTCCTCCGAATGGTCCAAGGACCAGAGCCGCGCTTTTTCATAGTTGCGGAGAACACGCTCGGTCACGTCGGGATGCTCGATAGCAAAAGCCTCCCTGACGTTTAAGAAGCCAAAACTATTCCAGTCCGGGTGCCGAGAGAAAAGCTTAAATCCTTTGTCCACTTCGAGTTGAGCCATGTAAGGATCGAGACCTGACCAGGCGTCGACCTGTTCTCGTTCCAGGGCCGTTTTGCCGTCTGGATGTTGCAACGGGACAATCTCGATATCCCTCTCAGCAAGGCCGGCGGATGCGAGCGGTAAGCGCGGATCCGATAGTAATGATCAATGGGTAGGCAAAATTTAATTTGTCTGGCCATTTTCCGGAGCAGCGTAATCAGGCCAATCCAGCTGCGATAGAAGAGGTCGGCAGCAGGAACTCGGCCAAAGAGCTAGTACGCGAATCGCATAGCAGAATAACAGAGTAGACTTCGCTTAGGGCAATCCGCTCTGTGTCGAAGTATTTGAAATTTTTCGATGACCAAAATCTGCCAATGCTCTCCGTAAAGACTCGCCAGGAAGTAAATTGCCGGACAGTACGTTGCGCAGAATACTTGGCGATTTACCGGTCGAAATGCTTAGCCCGGCGGCAGTTCAGTCGTTCAGCGACTCTCCGGCATTGGCAGAGAATGCTGGGGCCTAATTTTGCCTGAGATTTCAAGCGGCTTGCTATCGGTGACAAGTAAGACCCCTGGTCCAAGCAGCGGACCCTGTTTCTCTAATCTAGACTTATTTCCCATGGGAAATTCGTGTATTGACCGATCTGCGGTTCTGTTCTAAAGCCTACTATGTCAGTAGACATAGATTCTCCGGGAGCTGTTCCGCTGACCCCCGCTCGCCGGTCGCCACTGCAGCGTCTGACTTCTCTTTTTGTTCAGCTTTTCGAGCGCTACACGCCCAATCCCTATATTTTGGCGGTCGGATTAACGATCCTGACCGGACTTTTGGCGGCTGTGCTCGCCCCGAAAGGATCATTGCCGACTATTCTTTCGGGGTGGTACTCCGGCTTGTTCAGCATTTTGGCTTTCGCGTTCCAGGTATTGCTGATTCTCGTCGCGGGGTATGCCCTTTCGACCTCTCGGCCGGTTCGATCGCTCTTGAGTTGGCTCGCGTCGTTCGGTTCAACGCCGCGGCGTGCGATCGTTGTGACAATTGTTACGGTGTTCATCGCCTCCTTCCTGAATTGGGGATTTGGTCTGGTGGTAGCCGGTCTGCTCACGCGCGAGATCGCCAAGCGAATCCGGATTGATTTTGGTTGGCTGGTCGGTGGCGCTTATTCGGGTTGGATGATTTTTTCCAGCGGATTCTCGAGTTCCATTGCGCTGTCGCAGGCTACTCCTGGCTCCAGCTTGAACATTGTCCAGAAAATCACTGGTCAGGTCTTGCCACTGGAATCGATGCTTTTTACTCCGCTGAATCTGGTAACGACTTTCGTTTTGCTTATCGCGTTACCGCTTCTTTACGGCGCGATTCAGCCCGGTGAGAGCGATGTACAGATTGCGAATCTGAAAGAGTCAGCTGGTCATGCTGAGGCCAGCTCAGAGGAAACGAAGGGATCACGAACTCTGGCGCGGAAGCTGGAAGAAGCCTGGATCTTGAATCTTATCTTGGTGGTCGCTGGGATCGGAGCCTTGGGGTTGGTCTGGCATCAGAACGGGTTCTCTCTGGATCTCAATTCAGTCATCTTTTTATTTCTCATCGCCGGTTTGCTTTTGCACTGGCGTCCCATCGCCTATGTCAATGCGATCAATGACGCGGCCCGAGTCACCGGTCCATTGATTCTCCAATACCCGATCTATGGCGGAGTCATGGGGATCATGACGAGTACAGGTTTGGCGGATGTTTTTGCGAAAGGATTCATACAATTTGCTAATGCCCACACTTTGCCATTTTGGAATTTCATTGCCTCATTGATCATTAGCCTGTTTGTGCCAAGTGCCGGCGGTCATTGGGCGGTTCAGGGACCGTTTACCGTACCCGCGGCAGTCGGACTACATGCCTCCCAGGCCGCGACGGCAATGGGTGTCGCCTACGGAGAGCAGGTCGCCGATATGATCCAGCCGTTTTGGGCGTTACCTGTGGTTGCGGTTGCTGGGATCAGTATTCGGCGAGTAATGGGATTTACCGTGATGAGCTTTCTTCTCGGTGCCGTACTGTTTGGCGCTGCATTACTGATCTTTGTTTAAGCCTGAATGGCTTGTGGTGAGAGGCCGCGCAATGTACGAATTCGAAACGCGAACTTGATATGGCAGATGCGCATCGAATCAAAAGTGAGCAGGAAGCGTTGGAAGCTGCTCGACGAATCGCAGAGCAGATTCGGCCGGAATCGGGAGCCCGGGACAGAGAACGTCGATTGCCATTCGAGGAGATTGAATGGTTTTCGCAGAGCGGTCTCTGGGGGATTACGGTGCCGAAGGAATATGGAGGCGCCGGTGTTTCCACCACGACTTTTACCGAGGTTGTCGCGATCATTTCTGAGGCAGATGCTTCTTTAGGACAAATTCCGCAAAATCACTATGCCAATGTCGAAGAGATTCGGCTGTTGGGTACGGAGACGCAGAAAGCCTTCTTCTTCGATCGGATTCTCAAGGGAGACCGGCTGGGAAACGCGGCCGTGGAGCGTTCCGGGAAGACCATCTTGGAGAATCGAACGAAACTTGTGCCGGACGGGGATGGCTATCTCTTGACTGGCGAAAAATTCTATTCCACTGGCGCTCTCTTTGCTGATTGGGTTCCGGTTCGGGCGACTGATCCCGATGGAAACAAAGTTGTGGCCATCGTTAGTCGCCGAAGTGAAGGGCTGACCGTGATCGATGATTGGTCGAGCTTTGGACAGCGAACCACGGCGAGCGGCACAGTTATTCTGAAGGATGTGCGAGTGAGCAAGGAGCAAGTGATATGTTCGTATCTGGCCTATCGGAAGCCGACCACCCGAGGTCCGTTTTCTCAAATCATTCACGTGGCGATTGATATCGGAATTGCCAGAGCAGCAATCAATGAAACGGTCCAATTCGTCAGGACCCGGTCGCGACCATGGATTGATGCCAACGTGGAGAGTGCCAGCGAAGACCCGCTCACCATCTATCAGGTTGGGGAACTGCACTATCAGCTGCACGCCGCTGAAGCGCTCATGGAGAGAGCCGCGGCCAAAATTGATCGAGCCGCTACAGCACTGGATGAGCCAACCGTCACCGCCGCCGCGCTGGCCGCGGCAGAGGCAAAGATCGGTGCAACCGACATTGCCATTCTGGCGACGAACAAGCTGTTCGAGTTGGCTGGAACGCAATCTACTTTGGAAAAGTATCACTTGGACCGCCACTGGCGGAATGCGCGGGTTCACACCCTGCATGATCCGGTTCGCTGGAAGTATCATGCGATTGGGAATTTCTATCTGAACGAAATTCCGCCGCCCCGACATGCCTGGCTATGAGAAAAGAAATCCGATTCAACGCTTTTGCGATGAATTGTGTCGGGCATCAGGCGCCTGGACTGTGGCGTCACCCGCGAGATCGCTCGGATCGATATATCGACCTGAATTATTGGACTGACTTGGCTCGCCTGCTGGAGCGTGGAAAATTTGACGGTCTGTTTCTTGCCGACGTTCTCGGCCCATACGACGTCTATCAAGGTAGCGCCGATGCCGCCATTCACAGCGGGATCCAGATTCCGGTGAACGACCCACTCCTACTGGTGTCGGGAATGGCGACGGCTACCGAGCATCTGGGATTTGGGGTAACTTGTGCGCTTACCTATGAGCATCCGTACCCGTTCACGCGGAGAGCTTCGACGTTGGATCATCTGACCAAAGGTCGATT
This sequence comes from Verrucomicrobiota bacterium, assembly GCA_041167675.1. Classification (GTDB taxonomy): domain Bacteria; phylum Verrucomicrobiota; class Verrucomicrobiia; order Chthoniobacterales; family JAFAMB01; genus DASTDH01. The sequence continues at coordinate 8,535 of JBEEIB010000383.1, forward strand.
CGCCTGGAACATCGTTTCCGGATATCTCGATAGTGCCGCCCGCAACTTCGGATTCGATCAACAGACCCGGCATGACGACCGATACGAGTTGGCCGACGAATACATGGAGGTCTGCTATAAACTTTGGGAACAGAGTTGGGAGCGTGACGCGGTGAGGCGAGATCGCAAGAGCGGATTGTTCGCTGATCCTGCGAAGGTCCATGGCATCAATCATTCGGGCAGGTATTTTACGGTACCTGGCTTTAATCTGAGTGAACCATCTCCGCAGCGGACCCCAGTCCTTTATCAGGCCGGCGCGTCGCGTCGCGGGAAAGACTTCGCGGCCAAACACGCCGAATGTGTTTTTGTGTCAGGTCCGTCCGCGAGCATAATAAAAAAACAGGTGCAGGACTTGCGGCAACGCGCGGCCGAATTCGGGCGGGGACAGATCCTCGTCTTTGCCATGTTTACGATCATCGTAGCGCCTACCGAAAGGGAAGCGCTGGAGACGCTCGATGAATATCGATCGTACATCGATCACGAAGGCGCCTTAGCCTTGATGTCCGGATGGACCGGTGTCGATCTGAGCGCGTATGATCTGGAGGAAGAGTTACGCCCGACCAAGACCAATGCGGGTCAGTCCGCGCTTGAATCGTTTACTGTAGCCGAACCAAATCGGCGTTGGAAGATCCGGGAGATTGCCGAGTTCGTCGGTCTTGGCGGACGCGGGCCGGTAGTGGTCGGATCCCCGCAACAGGTGGCCGATCAGCTCGAGCAGTGGGTAGAAGAAACCGATGTCGATGGGTTCAATCTAACGTATGCAGTGATGCCAGAGACTTACGAAAATATTATCGATCTGCTGGTTCCTGAGTTGCAGCGTCGCGGCGCTTACAAGAAGGAATATCGATCTGGTACGCTCCGAGAAAAGCTGTTCGGCCAAGGACCGCATCTGCCGGAGACACATCCCGGGCGGCGGGTGGGGCGTGACCGCGTATCGGCGTGTCGGCGTGTGAAGGAGTGATGGCGAAACAGATCCGGCGAAGGCAGGATCTGTGAGCCGTTCGCTTCGGCCCGATGGTGGCGGCCGCGGTTTCTGGTTGTGGCTGGCCCGCGGTCGAGCTTTCAGGCTGGGTGGGCCGAAAAATAACGGGATCAGTCGCCGCTGCCGTCCAAAGACTCTCGGCTCACAGATCCTGCCTTCGCCGGATCTGTTTCGCCATCACGCCTTCACACGCCGACACGCCGGGTTGGTTTTCTCTCCCGGATTTTTCCACCTTTTTGCTTGCACAATCCAAGTGAAACCCTATTACTCTAGTATAGAAATAGTCTTTCCGAGTTTGCCTCCTGCCCGAAAACAGATCCGAAGCACTCAATGAATCATCAATCCACTGATAACGAACATATTAGGAATGTTTTTACGCGGCGAGCATTCCTAGGCAGAGCCGCTAAATCCGCTCTGCAATTGACGCTCACTGGTCAGTTGCTGCTCTCGAAAAAGGCGTTAGCCGGCGCCTATGCCGGGCAAAGCTTAAATCTCGTCCTGATTCAGCCTCACAAGATTTCTGGAGAAGTGCTCAGCAAGAGTTTTGCCGAGCAGACTGGCGCAAAGCTGAATGTCACAATCGTGCCGTATGACGTGATTGAAGCGCAAGCGACCCTCGACGTGCAGTCTGGGGCGAATCAGTTTGATGTGGTTGAATATTGGTATGCGTCGATTGGTTCTTTGGTGGAGAACAATGTTCTACAGGATGTGACCGATCTGATTACCAAGGACGAAGCAACGATTAAGACTTCCGATTATATCCGCTCCATCTACGATCCATACACCCTTTACAAAGGTAAGCGTTGGGGATTGCCTTACGATGGCGACTCGCACGTGCTCTTTTATAACACCACGTTGCTCGATAAGCACAAAGTCAATGCGCCGACCACCTGGGATGAATATCTCGTCGCGGCGAAAACGATTACCGAAGCGGAAAAACAGAATGGTGTTTACGGCGCCATTGTAATGGGAGCGGCAATTCCAGTGATCATCGGCTCGACATTCGCCAATCGACTGGCTGGTTTCGGTGGGGAGTTCTTAAAGGCAGATGGTACTCCAAACCTCGAAAGCGATGCTGCTTTCAAGGCGGCCAAAGCCTTACTCGATGTTGCTCCCTATGCGCTGCCCACCCCGGTTGAGACCGCGTTTGAACAAGCGGTACCATCCTTCCTCGATGGGAAGGGCGCCTTTGTCGAATGCTGGACCGATCTGGGTGTCTACGCTCAAGACGCGCAAAAATCGAAGATCATTGATCAGTGGGATGTCGTACAACTGCCGGTTGAGAAAAAAGGAGACCAACCGCGGGCGTCCTTGAACGCAGGATTCGGCCTCGGGCTCTCTACTGCGACTAAGAAAAAGGAGTTGGCTTGGGAATTTGTGAAGTGGGCAACCGGATACCAGACCGCGCTCGAACTACTCACCACTTCCAATTCCGGAATTGATCCGACGCGGATCACTACTCTTAACGCGGCAGAATACAAGCGTTTTGCCCCCAAAGTGCAGAGAGCAGCTAACGCCGCGCTCCATGGAGCGGTATCCTGGCCAACAATTCCGGAGAGCCCGAAGATGATGCGCAGCCTTTCCGAAAAGTTGAATCGCATGCTGGCGGATCGCCAAAGCCCGGAACTCGCAATCAGGCAGATCAATTCGGATTGGGTCCAGATTCTGCAGGGATGAATCGTTCGGCTCCGGCTGGTCCGTGTGTGCGTTGCTGGCACATAAGGGACGCACCGGAGTGTATCCCTGCGGGGCCATTCGGCACGGCGATCTTTATTCATCTAAAATCTATGAATTCTTTGGCCAAAGCCTCTCGCAAATCCGCCCCTCACAGCGTTTCTCCTAACCGGCGACGCGTCGGGTTGCTGCTGTTGCTCCCACTGATTTTTGCCGTGCTTTTCTCAGCGGCCTATCCTGCCGCCTACCTTGCGCTGACTTCGATTTCAAAGAGCACGATGGGGAAGCCGTTTATCTCGTGGGTTGGCCTCAATAATTTCGTGTCTGCGTTGCAGGGCGATTTTGCTTGGTCGCTGATGCGGACAGCACTCTTTGCGATTCCGACCAGCCTGGTACAATTGATTCTAGGGGTTGCGATCGCGGTATTGCTGAATTCGAAAATGCGTTTTCGAAGTCTTGGGAGGACGTTGCTGTTGCTTCCCTTGATGAGTCCGCCGGTAATGGTTGGAATTGCCTGGAAGGTCATGTTGCATCCGACCGGAGGATTTGTCAGCCGGACGCTGGCCCAGTTCGCATGGTTACATACGCCTTCCTCGTTCCTGGGTGAGATGCCTTGGGCAATTCTGTCAATTGCTGCGGCGGATACCTGGCAGTGGACGCCATTTATTGTCATTCTCGTTTACGCAACTCTCCAAACCTTGCCCGCAGAATTCGAGGAAGCGGCTCGGATTGATGGAGCTGGCTACCCGAGAATTCTCTTTGCGGTGCAACTCCCTTTGTTGGCGCCCGCACTCATTGCTATCTACCTGTTAAAATTGATCCTGTCGTTCAAGACCTTCGATCTAGTCTATGTGCTGACGTCAGGTGGTCCCGGTGTCGAAACCAGTCTCTCCTCATACAAAATCTGGCAGACACTCTTTCAGGACTTCAATCTTGGAATGGCTTCGGCCCAGACGCTTCTGCTTTGTCTCATCGTTACCCTGATCACGCTACCGGTAACCTGGTGGCACCGGAGAATTCAGCGGACCGCAAGCCTATGAGCTCCCGAGATGGTGCACTCGCTGCTGCTTATGAAAGCGCCGCCCGGGCCCAACGCAGCAAGTGGTGGCAAGCACACTGGGCAGAAGCGGCTTCACCGCTCGTTCGAGCAGCGCTCTTGATCGCGATATTGTCGGTGGTTTTATTGCCGATTGTTTATCTTTTGGCATTGAGTCTCAAGACGCCGGATCAAGTCTTGGAAGGATTGTTTCTCCCGACCAAGCCGACGCTGAGAAATTGGATTAATATTTTTCAAAATGTCCCGTTGGCTCTTTACATCGGCAACAGCGTGGTCGCCGCGATCTCCGGCAGCCTAATAACGTTAGTGATTACTATCCCGGCGGTCTACGCTTTCTCGCGTATCAAGATCGGACGTTTCTTGCCTGGCCTAATACTTGGCAGCTACATGGCGCCGCCAATGGTTCCGCTTATCCCGCTTTTCTTTCTCGCGAAATGGTCAGGCTTAATCCATACGCTGCCCGGGTTGATCATCTGCTACGGTCTTTTGAACATCCCGGTCGCGCTCTGGCTGTTGACCGGGTTCATTGAGCGAATTCCGGAGGAGATCGAAGAAGCAGCGGCGATCGATGGTGCAAGTGTGCTTCGAACTCTATGCCAAATCGTCTTTCCGTTGATGCTGCCAGGTGTCGTGTCGACTGGACTGATCTGCGTGATCCTCAATTACAATGAGTTTCTCTTTGCTTTCTTCTTCACTAGCAATACGACGCGCACGCTTCCAATCGGGATTGCCCTTTTCCAGGGTGAACGGCTGGTCGACTTCGGACAAATGGCGGTCGCTTCCCTAATCGGCGTCCTGCCGATTTATCTCACGGCGATCTTTGCGCAGAAGTGGTTGGTCCGGGGCCTTACTACCGGAGCGGGGAGGTGAGGGTGGTGGGGTGATGGCGTGTGGGCGTAACGGCGTATGGGCGTATGGGCGTATGAGCGTGGCGGAGGCGCCGACCTGTCCGCCGAAGCATCCGTCGCGGCTAAGGCGTGTTCTGAGACCGGTTGGCGAAGGCGGAAGGCGCGGTTCAGGATAGCCTAAGGCGAAGCCCTAGGAATGGCATCCCCCAGCGATCACGCACTGAAGGTGCGTCTCAACTAACCCCAGATCCCAGACATACCGTTCATCGAACGCCACACGGTAGTGCTTAAGAAATACCCAAAATTCCTCTTCGAATGTCTTTCGGTGTCGCGCCCCTTCAGGGCTGATCACCGGTTTTATTACGGCTCCTAGGGCTTCGCCCTGGGCTATTTTGAACCACGCCTTCGATACGCCGATACGCCGATACGCCGCCACGCCCCTACCTCTCCGGTTTCAAATCTCCAAACGGGCCGACGTAGGCGGCGGCCGTTTGTTTCGGCAAATGGTCGACCGGGAGGAGCGGGAAGAGAAGCTCGGCAACCCGGTATGCTTCCTCTAGATGAGGGTATCCCGAAAGGATGAAAGTATCTATGCCGAGAGCGGCGTACTCTTTCAGTCTTGCTGCGACTGTTTCTGGATCTCCAACCAGCGCTGTGCCGGCTCCGCCACGAACCAAGCCAACCCCGGCCCAAAGATTCGGACTAATCTCCAGCCGATCGCGCTGACCACCATGGAGTTGGGCCATCCTTTTTTGGCCTTCGGAATCAAAACGCGCAAACGTCTTCTGTGCGGCTGCAATACTTTCGTCAGAAACGTAGCGCAAAAGTTCATCGGCAGCCTCCCACGCCTGCTTTTCGGTGTCGCGTACAATGATGTGAACTCTCAGGCCAAAGCGGAGCGATCTTCCGAAGGATGAAGCCGCTTTTCTCACTGCATCGATTTTCGCCGCGACATCGGCCGGTGGTTCTCCCCAGGTAAGATAGACATCGACATGCTGAGCCGCGATCTGCTGGCCAATTGGAGAAGAGCCCCCAAACCAGAGTTCCGGGTAAGGTTTCTGAATGCCGGGCCGAAAGAGTTTGGCATCGTGAACCTGCAAATAATCGCCGGCAAAGTCGACTGATTCTCCGTTAAGCACGCGTCGAAAAATATGAAGGAACTCGCCGGTCAACTCATACCGCTGATCGTGTTTGAGATGCAGGCCATCGCCGGCCAGTTCAACCGGATCACCGCCCGCGACCACATTGATCAATAACCGGCCATTTGAGATTTGATCAAAGGTTGCCACCATTCGCGCCGTAATCGTAGGCGTCATCAGGCCCGGTCTGACCGCAACCAGGAAACGCATCCTCTGCGTCGCCGGAATCAATGCCGCAGCCACGATCCAAGAGTCATCGCAGGTACGCCCTGTCGGGAGCAAGGCGCCATAATATCCGAGCGAATCAACCGCCTCAGCGATCTGGCGGAGATAAGCATAGTTCGTTTCCCGCGCACCCCGGACCGAGCCGAGATAGCGACCGTCGCCAAAGGTAGGAATAAACCAAAGAAGATTCATTGAGCACGCTCGGTAGCAGCCACCTGAGGAAGACGGAGGACGACGTCAGCAACACGGACGGGCTTAGGAATCAGCTTAAGCGAAAAGAAGGTGTCGGCGATGGCTTGTTGGTCGGCAGTAACCTGGTCGCTGATCGGTTCGAATCCCCACGATTGGCGCCGGACCACGGTATTGATCACTTCTTCACTCATGCCTAGTTGGGGTGCAAGATAGTGAACGATTTCATCCGGCTTGGTTTTTGTCCACTTAGCGCACCGATCAATCGCTACGCGGAGCGAGAGCAAAACGTCTTGATGCGCCTGCGCAAAACTTCTGTCGGCCAAGAAGAATTCCCGGTTAGCGATGACATTCTCACCATCCTGCAGGACTTTCGCCCCCGTTTTGGCGATCGCAGCCGTGAGGAACGGATCCCAGATCGCCCATGCATCGACGCTGCCACCTTCAAAAGCAGCCCAGGCATCGGATGGCGGCAAATAACTGAGGGTGATATCGTCGAGTTTCAATCCATTTTTTTCTAAGACCTTCACTAAGAAGAAGTGGACGTTGGATCCCTTGTTCAGGGCGATACGTTTGCCGCGGAGATCTTGAATGCTCTTGATCGGAGAATCCTTCCCTACTAACAAGGCTTCACCTGCAGGGTAGGGAGGTTGGTTGCCGAAATAGACAAAATTTACGCCGGCGGCCTGTGCGAAAACCGGCGGCGCCTCACCAGCGTTTCCGAAATCGATGCTGCCGGCATTCAATGCTTCCATCAGTTGCGGCCCAGCCGTGAAAAGAATCCAAGTAATCTTCACTCCTTTGTCAGTCAACGATTTCTCAAAACCGCCCTCTGCTTTGACTACATTGAGCGTGCCGTATTTCTGGTAGCCGATGCGGACGGCTGAAAGCTGGTTGCTCTCGCCGTAGGCCGCAGCAGCCAGGTAGATCGCCGCCAACAGAACTGGAATCGTGGATTTGCAAATTTGGGTCACAGATTTCACCTACTTACGCACATTGAACGTTAATTGCGGAGAACTGCGAATGGATACAAATCGACGCGAATCGAATCGGGTATTCGTGTCAATTTGCATCCATTAGTGGTTAGAAAAATCGTCGCAGGAAAACAAGATTTTGGCGAAACGACGCGAGTAAGAACTCTTTATTCGCATCTATTCGCGCGCATTCGTGGTTCTTTCTTTGTTATGCTTTGCGGTTGAATCTCATGCTGCCACGGCTTGGTCGAACGCTTGCTTCCGGATAGTACCGCCCGGATGTTCTTCGGGCAGCTTGGGACCATTGTTGAAAAGTTTCTCGCGCAGCGTTCCTGGCTGATACCGTTTCTTGTATCTGCCGCGTTTTTGCAGCTCGGGTACGACCAACTCAGTAAAATCCTGGAAAGACTCGGGGGTCACTGCATAGGCCAGATTGAAGCCGTCGACGTCGGTTTCTTCCACCCATTCTTCCAACGCATCCGCGACCTGTTCCGTCGATCCGACGACCACTGGACCCAATCCGCCGATCCCAACCCAATTCGCAACTTCTTCAACGGTCCAGATCTTGGTCGGATCCGAAATTGTCAGTGACTCGGTTGCAGATTGGACCGCGTCGTTCTCAATGTACTCCAGGCGTTGATCCCTTTGGTATTGACCGAAATCAATCCCGGTCCAACCCGAGACCAAGGCGAGCGCGCCATCATAGCTCATATACCGGCGGTATTCTTCATACTTGCGTTTTGCTTCCACTTCGGTCGGAGCCACAATTACCGTGAAAAGATTAAAGAAGAGCAGCTTGGCCGGGTCACGGCCGAAACTTGCCGCGCGCTGTCGGATATCGCCCACATAGTTTTTCAGAATTGTTTTGGTCGGAGCTGCGACAAAGACACACTCCGCGTGCTTGGCCGCGAAATCTTTTCTGCGTCGAGATGCTCCTGCCTGATAGAGAACCGGAGTCCTTTGCGGAGAAGGTTCGCAGAGATGGTAGCCGGGGACTTGGAAGTACTCTCCATAATGCTCTATTTGGTGAACTTTCTCCGGATTAGTAAATACTCCGGTCTGAGTGTCTCGGATAATTGCGTCATCCTCCCAGCTGGTTTCCCAAAGTTTGTAGCAGACCTCCATATACTCGTCGGCGACAGCGTACCGGTCATCGTGTTTCGCCTGTTGCTTCATTCCAAAATTGCGAGCCGCGCTGTCGAGGTAGGAGGAGACGATGTTCCATCCTGCTCGGCCTTTGGTGAGATGGTCCAGTGTCGACATGCGCCGCGCGAACGGGTAAGGATGCTCGTACGTCAATGAGCAAGTTACCCCGAATCCCAGATGCTCGGTAGCCTGAGCCATCGCCGGTACTACTAAAAGCGGATCATTGAGAGGAATCTGCGTCGCCTGTCGAATCGCGTGTTCAGCCGTACCATGATAAACATCGTAAACTCCAAGTACGTCGGCGATGAATAGGCCATCAAACTTTCCTTTTTCCAAGATCTGGGCGAGCTGGCTCCAATATTCCAGGTCCTTGTAGGCGGCGGAGCGGTCCCTCGGGTGCCTCCATAGCCCTGGAGATTGATGACCTACGCAATTCATATCAAAAGCGTTCAGACGAATTTCTTTGCCCATAAAGGATTCGTTGAGGATTAGAGCGCTCCATTCCAAGGTGGTCGGACCTCATTGAGAACAAAGTTTCCGATGGCAAAAGGCTTCCAGCGAACGGGGTCGTGTAGAGTATGAGTCCGCGCGTTGCGCCAGTGCCGGTCGAGATTCCACTCGGCGAGGGTTGACGTTGTGCCACTCAGTTCGAAGAGTTTGTTAGTTGCGGCCAGTGCGATTTCAGTGGTTAAAACCTTTGCTTCGGCCACGGCGACCGATGCGGCAGCAAGAGTATCGAAATTCGGAGTGGCCAGAACGGCATCCACTGCTCGTCCAGATAAGCGAAGGATCTCTTCGGCCGCATGCAAGCCTACGTGCAGTTCACCGATCTGGAGCAACGTTAGCGGATCTTGAGTGGCGCGGTCGACGCCGCTGTCTATCCATGGTCGAGTCCGCGTACGGACCCACGACACCGTCTCTTTGATTGCTGCTCGCGCGATTCCAAGATCCACCGCCGCGTGAATGATTTGGGCTAGGGGTCCTAACGGCGACGGCTCGTCGAAAGACTTTTGGTAGGTCATCACAAACTCGGCCGGTACATGCACTTCGTGCAAAAGTGTTGTGCCGCTCCCGGTCGTCCGTTGGCCGAAGCTGTCCCAATCATCGATCACTTCGAGGCCGGGGGTGTCCTTCGGTACGAAGGCAACTTTCAGGTAGTCGGCCGGATCCTTCGCCACCACTACGATCCAGTCAGCAAATAGGGCGCCGGTCGAATAGAATTTTTGACCGTTGAGCACAAAGCCGTCCCCAGCCGGAGCAATGCGAGTGTTGTATTCAGCGACCGTTTTTGTTCTGCGCTCGGATAACGCGTTACCGAAGCGGTCGCCGTTCAACACTCGCTCGAAGAAGAAGCGCTTCTGATCTTCCGTCCCGTTCCAACGCACAATTTCGACCATGAAATAGTGGTTTTGTGGGATTTGGCCAATTGATGCATCTCCTTCTGAGATTAGCGCAACGACTTCGGCTAACGTCGCCGCTGATACCTCGGCTCCGCCGTAAGCACGCGGAACTGTGATCGCCCAAAGTCCGGAGCAGGAAAATGAGTCTATCTCGGCTCTCGGGAGTACTCGTTCCTGATCTCGGTAGGCAGCGTTTGCCACGAAACTCTTCCGCAATTCTTCCGCTGTCTGGATCGCTTCGTTATCCGAAATAATTCTGTGCGCGCTGGCGCGCTTCGCTGGCTGATTCAGCCTGATTTCGGTTGCCACAGACATAGAAATCCTACTAGCGACAGTCTCAGTTCCAGGGATGTCTAGGCGGCAGGATGTTGTTCAGGAAATAGTTGCCGATACTGTAGTATTTCCATCGCACTGGGTCATGCAGCGTGTGGGTCCGAGCGTTTCGCCAATGGCGATCGAGCCCGTGCTTGGCCAAAGTGGACTGTGTGCCCGCAAGCTCGAATAGTTTGTTGGTAGCCAGAATTGCGGCTTCGGTGGTGAGCACTTTGGCCTCGTTCACCGCAACGGCCACTTCCGCGACACTGTCCTCATCCGGTTCAGGATCGGCCGCATCAAACAACCGGGCAGCGCGTACGAGAAGTGCTTCCGCGGCGTCGACGCGGATCGCAATGTTCCCGATCTCCGAAATGGTGAGTGGATCCTCGCTAGCTCGTTCCACGTTGCTGTCGATCCACGGTCTGGATCGCTCTCGCACAAATCGAACCGTTTCATTGAGAGCGGAGCGAGCGATTCCGCCGTCAATCCCCGCTTGGATGATTTGGGAAAGAGGGCCTGTCAGGGTCGGTCGGTCGTAAGCCCGATACGCAGGTACGATCCAGTCCGATTTGACGCGTACATTCTCTAGAACAACGGAGCCGCTGGCCGTAATCCGTTGTCCAAATCCGGACCAATCATCAATTACGGCCAACCCGGGAGTCTCCCTCGGGATGATCACAAGTAGCCCGTTTTTGTTGGCATCAACGGCTGCCGTCGGAATGTAGTTGGCGAACAGCGCCCCGGTCGAATAAAATTTCTTACCATTTACAACGAAGTCGTTGTCCGCCGGCTCGATCTTTGTTTGAAAATCCATCACGTTCTTGGTGCCCGCCTCGGAAAAGGCATTACCAAAGCGGTTGCCTTTGAGCACCTCCTCAAAATAGTGTGCCTTCTGCTTTTCCGAGCCATCAAGGCGAATGGCATCGATCACGCAAAAATGATTGTGAGCGATTTGCGCAATAGAAGGATCCGCTTCAGCGATCGTCCGGAAGACCTCGACGATCGTGGTGTGGCTCACGCCCGCTCCGCCATAGGCTTTTGGAATGCTGATGGCCCAGAGACCGCGCCCGGAAAATTCGTCCAACTCGGCCTTGGGGAGAATGCGCTCTCGGTCCCGCTCGGCCGCTCCCGCCGCAAATTTCTCGGCCAATGCTCGGGCTATCGTGAGAGCCTCCTGATCCGACGCTATGCGGTGGGCGGGGGGTCGACGTCCCGTTTCGGCGGGTTCGTTATTGGGCGACAATGGTTCGATGATGGCGGCAGACATAGTCGAATTTTGGAGTATCTCTACCGTTTCAGTAGGCAATTCAAGCGGAAAAGGCTACTTTCTTAGTAGGTTTACAGGCTTTGTTGCGTGAATAGCAGATGATGCAGCGTAGCCTGGTCCTCCTGGCTCAGGAACTCCGGAGCGTACGCGCTTTTAGCACAGATCTGGCCTTGCGGGTCGAGCGGCAGTTCCTGAAGCGGAGCATCAGGCGCTACTTTGCTATCTGTTATTTGCTATCTCCCCTTCCCTTCCTCCTCCATGCTGCCAGGCGGTTTTCCAGGTAGCTGTTCAGCGCAAATTCCATTTCCTCCATGACCGCCTTGGTATCGCGGCGAGACACATGCTTGCTCAGGGCGTTTGCCGCTTTAACCAATTGCACGGTTACATCGGCAATCTGGCGCAACCGCTCGACCGGTATGTTTGGCGCGAAGACTTGTAAGAAGCGTTGGACGTTCCGAGTGATAATAGCTCTGGCCTCGCAACGAAGACCGGGCCGTGACAACAGTGAGGTTGCGTCAATCAATTCGGTAAACGCCGGGCGGTCCCGAAAGAATTCGATCTGGTGTTGGATAAGTTCGTGGGAGAACTCTTTAAGATCCATCCTCGGCAGTCGGGCATCGAGTTCTTCCCACCGCGTGGATATTTCGCTCAGATAACGGGAGAGCAAACCATCCGCGATCGCTTCCTTACTAGGAAAGAACTGGTAGAGCGAGCCGATTGGTGCACCCGCCTTCTCGGTGATGGCACTCATGGTCGCCGCACGATAGCCCACCTCGGCAAACACTTCGGCGGCTGCGGCTAACAATGCAGCTACTCGGCGTTCGCCCCTTTTCTGCCGTGGCTGCTTGGGCTGAGCGTTTGATAAATATGAGGGTACAGTCATATTTATTCAGAATGTGAGGAAGTCGTCATGTTCTATGCCGTTCGCTCGCGATCGGTCAACCCTCAATCTCGAGCAAGGACCACCGCAACCGCATATGGAGACTATCATGCCATCACTAACGCTTTTTCCCAAATCAACCGCGCTCGTGCTGATCGATTTACAAAAGGGAATCACCAGTTTCCCGGTTGAGCCGCATCCGACCGCGGCCGTGCTGGAAAACGCATCGTTGCTGGCCAATCAGTTCCGCGACCTCAACGCTCCCGTTTTCCTGGTCCGAGCCGGCCGTGAAGCCGCGAGAGAATGACGTCCTTATTTTGAAACGGCATTGGGGCGCCTTTTATGGCACCGAGTTGGATCTGCAATTGAGGCGCCGGCATATCGAGACGATCGTAATCGGAGGAATAGCGACGAATTTCGGCGTCGAGTCGACCGCTCGCAGCGCTTATGAGCTTGGATACCACCTGATATTTGCGGAAGATGCGATGGCGAGTTTCAACCAAACGAATCATGACTTTGCGACCGAAAACATCTTTCCGCGTCTCGGGCGGGTACGTAGTACCGTTGAAATTGTGAGGGCATTGAGGGAAAGCAATTGAAATTGCTTTTATTGGCTCTTTCCATTCTCGCCGGGTTGGCCATAGGGGCACTCGGCTTGCCGGCCGCATTTTTAACCGGCCCGCTTCTGGTAGCGGCCATGTTTTCGATTACCAATCGGCCAGTGATTCGATTTCCGCTGTTTCTGTATCGTCTGGCGCAGTCGGTGATTGGGGTGATGCTTAGCTTCTCCATCACCGCAAGATCATTGCAGACGATCGCTGCGAACCGGGTTCCGGTGATTGCGTTAGTGCTCACAATGTTAGTGCTTACCACCATCAGCGGAATTGTCTTACAACGGCTGGCCAACCTCCAACCAGGCACTGCGCTGCTTGGCACGTTGCCCGGCGGTGCCGGTGAAATGATTGCGATGAGCGATTCGCTCGGGGCCGATGTTCGACTGGTGACCGTGATGCAATACGGTCGCTTGTTGGCCATCCTGACGACGATCTCACTGGTGGGCCACTTCGCCGGCGCCTCGGCTGGTGGAGGTCATCCGGTAACGCCGCCAGCTGCCGTTCATCCGGTTGCGCCTCTTCATTATTTGATCTCGACGATGATTGCCCTGATCGGAGCGGCACTCGGTACCCGTTTTCGGATTCCAGCCGGTACCATAATCATCCCAGCGGTGCTCACCGGCCTGGCCGGAATCATTGGAGTGCCGGCCGCACCCTGGCCGCCGGCGATTCTCGGGGCCGCTTATTTGGTTCTCGGCCTGCAGATCGGCTCCCAGTTTGATGCCGCCGTAGTTGAGCAACTCAAACGGCTCGGTTTTTTTGTCGTGCTCAGCAATTTCTTCCTTTTAGGCGTATCGGCGCTGTTGGCGATCGGTTTGATGCCTTTGCTGAAAATTGATCTACTAAGTGCCTATCTGGCTGCTACTCCCGGAGGATTAGATTCGGTGGCGGCGATGGCTGCTGATCTGAGAGCGGATGCTGCGTTAATCCTCGCCGTCCACTCTCTTCGACTGATTAGCGTTCTGATCGTTGGCCCATTTCTGGTGCAGATCGTCGCACGGCGATTAGTGACGGATGGGCGATACACGCCGTCGAGCGATAGCGAGATGGGGCGTGTGAGCCAAAAGGTAGGGCGACGACTTTCGAAACGAAAGTCCTGAGGGCTGGTCAATCCGCAGTGTGCGGGCCCACTGCGGACATAACAAGCTCACAGTAAATATTTTACGTCGCAATTACGGGAATTTACGGCTATTTTCGTCTTGAAATTCGCTGGCAAGATCCGATCATATTCCTCGCGAGCATCCCCAGCTCGCCCAAGAAAAACTCCCCCCCGGTCGTTGGCTTAGCGTGGAAAACTAAGCTCCCGACCTTATCCTTACAGAACAAAAGGAAGTCATGTTGAAAAGGCTCTTTTGCGCCCTCCTCTTGTCGCCGTTCCTCTGCTTCTCCCTCGTGGGAGTGGCATTCGCTCAAGGCGATCATTATCGCTTCGTCATGGTGTCCCACATCGGATCGAATGATCCGAACATGAATTGGCTCACTACTTCCATCAAAACCTTTGAAGAGAAGTACCCCGATGCGAAAGCGGAATACCTCTCGACGAACGAGTACAGTCTGCAGAATTTCATCACCATCTTAAACCAGGCGATCGCCACGCATCCGGATGGCATCGCGATTCCGATCCTCAATAGCGAGGCGCTCCAACCAATCTTGGATAAAGCAGTCAAGGATGGTATTCCCGTTGTCGCCTTCAATATTTCTGATCCGCGACCCCAGGAACAGCGGATCCATTATCTTACCTACGTGGGTGGCGATGAGTACCTTACCGGCCTTAAACTCGGACAATATGTGATCGAACAAGTCAACGCCGGCAAGGTTCCGAAGCCGACCAAGATTCTGTGTGCCAATCATGACGCAACCCATCAAGGTCTGAAAGCTCGCAGTAGGGGGATGACCGATGCCATGAAGAAAATCGGAGTGCCGGTCGATGAGCTTATCATCGGCGCAGATCCCGCGAAGGCGCGCAGCGTCATGCAGTCGTACCTCAGTACCCATAAAGATGTAAATTACATCTTCTGTTTGGGCACGTTATCCGTTCCGTGGGCTTACAGCGTTGCCGACGAAATGGGACTGAAGCCAAAACTGTCGGACAAAGGTCTGACGATTGTCGGAGTTGATGATAGTCCGAACTCGCTGGAAGGCATCAAGGAGGGTAAAGTTCTTGCCTCGCACAGTCAGGGCTTTTGGCTCCAGGGATATCTCCCAATGGAAGTTCTTTATTTCTATAAGAAGATGGGAATGTCACCCCTCAATGACATCATTACCGGACCAATCGTTATTAATGAGAGTAACGTTGATGCCTGGATCAAAATCGTGAAGGGCATCATTGGGGAAGAAGCTTATAAAAAGCAAATCACGTGGTGAGCAGTCCAAGCCCGCAAACGCCAATGCTGTATGGATCGATGCGCTATTGTGGGCTAGATGGCTGTAAATCCGCAGCAACCGCGGAATTACAGCCTGGATTGCTCATCCGGCGCGGCAGATGAGCAATCCAGGCTAGTACGAATGCATCGGTTCTTCAGACGGACAGATATAGGTATACTGATCGGCTGCATTTTTATTTTCATATTGTTCAGCCTGTGGAACCACGACCAATGGTTCAATTGGTATACGTTCACTAGTATCAGCCGATACACGGCTATTCTTGGCCTTCTAGCGATTGGACAGACCTTCGTTATTCTGATACGGGAAATTGATCTCTCGGTTGGTTCGGTCTATGGCGCGATCGGCATTGCGTTCATCAGTCTCGAACATCAACTGAGCGTCCCGCTCTCCGCTTTTCTCGCTTTGCTGTTTGCTCTCACTATCGGCTTAATCAATGCCGTTATCGTGATTCATGGGCGGCTCTCTTCAATGATCGTCACCCTGGGCGGTCTGTTTTTTTATCGTGGGCTGGTCTACGTATCGACCCATGGAGGGGTTAGCGGGCCACCGCGCGAGGCGCGTCTCGATTGGTTCAACCAACTTCTGGGCGGGCATTGGTTTCGAGTTGAAAATGGTTTCTTGTTATTGCTCCTGGTTGCGCTGCTGAGTGGCGTTCTTCTATATCACATGCCGTTCGGCAATCATCTACTTGCGCTAGGAGGAAACTCGGCGAGCGCTGAATCCCAAGGCGTCCCGGTCAATCGAGTGAGGATATGGGCATTCATGATCTGTTCTTTGTTTGCGGGATTGTCGGCAATCGCGACTCTCGCTAATGATCCTCAGACCAGTGTTTCGCTAGGTACCGGACTCGAACTGGAATCTATCGCGGCGGTGGTGGTTGGAGGAACGCTCTTGACCGGCGGGAGAGGCACAATTCTGGGCACGGTCTTGGGAGCGTTTTTCTTTACCGCCGTGCGTTCGGAAATGATCGCCTTCGGTGCGCCGCCCTCCTGGTATACCTCTTTCGTCGGGATTGCTCTCTTATTGGTAGTGACCCTTAATACCGTTCTGTCGAAAAGACTAACCGCTGGTTAATGACATACTCGGACCATGGATAATCGGAGCGAACTGGATGGCAAGGTGAGCGACGGCGTTACCGCTGGAAGTGCGCCGTTGATTAGCGTCAGAAATATCTGCCTCTCCTATGGTAATTTTCGCGCTCTAACCGACGTGAGTGTTGATTTCTTTCCCGGTGAGTTAGTCGGGCTGGTGGGTGACAATGGAGCAGGGAAGACAACTCTGATTCGCATTCTTTCCGGCATCATCGCTCCGGATTCGGGTGAAGTTTATTTCGATGGCCAGAGAATCACGCGGTTTTATCCAAAGCTGGCGATTGCACTCGGAGTTGAGTCTATCCAACAAACGATTGGGTTATGCGATAACCTATCGGTGACGCGGAATTATTTCTTGGGGCGCGAGTTGGTCCGACGAATCTTCGGGCTTCGGTTTCTGGCCAAGAAAGAGATGCGTGATATCTGCGCCAAAGTGGTTCGCGATTTCGGATTGCGCGAGGGCATCGATGTGGAAGACGAGATCTCGCTGTTGTCGGGAGGCGAGAAACAGACATTCAAAATCGCCCGAGCAGTGAGTTTTCGTAATCGTGTGATCATCATGGATGAACCGACTAACCACCTTTCGGTGCGTGAACGGGGACGCGTCAATGAGCTGGCGGTGCAACTGAAACAGCAAGGACTGCTCGTCATTTATATCACGCACGACATTTTCCAAATTCACCGGATCGCTGATCGTATCGTAATTCTAGAAAACGGACGCAAGGTTGCGGATGTCCTGCGAGACGCGATGAGTGCCGAAGAGTTGGAGGAAATCATTCGGCATGGAGGAGTTGGACCCAGAGTGCCATGAACCCGCTGAGCTTTGTCCGAAGGCATCCCGAGACCGCAACCATTGCTCTAGTCGCGCTGATTTCTTGCTTATTCGTGGCCCTGACGCGCGGACAGTGGCTTTCGGTGGGAAATCTTCAGTCTTTGCTCCGACTCGCGGCCGTGCTCGCCATCATGTCATTCGGCGAGGCGATCGTCATTGCGACCGGAGAGATTGACATTTCTGTCGGCTCCACATTTGGCATTGGCGCGCTGACGTTTCTTGGATTGGCACCGGTCGCTGGCAGTGGCTTGGCCGTTATCGCGGCGCTCGTATCCGGCATTCTCATCGGGTCAATCAACGGAATTTTTGTGGCTTTGATCGGACTCCCATCTCTCATTGTCACCTTGGGGACACTGTTTCTTTTTCAAGGCATTGCTTACGCCATGACTTACGGTTTCTCCTTTGCCGCGACTGACGCGGTTCGCCAACAGTTGGTGTACCAGGCAATCGGGGGAAGCACCCTGGCCGGATTGAATCCCGCTATTCTTTGGGCGATTGGTATTCTGGTCGGGTTGCAACTGCTGATTTTCGAAACCTCATTGGGAAACCGAATTTTAGCCGTCGGAGGAGATGCGATCTCCAGCTACTCACGGGGAGTCAACGTTAGGAAATTGAAATTTGGAGTATTCGTCTTGAGCGGAGTTCTCGCCGCTTTCTCCGGCGGACTCGAGGCTGCCTATATTGGGTATGCGGATGGTAGTTTTGGGGCATTGATGGAACTCTCTGCGATCGCTGCGGCGGTGTTAGGTGGGTGTCATTTGAGTGGTGGCAGGATCTCTCTCGTCGGCACGCTCATGGGTGCATTTCTGCTTTGCGGTATACAAAGTTTTCTGATCATCCTCGGATTTCAGCCTCAATGGTATATCCTCGCGCTTGGGGTCATTGTTGTTTTGGCGAGTTTAGTCGATCGGAGCCTTGGCCGATTGATTATGAAAAAGCTAGGCTGATGCTCTAGACCTTCATTGGCACTCCGGTCTTGATCGATTCAGTAGCCTTGTCCGCCAAAAGTTGCGCCTTGAGCCCGTCTTCCAACGATGGACTGGGGGTTTTCCGATGATTGATCGCATCGACAAAGGCCGACAGAGCCTCGTAATAGCTTTCCTTGATCCGCTCAAACCAGCCTGGGTGGAGACCGTCCTCAACGACTTTATCTCCGATATACCGAGACACACCACGACTCCGCTGCCGGCGCGACTCGATCAGCCCTTTCGAGCCGAAAACTTCGATCCGCTCATCGTATCCGTAGTTCGTTCGGCGAGAACAGTCGATCTGGCAAAACTCACCGCCCTTCATGCGAATGGAGATAATCGCGGTATCCACATCGCCGACTTCAGCGATCTTGGATCAATCAGTGCGGATCCATTGGCATGGATCTCCTCGGCTTCATCATTGCTGATCCAACGTAATAAATCAAAAAAGTGGATTGCCTGATCGAGCATCTGACCCCCAGAAACCACCACGTACTCAAGCGGCGGAGGTTTCGGACCACGGGATGACATCTGGATAATTTCAATCTTACCGACCGCTCCATTATTAACTTTTTCGCGGAGTGCGGCATGGTTTGGATCAAATCGGCGATTGAATCCGATCGTTGCTGGGACACCTGATTTGCCAACAAACTCGACCACTTCCTTTGCGTGTTGATAATTCAAACCAATCGGCTTTTCACAGTAAACCGCTTTACCCCGTTGGGCGGCCTGTCTTAGATAGTCGATGTGGGTATTAGTGGAAGAGGCGATAAATACGACATCGATATCCTTAGTAGCAAAGATTTCCTCAACGTCTTGCGCGACCTTTGCTCCCGTTTGGACGGCAATTTGGCTGACCCGGCTGAGATCTACATCATGAATTGCTGCCAGATTTGTTTCGGGGTGGCGCGCAACATTTGCCGCGTGGACCGAACCGATGAAACCCGTTCCGATAAGAGCGACGTTTAACATGGGTGAGAGGAGGATGGGGAACACAAATAGCAAATAGCAGAAACCCGCAACCGATGACAGACGACAATAAGAAGAGGCCATTAGTCCAACACTCCAGTACTCCAATGCTCGATTACTCCACCGCCCCGATGGCCAGCCCTGATCTCCGGGGAGTGATGGCTCTGATGGATGGAAAGGGACCTGACGGCTCGAGCCGGGGAGTATGGATTTTTGGACACCCGATCGGAGTAATCGAGGCGCGGACGTTGCAGCAGTTAGGGGCAGCCTGCGCAGCGATTGACGAAGCCAGCCGTTCATGTCACACGATCGTTTTAGCGGACTATGAGGTTGGCTCTTGGTTCGAGCCCAAACTAAAGATCGACGCGGAGGAACATTCGTGGGCCCCTTTCCAGGCGTGGTTGTTCAATGAAGCGACCTGGCTTTCAAACCAGGCGTTTGAGCAATGGTTGAGCCAAAGCGTAGAAAAGACCGGAGCGACCCAACGACCCTCCGGAATTGCGGAAGTGCGCGCGGAGCTAAGCGAGGTTGAGTACCTGGCTGCCATACAGTCGGCTCTCGGACACATCGCCTGCGGAGACATCTATCAAGTAAATCTTACCTGGAGAATCGATTTTACTTTTTTCGGTTCATCCTTCGCGCTGTATCGCAAATTGCGCCAATCCCAGCCGGTCAACTACGGAGCATACCTGCTACTTCCTGAGCGGACCATACTGTCGCTCTCTCCGGAGCTTTTTCTGGAGCGACGTGGCGATGAACTTGTCTCCAAACCGATGAAAGGAACCAGAGCCAGAGCCGGCGAGAATGGAGCCGATCAGGCGATGGCAAAAACTCTACAGCGATCGGAAAAAGATCAGGCCGAAAATCTCATGATTGTCGACCTGGTCAGGAACGATTTAGGCAAAATCGCGCAAATCGGATCAGTGCAAGTCGATCGACTCTTTGCTATCGAACAATATCCTACTGTTTACCAAATGGTTTCTCAGGTGAGCGGGCGAGTTCCTGATCGATCGGTGTTTCATACGCTCAAAGCGCTTTTCCCATCCGGTTCGGTCACCGGTGCGCCTAAGATTCGTGCGATGGAAATTATTAGCGGCCTTGAACGATCTTCGCGGGGGATCTATACGGGCGCAATCGGCCACATCAAACCGGGTGGCGACTTCGCCTTTAATGTTGCCATTCGTACCATTGAGTTAATGCCAGACAACCGAGGACGACTGCACGTTGGCAGTGGTATCGTCGCTGATTCATCTGCCAATTCGGAATATGCAGAATGTTGGTCGAAAGCCCGTTTTCTTACCGAATTGCAGTCCGACTTTGCTCTTTTGGAAACTTTGCTGCTTGAGGAAGGCGAGCTGCGGCGGCTTGATGCTCACTTAAACCGGCTAAAAGCGTCCGCACGATTTTTTGGATTCGATTATTCCGAATCATCCATTCGCGCGGCGCTTCGTAACACCCAAAAAAGGAGACCCGCAGGTCCATATCGAGTCAGGTTGATCTTGGAGAAGGACGGTAATATTGATGTACAGGCTCAAGCTCTTGTTGATCTACCCAAACCGCTATCCCTGGTGATAGCTCCGGAAGGAGTCAATGCCAGCGATCCTCTTCTGCGTCACAAAACCACTGCGCGCATTTTGTTCGATAGCGCTTTGCATCAGCTCAAAGGGAATCCCAGTTGTTTTGATGCGTTGTTCTTCAACGAGCGAGGAGAACTAACCGAAGGAGCACGTAGCAACGTTTTTCTCTTAAAGAATGGAGCGTGGTTAACGCCCCCGGTTGAGAGCGGATTACTTGACGGCATCATGCGTCAGGAGATTCTGCGGACGAGACCGGTATGTGTGCAGAATCTCTATCGTGATGATTTGCTAACCGCTGACGCGATCTATCTCTCCAATGCGTTGCGCGGCCTAGTGCGAGTACAATTAACCGCGAAAGAACGCGAAGAACTTGAACCACGAATGGACGTTAATGGACACGAATAAAACCTTTTATTTCGTCTATTTGCGGTCCTTTTCTTCCTGCTTTTGGCTTCGGCGCTATGCGACACTGTGTTCCCTTTTGGGGTATTTTATTCGCGTGCATTCGCGTGCATTCGCGGTTAAGGAATTTGGTCCGTTTCTAACCAACCGCACTCTTTCTTTGCGCTCTCTGTGATCTTCTGTTCAAAATTCTGTCTTCGCGGCCTCCTGTTTCAGACGAGATTGCGATCACTGAGCTCGCGTTTCAGGTAAGCATAATAGATTGGAGCCAAGACTAAACCGCCGATCCCAAACGCAACCTCCATTACCAGCATTGCCACCAAGAGTTCCCAGGCCCGGGCATGAATACTGGATCCGACAATGCGCGCATTGAAAAAGTATTCGAGTTTGTGGATCACGACTAAAAAGATGAGAGCAAACGCCGCCGCATAAACCGAAACGGAAAGACCGGCGATAAAGATTGCAGTGTTGGAAATCAAGTTACCGACGACCGGGAGCAGTCCCGCAAAAAAGGTTACCGCGATCAACGTCTTGCCGAGCGGCAGGTGTATACCGAGTGCCGGAAGTATTACGAAAAGGAAGATTATGGTCAGGACGGTATTCAACGCCGAAATCCGGACTTGAGCGAAGACGATCTGTCGGAATGCGAAGGCGAATCGCGAGATCCTTTCGATTAACGCTGCCGCCAACGGTCGATGTCGCCGATGAGGAGTTACCTCGAGCAGCGAAACCAAGGCTCCAATGATCATGCCCACAAGCCCGCGGATGAAGAAGTGAAGAACGTCTTTGCCGATTTGCTGAACCTCTTTGGAGTGTTCGTCCATCCAGCCGGAAGCCAGTGCCTTGAGGTCATCTACGTTTCCGGGAAAACTATCAACCAGGAACGGCGGTAGTTTGTCGCGCGCTTCGGTAATGACTTGATTTAGTTTTTCCGATAGGACCGCGGGACTACTTGCCTCACTTCTCAGGAAGGCGGCCAGCCCGAATCCCGCGAGGATCAAAACGAGAATCGTTAGTATCGCGAGGCTTGCCACTGCCAGCCAGCGAGACCAACGGTGTATGAGATGGCGTTCGATCAGCGGCGCAATCAGGCTGACCAACTCGTAAACCAGCAGGCCGCCAACTAACGCCGAAACCAAATGAAGCAGAACAACCGCTAGGAGAGCAACTCCCATGAGAATCCAGGAGGCCAAGATCGATCCAGTAATCGGCTCTGGTTGAGAGGATCTAACGACCTCGTCCTCGGGTGAAGCGACGCTATCCATCAGACTGAAACTGAGTTACTTGGTCGAAGATTGCAACCTCAGTCCCGCAGGCGCGATGGTAGGGCGAAACCCGACTCCGCAAGGCCTACGTCGCGGCCAAGTTCAATGGTGTTGCTTAAACTCGGAAGTCGGGCGCGTCGTCCGCGAAGGCGGCACATCCGTCGAAGGCAGGGTCTGTGCGCCTGAACTGATGGAGCCGTTGCGGTGCTTCTTTGGCTATCTGCTATTTTTTCTTTGCTATCGGCTCCGCCGACGCCAACTCTATCCAGAATCGGCTTCCCGCGCCAACTTTTGAATCGACACCGCATCTTCCCTTCATCCGCTCCATCGCTTTTTTGACAATGGCCAGACCAATTCCGGTACCGGAAAACGATTCTTGGCCATGGAGACGCTCGAAGACCTCAAATATCCGATCGAAATGGCGCTCTTCAATGCCGATACCTCGGTCTTGCACGTACAGCCTTGTCTTTTCCCCGATTTTTTCGGTGAACACTCGGATTCGGGGGGTTCGACCACTCTTGGTGAACTTCAAGGCATTGCTCAACAGATTTTGGATTGATTGAACCAAAACCGAAGGTTGAGCGACCACCGCCGGCATCTTTCCATTCACAGATATTTTCGCATTCGTCGCTCTAATTTCTCCTTCGAGCAGTTTCAGAGCCTCCAGCACGGCCGAGCCTAGATCGACGGTTGTCAGCCTGAATTCGACCCTGCTTAGTTGACTGTGCTCAAGCAGATTTTCGATCAGCGTTTGCATCCGGAGAATACCATTCCCAATCCTCCGTAAGTAGTCCCGTCCTTGATCGTCGAGATTGTCCCTGTAGTCTTCCAACAAGGCTTGCGAGAATCCTTGAATGCCTCGCAACGGAGCTTTCAGATCATGAGAAACCGTGTAGGCAAAGGCTTCCAGTTGGGCATTGCTATCGGTCAGCTGCGCTGTCCTTTCCTGGACGCGCTTTTCCAGTAAAGCAACGAATTCGCTCTTTTGCCGGTTTGCCTCCTGGAGTGCTAGCATCTTTCTCCGATCACTGAGGTCACGGGTAATTTTTAAGTATCCGATTACTTTTCTATCCGGGCCGCGCAGCGCTGTAATCGTCACGTTTGCAAAGAACCGAGACCCATCTTTTCGGAGTCTCCAGGCCTCTTCGGCAAATCTTCCGTCCCGGGCAGCCGCT
The DNA here is from genome assembly GCA_041167675.1 of Verrucomicrobiota bacterium. GTDB lineage: Bacteria > Verrucomicrobiota > Verrucomicrobiia > Chthoniobacterales > JAFAMB01 > DASTDH01. The sequence goes on from JBEEIB010000383.1 coordinate 31,948, forward strand.
TCCAGGGTGTGTTCTGGCCAACGCTTCGCGATTACGTCTTTTGGGTAAAAAGCGGAAAAATGCTTTCCGATAATCTCATCAGCCCTGTAACCCTTGATGCGCTCCGCTCCGCTGTTCCAGCTCACCACCTGACCTTCGGCATCGATCAGGTAGATGGCGTAATCCCCCACGCCGGCCACCAAGTGAGTGAACGACTCGTGAGTTAGAGTATTCCTGAATTTTTCGAGTTCGCTTGGGAATCCTGATGTGCTCCGTTCAGTCACAGAGTTTACCTTCTGGTGATTTCGGTTGCCAAGCCAGTTGCCCTCAAGCCCTGAATTGACTCGTTCCTGGCATCCTATGTCAGGAACGAAGACTCTTAAAGCGACAATTCCGGTCCCTCGTTTAGCGTTAGCCAATATTTCTCGAGTTGCTCGACCATTTGCGTCAACAATTCCGCGTTCGACGGTTTGACTAGATAAGAATTGGTTCCCTCGTCATAGGCCGCAACAATGTCCCTCGGTTCGCTGGAGGAAGTAAGCACAATCACCGGAAGTCGCTTCAGACCGGGCCGGCTGCGCACCCATTTTAGCACTTCGTGTCCAGATCGGCGAGGCAGCTTCAAATCCAGAAGCATCAGCCGAGGCAGCGGGTATTTGACGCGATCTTTGTATTTGCCGGTGCCTTGCAAAAAATCGACCGCTTGATCGCCGTCGCGAACGATATTGAGCGGGTAAAGAAGTCCTGCCTTACGGAAAGCGCGTTCGAGAAGTAGAGCATCATTCGGATCGTCCTCGACCAACAAAATGTTTGTCGGCGAGGCATTCATATCGAGCAAACTCGCTTTCCGTTCTCACCCAGCGAGCAAAAGATACAGCTCTTTTTGCCGAGAAAGCGGCCGAAAGCTCGAAGAATATCCTCCTGCTGCTTCTTCAATAAACCGGTTCTGGGGTCCTCCATCAGGTTCGACTCATCTCGTTCGCTGGGTATGCTTTCAAGCTGGAGTTGTTCCAAGGCGATGCGAAAAAGCCTCACCCAAGAGACGAATCACCTGCACAAATGTATTGCCGCCTCTTGCCGCAAAGCCACGCACTCAGCACTACTTACCTTATTTCGACAGTAGGATTAAGCGCTTTAGAGGGCTTTTTCAAAAAAAATGAGAATTTTCTGAATTAAACCGCGAATGGGCACAGGGAGCGCAATTCAGATCGTTTCCAGAACGAAATTGAAGACAGCAATTCGGCCTGCGCCACTCTCACGTACCTTGAGCAGCAACTCCGGTTTAAACAGCGAATCGGTCGAGTTGCGCGCTTCTCCCGGAAAATAGAGCTGAGTCGACAAGATCGGACCATGCGCCGCTTGGAGCCGAACATGGTAATGGCGTGTCCGTCCCGGATACAAACCGGGCATGACGGTTTCCAACGCGTACTTTCCATCGGAACCGGAAAACTGATGGCCTCGGCATCGAAATCCATTGAAGTCGTACTCGCCGTTGGCATCGGCGTGCCAGAAATCGAGTAAGACTTTCGGTATCGGTTTGCCTTTCCGATCGAGGACTGTTCCAGTCAATTTCACTGATGTTCCGGTTACTCCCGAGTCTCGGAAGCTATTTTTGGCGGGCGAGTTCGGCCTGAAAAATGGTCCAGCCGTTTCTTCCGGAGTCAGCTCCAACTTTTCGCCGGCGGCCGGAGTCGGATCTAATTCAACGGTACCGTGGTCTTGACCCAAGCTGTTCCTGACCCGCGCAAAAAATGCCACCGGCGCGGCGGCAACCGCCACTGCATACAAAAATCGACGCCTAGAAACGGCCGACGAGACAGGCTCAGCCATACTTAAACGTTCTCCTGCGATCGCTCTTTTGCAACAAGAACCCGGCTGCGCCCCCATTCAGCTAAACAGATCATTGCATCGCTATGGCCTTACCGGTTACTGATTACCAATTACTTTCAGAACGCGGACGAGAAACGAGTTTGAAGGTAAGGTACAAGATGCATGTCATGATCCTCGGGGCAGCAGGGATGGTTGGCCGGAAGCTCACTCAACAGCTGACGCGCGTTGGACATCTGGGAGGAAAAGAGCTGACCGCCCTATCCTTGGTCGATACGATCGAACCGGAGAAACCCGCCCATTTTTCCGGGAATGTATCCCTTGCAGTCACAGATCTTTCCATTCCAGGAGCGGCAGTCAAATGCGTTGCGACCCGGCCAGACGTTGTTTTTCATTTGGCGGCCGTGGTCTCCGGAGAGGCCGAGGCAGACTTTGACAAGGGCTATCAGGTCAATCTCGATGGCACTCGCCAGCTCTTTGAAGCGATTCGTCAAGAGGGCGCCAAAGCGCGGTACCAACCCCGAGTGGTCTTCACGTCTAGCATCGCCGTCTTCGGTGCCCCGTTTCCGCATGTGATTGGGGATGAATTCTTCACCACTCCGCTTACCAGCTACGGAACGCAGAAAGCCATGGACGAGCTGCTACTGGCCGATTATTCACGTCGGGGATTTTTCGAAGGAGTAGGAATCCGCTTGCCCACCATTTGTATTCGGCCAGGAAAGCCGAACAAGGCCGCCTCTTCCTTTTTCTCGGGTATTCTGCGGGAACCGCTTTCCGGCCAGGAAGCTGTGTTGCCGGTCTCCGAAGAGGTGCGCCATTGGCATGCCAGCCCGCGGGCAGCGGTCGGTTTTTTGACACATGCGGCAACCATCGATTTGCGGCCGCTCGGGGCAAGACGCACGCTGACGATGCCAGGTCTCTCTGCGACCGTAGGGGAACAGATTGCAGCATTGCGAAAAGTTGCGGGCGAAAAGGCGGTGGCCCTGATTCGTCGTGTACCGGATCCAATCATAGGCGCTATGGTCTCGGGTTGGCCGCAAAACTTTGCTGCCGATCGAGCACTTGCTCTTGGCTTTCGAACAGAGAGTTCGTTTGATGAGATCGTTCGTATTTACATCGAAGATGAGCTCGGCGGACGTATTCCGGTGCTGGCGTGAGGACTCGGCCGCGACGAAGGCTCTGCGGAGTCGGGACCAGTCGCCGCTGGCGAAACTGCAACGGCTGCCATTCGATCAAAGTCTCGTTGTCCCTTCCGGCGCTCCTGGCGTTTTTATTTTACTCCGCTTGCCAGCCGGAGAACTTCAGAGACGGTGGTGCCCCTATGTCTGACAAAATCGTTCTAGTGACCGGCGCCGGTAGCGGTATTGGTCGTGCCGTGGTACTGGCATTTCTCCGCGACGGGTACCGCGTCGTTTTGGCCGGAAGGCGCATGGCCGCGCTGCGGGAGACGATAGAAATTGCCAATACCGATCAATCGCGGGCGCTAGCCGTTTCTACTGATGTTACGAATCCGGCATCGGTTGGAAGCCTTTTCCAACGAATCGAAGAGGTGTTTCATCGATTAGATGTGTTGTTTAATAATGCCGGTGCGGGAATACCTGGCGCACAACTCGAGGATGTTACCTCTGAGCAATGGCAGCGCGTTCTGGCCACCAACTTGACTGGTCCGTTTCTCTGTACCCAGGAAGCATTTCGTCTGATGAAGCGACAAACTCCCCGGGGCGGCCGGATCATCAACAATGGTTCGCTTTCTGCCCATGTACCGCGGCCGAGCTCGGCGCCTTATACGGCAACCAAACATGCGGTGACGGGATTGACTCGTTCGACCTCACTCGATGGACGCGAGTACGACATTGCCTGTGGTCAGATTGATATCGGAAATGCTGCTACCGAGATGGCGGCAAACATGGCCGAAGGCGTTCAGCAGGCCGATGGATCAATCCGACCTGAACCTTTGATCGATGTATCACTCATTGCTGACGCGGTGCTTTACATGGCAAACCTGCCCCTTGAGGCGAACGTCCAGTTCATGACCGTCATGGCCACAAAAATGCCGTATATCGGACGAGGGTGAGATGGGTAGCCTGATCCTCCTGGTTCAGGACCATTTGCTATCTGTCATTTCATTCGAGCCTAAGGCGAGAATGAAAAAGTACCATTCTTTCCCGCGAAAGTGCCGGGACATGAAGTTGTAAGCGAGCTGATCCGCGAACAGGTTGGGGCATGCTCATTGATCAAAGGATTGCCATCATCGGAGGGACCAGTGGAATCGGATTTGCTGTGGCGGAGGCTGCCCTGGACGCGGGGGCCGAGGTGATCATCGGATCGAGTTCTCAAACCAAGATCGATGAAGCATTGGCAAAGTTTTCTGAGAAAGCAACGGGATCGATTATCGACGTGACCGAGGAAGAGTCGGTTAAGGGATTCTTCAAAAGCGTTGGTGAGATCGATCATGTGGTCGTGACGGTAGGTACGTCGTATCAATCAGGGCCGGTGATAGACTCGGAACTATCGGAAAGTCAAAAACCATTCTTAGTGAAGTATTGGGGCCAATGGTTAGTCGCCAAATTTGCTGGCCCGAAGTTAAGCGAGTGGGGCTCGATTAGCCTCACTTCTGGTGTTCTGAGTCAGCGACCGGCCAAAGGCCTTGCGGCCCAGGCATCGGTAAACGCCGCGGTTGAGGCGCTCGCTCGCACCTTAGCTCTAGAGCTGGCACCGCGGCGAGTAAATGTGGTGAGTCCAGGATTTATTGATACGGGCAAATTGTTAGTTAATCTTCCACCCAAGGAGCGCGCTAGCAAACTGCTAGAGTCCAAAGGAGTACATTTGCCGACTCAACGAGTGGGACAACCCGAAGACGTTGCGTCGGCCTATCTTTTCGCGATCCAAAACCGGTATCTTACCGGTCAGGTTATTTTTGTCGATGGAGGGTCTGCCATCATTTGAATGCGAAATGTCGAACGGAATTATTACGATGAGTAACAAAAGAACAGCTCTGGTTGTGGGCGGCGCTGGTGTGATCGGACGTAATCTCGTCAACTATCTGGCCGACCAGTCCGGATGGGAGGTTATCGGTCTATCCAGAAACAAACCGGAACTAGGAAAAAAGGTTCGATGGTCGCAGATCGATCTCCTCGATCAATCGGATGTTGCCGCGAAGATAGGTGATCTGTCGGAGGTTAGTCATGTCTTCTTTGCCGCTTATCAACCTAGACCGACCTACGCGGAGGAAGTGAAGCCAAACCTGGAAATGTTGCGCAATCTACTGGCGCCGCTGCAACCCGCAGCACCCAATCTTAAGCGCATCATTTTGAACGAAGGAGTAAAAGCCTATGGCGTTCATCTCGGACCGTTCAAAACACCGGCGAAAGAAACCGATCCCCGGCATCTGCCGCCTAACTTTTATTCTGCGCAGGAAGATCATCTGAAACAGGAGCAAATTGGGAGGAACTGGGACTACACCATTCTGCGGCCGGATGTCGTATGCGGATTCT
>JBEEIB010000384.1:0-4875 GCA_041167675.1 Verrucomicrobiota bacterium
CTGGCTCGAAATTCTGCCCTAGAGATCTCGTAGATCCGAAAACCTAATTCGTAGCCAGCCGGCGCGTTCTTCTCCGCTGGGCAGTTCGTTTATAAACGGCCCCTGCAAAGAAAAAATCTTATTCACATCGCGCTTGGTGCGCGGGGCGGAGTTATTCACAAGCTCCAGCTCCGGCTTGGGTTAGCTGGCCTCCGACCGAAGCTTGCTGAATAACTCCGGACTACCTATACGAAAACCTCGGCCCATTGGGTAGCTGCGGCCTTTCGTTTTGCATCCCTAAGCGCCGGGTTTGAGCCATTTCCCAGCATTGACTTTGTCGTGAAAATGTTTGATTCGCGGCGGTAGACAGCATTTTTCTTCGCCGCATCCGCTACCTCAAAAACACCGTCAAAAAGCGACTCGATAGAGATGAAAACCGGTCGCAGCTGGAGCGGCGAGGCGGATGGGAGATTGGATCCCACTCCGGACTTCATGAAGCGCGGACGAGCACGAATGGCTCAAATCCGGCGCATGGGATGCATAACGAAAGGGCGCAGCTACGCAATGCGCCGAGGTTTTCGCCCTGCTACCATTACGTGCTCTCTAGGAGATCCGCTCAATAGGTCACAATTCTAGGAAGCTTCTTAGCATCATCTACCCAGCGGCCAACCGTGCTAGCACCTGGAACCAAGTGTACTTGGCGTTTTTTGTCGTTGTTCGCTTTAAGTGCTGCGTGCAGATGATCCGGTCTACGCTGAGCAAGTTCGAGAACGGAATCAACGCCCGATGATTGTAGCAGTTCCGCATACTGCCGGCCGATTCCTTCACTCGAAATAGATCTGCTTGATTGACCCACTTTAAAATGTGGTGCTCAGAGAACCCTGTCTTCTTTGCCAGTTCCTGGCGGTGCTTCGGACTCGATCCGGCCTGCAGCAACTGTTCTGCAGTTTTGATTCCTTCGGCTTCTAACTTCTTGGTGTGAGAGACTCCAATACCTTCTATTTTATTGATATGGCTCATGTTCCGGGATTTGCGTTGAGTATGACAAAATCAAGAAGTATCTGCCAACACGTTTGTTGCCAGTGTCGGAAAATTATGGCTCTTCTTGCGACTCAACCATCTATTGTCGACAAGGCGCGGCGTATGGTTAGCTTTACCCCTCGGAATGAAGATTAAACGCGCCCTCCTGTCGGTCTCGAATAAGTCCGGACTTGTTCCCTTTGCTCAACGCTTAAGCAAAATGGGCGTGGAAATCATATCGACTGGCGGAACGGCAGCCCTCTTAAAAAAGGAAGGAGTTGCTCATGTGGCAATGGAACAGTTTACCGGGTTCCCGGAAATCCTTGGTGGCCGAGTGAAGACACTTCATCCGAAGGTGCATGGAGGATTGTTGTTCGTTCGGAGTGACCCGGATCATCAACAGCAAGTCGAGACAAATCAGATCGAGCCGATCGATCTGGTGGTTGTTAACCTCTATCCGTTTGAGGCGACCATTAATAAGCCGGAAGTAAAGCTCGAAGAAGCAATCGAACAGATCGATATAGGCGGTCCCTCAATGCTCCGCAGCGCGGCCAAAAATTATCGATTTGTGACGGTCGTGACAGACCCCGCCGACTACGATCAAGTCTTAGCAGAACTCGATCTACACAATGGCGAAACGACGCTCGCTTTGCGCGAGCAGTTGGCCATCAAAGTTTTTCTGACAACGTCCAGATACGATAGCGTGATCGCCGGCTATCTGAACCGTGAGCAGGCGACATTGGGGTCTTACGCGGTATCGCTACCTCTGGAGATGCGGCTACGTTACGGGGAAAATCCGCATCAGAGTGCCTCACTTTACGGCCGTTTTGGCGATTACTTTCAGAAGCTGCACGGGAAAGAACTTTCTTATAACAATATTATCGATATTGATGCTGCGGCCGGCCTCATCCGTGAATTCGTCGAGCCGACGGTTGCCATCCTAAAGCACACCAATCCATGTGGGGTGGGATCTGATCAAGATCTCCGAGAAGCATGGTTAAAGGCTTTTGCGACTGATAAACAGGCACCGTTTGGCGGCATCATTGCCTGCAATCGTCCACTGACCGAGGCATTGGCCCGTGCGATTTCCGAAATATTTAGTGAAGTGATTATCGCGCCGGAGTTTGAACCCGAAGCGCGCGCTTTGCTGCAGAAGAAAAAGAATCTTCGCCTCATTAAAATGTCCGATTGGTTCAACTCAACTCGATCAGAACCGGATGTGCGCTCGGTGATCGGTGGGATGCTTGTGCAAGAAAAGGATTGGGGAGAATTGCAAGACCCAGAGCGGCGGGTTGTTTCGCAACGGCCACCGACGGCCGATGAAATGAAGGCGATGTTGTTCGGCTGGAAAATTGTCCGACACGTGAAATCCAACGCCATCGTTTATGCTGCCAAAGATCGCACCCTCGGTATCGGTGCGGGTCAGATGGCACGGGTTGACTCCTCGCGGATTGCGATTTGGAAAGCGGGAGAAGCGGGCCTCTCTTTGAAGGGCAGTGCGGTCGCAAGTGACGCGTTTTTTCCATTTACGGACGGGTTGATCGCCGCCGCAGAGGCAGGGGCAACTGCCGTCATTCAGCCAGGAGGTTCGGTGCGCGACGATGAAGTCATCCAGACGGCCAACGATCGTCAGATGACAATGGTCTTTACCGGCATCAGACACTTCCGACACTAGTGGCCTGTATCCATTATAGCCCAAGCGCGGCCGGTGGGTTGAGGCGGTGCAGTTCCGTTGGCTGCCATGCTCCTCAGTTACACCGGGCAGCCGCATTTTCTAACGTCTAAGGTTTATGGTGAAATTAGGTGTAAATATTGATCACATCGCAACACTGCGCCAAGCGCGTTACGTGGGAATGAGCGACTCTCCTAACTGTGAGCCCGATCTCATCGCGGCCGCATCCATTTGCGAACGCGGTGGCGCGCGCGGTATTACCGTTCATCTCCGAGCCGATCGGCGGCACATTCAAGACCAAGATGTCTTTCGGCTCCGGACCAGCTTGGTTACCAAACTGAATTTTGAGATGGGAAATACGCCGGAAATTATTGACACGGCAATTCGCGTCTTGCCGGATGACGTTTGCCTTGTCCCGGAAAATCGGCAAGAAGTAACAACCGAAGGCGGGCTCGATGTCGTGCGAAACGCGAAATCTCTCAGAAAGACCGTCCAACGCCTTCAGGCCGCTGGCATCCGCGTGAGCATGTTCATCGAGCCTAAGGCCGAACAGATCGAGGCATCGGCTGACCTAGGAGCTCAGGTTGTAGAGCTGCATACTGGAGCGTACTCCAACGCACTGGACGATTTCCGCACCGACGAACTACATCGACTCGAGGCGGCGGCACGCCTGGCAGAGGAAAAAGGACTGATTATAAATGCCGGGCATGGGATTAACTACGAAAACGTACATCCACTGCTCTCGATTCCTGGCTGGAATGAGTTTAACATTGGCCATTCCATAGTTTCGCGTGCGATCTTCATCGGTTTAGAAAACGCGGTTCGTGAAATGGTGCAGAAACTAGCTTCCGGAAAGCAGTGACAGTATTTGGCATTGGGATCGACGTGGTTGAGAACGCACGGATCGCCGATCTGATCCGGGGTCACGGCCAACGTTTCTTGGATCGGGTCTATCAGCCAGGCGAAATCGAATATTGTCAATCGATGCGAGATCCAGCACCCCATTTTGCCGCCCGATTTGCGGCCAAAGAAGCTATTACGAAGGCCTTCGGAACAGGATTTGCCCAGCGAATCAGTTGGCGCGATATCGAGGTCCGCAGAAAGGCTAGCGGTGAACCATTTGTTGTGCTCCACGCTGGCGCGGCCGAGTTAGCTAAAAGACTCAACATCGAGACTGTCTTAGTTAGCCTTAGCCATTCGCAGGCATACGCCGTCGCCAATGCGCTACTGCTAAAGAGTGTGAACTAACCGGCAATCCCGCTCAGAGCATCTTTTCCACCCCATGCCATCGGATTACAAAGTTAGAATCGAAGTGTTCGAAGGACCGCTGGATCTCCTTCTTTATCTGATCAAAAAGGAAGAGGTCGATATTTACGCGGTTTCAATCGAGCGGATCACCGGTCAATACTTGGAATATCTCGATACCTTCCGAATGCTGGATCTTGAGATTGCGGGCGAGTTCGTCGTAATGGCCGCCACGCTCATCTATATCAAAAGCCGCAGTTTACTTCCCGTGCATCAACAGCCACCGGAAGCTGATGCAGAAGAGGAAGATCCCAGATGGGATCTGATCCGGCAGCTTATTGAATATAAGAAATTCAAGGATGCCGCTTTTCAGCTTCATCAAAGAGAACTGCTGCAGGAAGGAGTCATTCCGCGGGTTCCAGAAAAACCTGAATTCGATGAACGAGAAACGCTTCTCCAGAGCGAAGTCGGTATTTTCGATTTAATCAGTGCGTTTCAGAAGGTGCTAAAAAAACTCGAAGATCGTCGCGAAGATCTCCGTGAGATTTTTGAGGAAAATTTCACCGTTTCCGACAAGATCGACTTTATCATCCGCACTACTAGCGTGAACCAGCGAATCGCATTTTCAGAACTGTTCGCTTCGGCAGCAGGCCGAACCGAAATCGTTGTCACGTTTCTTGCACTGCTTGAGCTGATCCGCTTGAAGCAATTACGGGTCACGCAGGAGGCACCATTTTCTGAAATCGATATCGAACGAATCAGCGTCTGAGATGCCGTTAAATGGAGGAGCTGTTCAGAGATCAATGACAAATTTGTCATCGCAGCTCCGGCCTGATTGTCATGATTGCCGTAGAGTTTTGGCCTGTTGGAGCCCCTAAGGAACCGTGAGAATCTTGCTACTATTCTCTTTTTTGTTTTTCAATGGGTGTACGGGGTATCAGACCTACCACTCAGTGCCG
>JBEEIB010000385.1:0-6098 GCA_041167675.1 Verrucomicrobiota bacterium
GGCAAGAACGCCATAGACTAAGCTAAGCCCAATGTCCCACGCGGCTGATGAAATTAAAATGACCGATCCTCCTGGGCGCACACAATCGTTACTCCAGTCGCCACTTCGGCGGTCGATCCCTCGGCAATTTTGGCCTTCATCGTCGAACCGTCGTCAAGGGTCAGCCCGACATATCGCTTAAAATGCCACGACGCTGTTTATCCTCGCTTTTGGGCGTATAATGTTTTCATGAGCTTTCCGCCGCCCCTCTCCCTCCATCATTACTTCGTCGTGGCAGCTCGGATGCGCCATCATTTCGAGTCGAATCTGGTTGCTGTGATGGATGGCGACTTCGATGAGAAGACCGGGCGGGCGACCTGGAATGTTTATGTCCCCGCTGGAAGCCGCTGATGAGACTCACCATGTAATTGGCGAACGAGGGCAACAGCTTCCCGGAACATGAACCATCGCCTCCGCCCGGCTGTTCTGTGCTGAAGAACCAACCAAATGACTTTAAGATGCTAAGGCAATGACACAGACCCACTATGACTTGGTTATCCTCGGCTCCGGGTCGACCGCCTTCGCCGCTGCGTTGCGGGCCCAGGAGCTTAGCAAGACCGCGGTCATGACTGAGGAACGCACGACCGGTGGAACCTGCGTAAATCGTGGCTGTTTGCCTTCCAAAAATCTGATCGAGGCCGCGAAGATCATTCATGAGGCACGATATCCACGCTATCCAGGGCTGACACCGGCGGAGATCCGGCTGGATTTCCGGAGGCTCATCGAGCAGAAGGACGAAATCATCCTCGGCTATCGCTCAAAGAAATACGAGAGCCTGACCGGCGGGCAGTTCACGGTCGAAAAAGGCCACGCAGAATTTGTCGATGACCGCTCGGTGCAGGTCGATGGCAAGCGGATCACTGGCGAGAAGATTCTCATCGCCACAGGCTCGCGGCCGGTCGTTCCGAGCATCGAAGGCTTGCGCGACGTGCATTACCTAACCAGCGATTTGCTTTCCAATGATGGCGAGCCAATCGAGCTGCGGGAGCTGCCGCGCTCGCTGATCATTTTAGGTGCCGGGTACATCGCTTTGGAGTTGGGGCAAATGTTTCACCGCTTTGGCGCCAACGTCACGATTGTCGAGCGCAGCCAGCAATTGCTAGCGCACGGCTACGAGCCGGAGGTCGGCGAGGCCATCAGAGAAGCTTTCGAAAGCGAAGGTATCCAAATAATCGCCGGCGCCGTTACGCGCTGGGTGCGACAAGAGAGAATGGCTGTCACCGTCAACGTCGAAACTGGTGGTCAGGCGCGTGAGTTGCGCACCGAAAAGCTTTTGGTCGCTACGGGCCGTCGTCCGAATTCCGACAATATTGCCATCGAGAAAGCCGGTGTTGAGCTTGGCAAGGAAGGGCAGGTCCGTGTTGATGAATTCCTGCGCACAAACGTACCGCATATCTTCGCCGGCGGCGATGTGATCGGTTGCGAAGTCGGGAGCCAGATGGCGACGCCGGTGGGCAGTCAGGACGGCGGCATCGCGGCGCACAACGCGCTCACAGATGGACAGCTGCGCCGCGTTAACCACCGAGTGATTCCACGCACGATTTTCACCGATCCGCAAATCGCAACCGTAGGCTTGACCGAGGAGGAAGCTATCTCAGCTGGGCACAATTGTTGGTGCAATACCGTTCCCATGTCGCTTGTGCCGCGAGCTGGCGCGATCCGCAATGCCGCCGGCATGATCAAAATGGTGGCCGATGAAGACACGGAGGAGGTGCTTGGCATCTCAATAGTTGGCAACAGTGCCGGCGAGATCATTCACGAAGCGGCCATGGGTCTGCGCTTTCATGCTAAGATCTCGGATTTTGTCGATCTGCTGCACGTTTACCCAACGATGGCGGAGTCGCTGAAGATCGTCGCCATCTCCCGCCGCAAAGATCCGGCAAAACTTTCCTGCTGCGCAGAATGAATCCCTCCTCCTGATCCCGGCGTTTGCTCAACTTCCCGGATGGTGATTGCGTTGTTGGCGGAGGCTTCGGCAGAGAACGCCGAAAGCGCCTCGCACTCGGATTAAGTGGGGCTCGCTTCCCCGTCCGGCGCATGCCGCTTTAGTTAGCTTCGCTCCATGCGCCTCAACTCAGGATTTCGAGTACAACTGAGAATAATTCGGGGCGGTCGTACGTTGTAATTCAATGGAGAAATCCGGTATGCATCGTTTGGGTGACGTCCTAGCGGCTTTTGTAATTGTTTTATCTGGTTGCGCCAACGACCGCTACGCCGCACCTGACTCCTTTTGCTGGAAGCAGGGACAACGTTTCTTATTGGGATGGAGCCGAAGTCGTAGGCCAGTCCAGCATAAAAATAAATCTCGTGCACCAACGCGCCTATTTCTATAAAGGCGATCAACTCGTCGGCGTTTCCGTGGTGTCGACAGGTCGCGAAGGTTACGACACGCCTTCCGGCGAATTCCGTATTACGCAGAAGGACATTGACCACACCTCGAATCTTTATGGCGATTACGTCGACCTAAGTGGGCACGTCGTGATGCGCAACATTAATATCAAACAGGATCCGCAGCCCCCAGCCACAACCTTCCGCGGGGCACCAATGCCTTACTTCCTCAGAATCCATGGAGGCATAGGCATGCACGCCGGCTACCTGCCGGTCCGTCTTCACATGGCTGTATTCGACTGCCTGAGCGAACGGCGGTCCGATTTTTCCAGAATGCGGCTGTTGTCACTCCTGTAAAGTTAACCACTCATCCAAATGCCCGGTAAAGAGAATGACGATCGCGCAGAGGCTATTTTAGCCTGCTTTGAAGCCCTTCATCGGGCCGCTTTTCGCCTGATTGGGAATAAGACGCAGTCCGAAGATCTGGTTCAGGAGACGTACCTGCGCGCTTGGCGGTCACTTTCTCAGCTTCAAGGTCTTTCGGGGGTTCAGCCTTGGATGTTTCGAATCCTGCGAACGGTGTTCATTGATCAATTAAGGAGAGAGTCTAGTCGGCCGAAGCTAGTGACAGACGTCGAGAAACTGTTAAGCGCGTCCGAGGAGCTGTCGCCACCGGAGCTATCCGATGTGAACGACCGGCGTAAGCTCGATGAGGTTTTCGATCAAGAAATAAATAGCGCCATCAGTCAACTCCCCGACGAGGAACGTTTAGCGCTTCTTTTTCAGGCGGTTGGCGGCCTAAGCTATCGCGAGATAAGCGAGGCACTGGAATGTCCCATCGGCACCGTAATGTCCCGCCTTCATCGAGCGAAACGTTGGCTGCGACATCGCCTTGCCGTCTACGCCAGGGATTACGGCCGCATGCCCACGGCACGACCAGAGGAGGAACAGAGGGATGCCAAAGCTTAATTGCCGCGAAGCGCAAAATTTGTTGGAGGCCTTCCACGATAACGAGCTGGACGGCGTGAACAGTCTTCTGGTGCAGGAACACCTCGACGAATGCCCGGACTGCCGTCGGCAGTGGCGCTGGCTCTGCGAGGTCTAGGCATCGCTTAATAGGCTGAGCGAATCAACGTCTTCGGCAACTCAAGATTTGCGGCGTCGCGTCCTCCAACCCACATCCACGCAACCCAGTCTTGTGGTTGCTTTTTTTTCGAACGCACAGGCGAATGACTGGAGTGGTCTCGCTAGCGGTGCTGTTTGCGTTGGCCGCCGTCGTTCTGTTAACGGAATGGACCAGGGCCGACGTCATGCTGTTTGTGCGGGATTCGATGAAGATGACGGAGAACGCCGTCCCGGTTGATTTGCGTACTTCGAACACGGAGGAAGCCGAGCAGCAGCTAAAACAACATTTGGGTTTTGCTCCTACGGTTCCGAATCCCTCGGGCTTTAGGCTAATTGGGGTTCGATGCTGCCACATCAACCGTCAACCGGTTGGCCTGCTATTGTTTGAGCGTAATGGCCAACAGCTCTCCTGTTACATCGGTCATTCTTCGATGATCGCCTTGCGCGGATTTGATGATGTCACCCCTCAGGGTATTAGACTAGGAACTTACGAGCGCCGGCATGTTGCCGCGTGGGACGCCGGAGGCATTTCCTATCTTCTGGTCACTGATCTAACAAAAGAGGCGCTGCTGGCCGTAACCAACGAATTCACGAACGGTGCCTCACAATCTCTCAAACAATAGCGAACTAATGAACACGCTTTCAAACCTGTGGCGGTCTTTGGCCGTGATTGCCTCTGTGTCTTTCGCGCCGCCTTTTTCCTTCGCCGCGGGCCCCAAAAGCTCTCCCGAAGACGAGTCGCAGTACACCAACCATCTTATTAAGGAAAAGTCGCCCTTCTGCAGCACGCCCATAACCCGGTCGACTGGTATCCGTGGGGCGAAGAGGCTTTTGCGAAGGCTAGAAAAGAGGATAAACCCATCTTTCTCTCGGTCGGCTATTCGACCTGGCACTGGTGCCACGTGATGGAGCGCGAGTCCTACTCGGACCCAGAGGTCGCCAAGATCATGAACACACACTTTGTTAGCATCAAAGTGGACCGCGAAGAACGTCCCGACGTCGACAATATCTACATGACCTTTGTTCAGGCGACTACCGGGAGTGGAGGTTGGCCGATGAACGTCTGGCTAACGCCAGATCTTAAACCCTTCGTTGGCGGAACGTATTTCCCTGCAACGGAACAGCATGGGCTGCCCTCTTTCAGAACCGTGCTTTTACGGATCGCCGAGGCCTGGAAAAGCAAGCATGACCAACTTGTTGCCAGTTCCAAAGAGATCACAAGTCAGCTTGCAACGATTGTCCAGCCCAGCAACTCAGCGGGCCAAAAGGTCAGTCGTGACATCCTACAGAAGGCATATAGCGAGTTGGCACACTTTCTTCGATAGCAAGTACGGAGGCTTTGCCGATGCTCCGAAATTTCCGCGACCGGTCGTGTTGAATTTTCTGCTCCACACCTATGCCGCATCACCCGATTCGCCAGATGGAAAACACGCGCTAGAGATGACCCTTTTTACCCTCCGCAAGATGGCTGAGGGAGGGATTCACGATCAACTCGGTGGCGGTTTTCATCGGTATTCGGTCGATGATGATCGGTGCATTGATGGTGCCTTGGCCGCACGGATGGATGTTCGACCGGCAGGGAGGCGGCTGGGAGTACATCGCATTTCTGACCGCAGCACTACTCAGTATTGTCGCGCTCGGCGATGGCCGGTTTTCGCTGGACACCCTCATTCTCTACGGATCCGCAGCATTCACCGGCAGATACTGGGAAGGGTCGGACGACACTAGGACGGCGAACTAAAGATACGTTGGAATATGACCGCGAAATCAATGCTCAGTCGGCGATCGGTTGTGATTCATGAAAGACGACGTTGGCGTGCATTTCACGCTAACCAGCGAAAGGCGCCCCTATCGCTGGCGACCGCTCACAACCCCATTGCGTTCGGCTGGCCCTAACCGAGACTCAGATTGCTTTTGAATCTATCCTCAAGTGCGCCATAGTTATCGTTGTCTATGGAAATCGCTGGCACGGTCAGCGGGATCTTGGCGCAAAAGGGTTCGACTGTTTGGTCAACAGCGCCGACTGCGATTGTATTCGATGCTATCGCTTTGATGGCTGACAAAAACGTCGGGGCGTTGCCTGTCGTGGAGAACGACAAACTGGTTGGAGTTATCTCCGAACGCGACTACACGCGGAAAGTCATCCTCAAAGGAAAATCCTCAAAAGAGACTCGCGTCGAAGAGATAATGACTCGAGAACTCGTGATCGCTAACCCGGGGGACACTGTTGTCGACTGCATGCGGGTCATGACCGAAAAACGCGTGCGCCATATGCCAGTCAAAGAAGGGGCTAAGATGATAGGGGTCCTTTCGATTGGCGACGTGGTTAAGTGGGTCATCTCGGCACAGGCGGCAACAATCGATAACCTTGAGCGGTACATCAGCGGCGCTTCCCTGGACTGAATTTGTAAAACCGCTCACTTTCGCGCCTGGATCCGCGGCGTGATAGTTCAACCTGCATATCTCAGACGGCTATCTTGGGGAGAACTCAAGAAAGGGAAATTTACGCACGTTTAGATACCGCTTCTCCCTCGTATGACTGTGAAGTCCACTTTAAGCTTACCCGGCTGATCGCGGCCTCATTGACATGCGTCGTTCTCGAGGGC
>JBEEIB010000386.1:0-3178 GCA_041167675.1 Verrucomicrobiota bacterium
CGGCAGGAACTGATGACCGGAGCATGTAAGCCTCTGGCGCCTAAGACATGGCTAAAGCGACCTGGTTCAACTCGGCTATGGATTTGGACCTGTTCCATCTGCTGGTTGAAGACTCGTACACAGCGACTGTCCCATCGGACCCAGACCTGGTGGCCGATAAGTTCGGCCGGAACTCCGTAATAAGCGCGCGCCACTTCGACGTAACTGTCGCGATGGACGCTGCGCCTGGCTTCCTGGAAGCTAGGAAAGAGTGAGTCGGGCAGTGGTTGCAGGTAGGGACGCTCTTGTTCGAAACAGGCTGCGACCTGTTTGCGCGTCGTGCCATGAATGCGCTTGTCGGCAACCTGGCTTTCCCAATGTTCGAGAAAGAGGTTTTCTTCAGCTAGTGATTTGAACCGCCGCCCCTTCAGTGCGTTGGCCCGCAGGTAAGCGACCCCGCGTTCCACTTTACCTTTGTGTTGCGGTTTATAGGGTCGGCACGGCATAACATGGATCCGGTAATGCCGGCAGAAGTCAGCCAATTTCGGATTAATTTCCGGATCAAACCAATCGGCCTTGAGAACCGCCGCTTTTAAGTTGTCCAAATTCAGTAGCAGCGGCACGCCGCCAAAGGCCCGTAAACCGTTTTCCAGACAGCGCAGGAACGTTTCGGTATCCTGACGAAGGACCGCTTCGCTGTAGGCTTTGCGCGAGTAGCTAAGCACCATGCGAAAAACCCAACTCCTTCGTGGCTGGCCAGGCCCTTCCCAAATCGGGGCTCCCAATCCGAAGTCTACCTGCACTTCCTCACTGGGCCGAGCTTCCATGCGCCAAACCCGCTGCGGCTGCGCCCCTTTAAGCTTGCGAACAAAACGCTGTACCCATTGATAGGAATCGCTAAAGCCGTTTTGCTCCACCAAATCCTGGTAAATGCGCTGGCCACTCAAGCCCACCTCGACCTAAGCGGCAATCACCTCAGCCAACCCTTCACAGCGACTCCTGCGTCCAGCACCAATGCCGGCAATCGAAATGGCTGGTTTTGACTCCTCCTTCCCTGCGAGATTGCCGGTGATCGAAATGGCTGGTTTTGGAGCCTCGCCATCCTCAAAGCCGGCGGTCGAAATGGCCGGTTTTGGCAGCCGCAAATACCGACCGACCGTTTCGCGATTGATCCCCAACTCCTTCGCAATTCGCCGCCGCGACCATCCGCGCTGGGCCAAGCTGTATATCGTTGTTTGCAGGCTCACTTTGAGGACATTCGACATGCCCCATTGAACCGATTTCTTCCCGGTCCCGCGGAGCTGTTTTGTTTTCCTTAAAGTGGCTGGTTTTGAGCCCCTTAATTTCGATCATTACTGGCCGGTTTTGACTGATCGCTGACAGCGGAACTCAAAGACATCTTTGTCCGAGAAATATTACACGTCCGAGAAATCGCTCGGGCAGTATGGACTACGGCGGTCGACAATCTACCTGAACACGGCCTAGCGATCCCTTTTTCGATCGCGGTATTCTGTGTAGCTCGCTTCTGCGCGTATCGCGAGTGAAACCGATTTCTGCCCCTTTGCGATTCTGATGGCTTCGCAAAATGAAGCCTCAATTTCGGTTTCGTCAGCTCCGACGGCCGCGAGAAACACGGCTCGGAGCCGGTGCAATTCGGCACTCCACCAGCGCCCTTCAAATCTTTCGGCCAGTGCTTCTGCCTCCCTTATCGCCTCAAGAGCCTCAGAAGTACGATCAGCAAGATGCAACGCTTCAGCCTTTAGTGCTAGGAATAGTGGCACCATCAGCGTCGAGCCGGTTGCCCGAGTGTCCTCTATTCCGTCTTCGATCAACGAGATGCCTTCAGTTATGTCACCCGAAGCACTGCGCGCCCAACCGCGGAGGACCTCTCCTCCAGGCAGCCAACGCACAAAATTCTGACGCGTTGACAGTTCAATTAAGTCCGATGCCAAGCGTTCCACTTCAGCAGGATTACGCTCAAAGTGGGCGAGAACCGCTCCAAAAGTGAGTGCCACGGCTAATGCGTGCATATCATTCAGCTCCTTCGCTAAAGAGATCGCTTCCGCCATGGTCGCTCGGCCAGAGGCGATCTCTCCTAAATGCCACTCAGATAGGGCTCCATAGCACATAAAGAGAACAGCGGGCGAGGCGATCTCTTCAACTGGAGACTGTACGCCTCCCGAGCGCCAGATTTGAACACCGCGCATCGCGTATTGTTGTGCGGAATCGAAATCGCCCAAAAAGCAGAGCGTGCATGCCAAAGCGCGGTAGGCTCCTATCAATAGCGCAGAGTCATTTTGCTTCTGCGCCAGTGAGTAAACTCGTTGGGCAATCTGCATCGTTGCCGTCAGCCTGTCAGTGATGAGGGAATAGCGCCATTGACCAATCAGCGCCAGATACAGGAGCAGGGGACGATTAAGCGAATGACACAAGGACTCCGCGCGCTCGTAACAAATTCGCGCCTCCGGTGCTCCCAATCCTCGAGTGACGGATAGATATAGTCCCGCCTGCGTGAGGATGAAGAGCTGGTCTTCCGCCGTGAGACTCTGCCCCTCGACGCCCATTTTCACGGGTGAATCCCAACGTCCGTGTTCGAAGAAATGAACTAAAACCGAGAGCAATGCTCCTCCGGCTCCGAGGACGTTAGCAGAAAAGGAGGTATTCCCTTGCTGAATTCGCGGAATGTAAACTTCATGCAGCGCTTCGCGATATAAACCGGCATTGCAGCCGCAGATTACTGCTAAAAAAAGTGGCTCCATGTCTCTGAAACTATCTGGCAGCTGGGGCGCAAGCGTTCTATAATAATTATAAAGCCGCGTATTGCATTCCTTCCACGCCTCGGTTCGTTGACTCCGAAGCGGTTCGCCAAAGTATTCACGAACGAGAGGGTGCGTATCGAGATCTCCAGGATTATGCGGATCTTCCCCAGCAAGGAGTCTTGCCCTTCTTAACTTCGCAAGAATCGTTCGCCACTCGGTTGGGCTCAAATCAACTAGTGACTCTGTGAGGCTCCGTATAACGGGCGGTTTTAGTAGGGCTCCAAGCACCGATTCGTCGGCGGGTCTATCAAACAAACCCAAGATGCGGAGCACAGACAGCTCCGCACCCTCGCCAAACCAGGTCTGGTAAGAGTCCATGACCTTTCGGGCGTGGACTCCCTGTCTTACATCGTGACCAAGACGCGCTGACACTTCCTCGC
>JBEEIB010000387.1:0-3206 GCA_041167675.1 Verrucomicrobiota bacterium
TGGCAATCGGTTTTGCCTTGCCTTCCTTGGCGCAACAGAAAGACCTAGAGAAGAAAACACGCGTGTTGGCGACGGAGTATGACGCGGCGGTCAACAAACGTGATGCGTCCGCTATCGCAGCGCTTTATACGGACGACGGAATTTGGAGCACCTTCAACGAAGGGGCGTTTCAGGGTCGGCAAGCCATCGCAAATGAGTACCAAACACTCTATTTCAAGCATTGGAAAATTCACAACTATGTCACCACGGTCAGGCAGGTAACCGCGGCTGGCCGTGTCGTCCGTTCAACCGGAACCTGGAGCTGTGTTTCAAGCGAAGGGGGTGGCAGAAACGTCAACGGCAATTATTCGTGGGTTTTAGTCGATTAGAGCGGTAAATTGAAGATCCGTAGGGATAGCCACTGATAAAATATTGCCTTACTCCGAAAGACGCGCGCCGCGGCCGTAGAGTAAGAGCATAATTAGCAGGACGGTTCCGTAAATAATCTGGCGTCCGGCTTCCGGCATTTGGAGCACCGACAACATGCTCTGCAAGAGCACGATGAGAAGGACTCCGACTACCGTACCAAGGTAACTGCCGCGACCTCCCAGGACACTGGTTCCCCCCAAAACGATTGCGGCGATCGATGGCAAAAGATAGGCATCGCCCATTCCTTGGTAGGCTTTGCTCGAGTACCCGGTCAGCATGATTCCGCCCAACGCGGCCGTTAGACCACTGAGCGCAAAGCAAGCCACAATAACTAACCGGGTCGGAACTCCTGAGAGATAAGCAGCCCGTTCCCGATTGCCGACGGCATAGATATAACGGCCGAATTGCGTCGCTCGCAGAAGAAAAGCGATCAACAACGAGACACCGCCCCAGACAAACAGGGCATTCGGAATGCCGAACGTTCTTTCTACGGCCATCGCTGACATCTGTTTTGTCGCATGACTTGCCGGCGCCGAGCCGCCGGTGTAAAGCACGACCAATCCCTGGAGGACGGCATTCATCCCCAAGGTAAAAATCATCGACGGTACCCGCAACCAGGCGATCCCGAACCCGTTGATCAGGCCGACGACCACGCCGCATCCAAGTCCGACCGGCAACGTGAGAAGCCCCGCAGTGTCCGGTGTGTGGGCGACCGCGGTCGACATCATGCCGCCCAGAGTGATCGTCCATGGAATCGAAAGATCAATGTGGCCTAGCAAAATCACTAACATTCCTCCAGCCGCGATAATTCCCAGGAACGAAGCTACCTCGAGTTGCAGCAGCAGATAATTGGGCGAGACGAAGTTGGGGTTGATCGCCGCCCCAATCGCCAAAATCACCAGGATACAGGCGCTGGCAATGAGAATCGGTTGATTTGCCTTCAAGTGAACTCGATTCATAAAAAGACATCCATCTGGTTCTTGTTACGAAGAACGCGCAATCCACCCAAACAGACCGCGCCCAGCAGAATGAACCCTTGAAAGAGGGGTTGCCACAGCGCCGGAGCGTTGAAGACGAACAACAGGTCGCTAATGGTCCGCAGGATGAACGCGCCGAGAATGGAGCCAATCATCCCTCCCGATCCACCGAAGAGCGAAGTGCCGCCGATCGCCACTGCCGCAATGGAGTTCAGTGTATAGAATCCGCCTTGGCTGGCGCTTGCTTCCCCTGATAATGAAATGAGCGAAAGCGCCAAACCACCGGCAGCCGCCAACAATCCGGCTAAGGAATAGGCCGCAAATCTTGAGCGACCGATCGCCAAACCCGACATATACGCTGCACCTTCGGCGGATCCCAGTGCGTAACAACTGCGGCCCAAAACCGAATTGCGAAACGGCCACCAGATAAAAACCAAGATGCCAACCAGAAGCAAGAAGGTGGTGGGCACCCCGCCGCAGTCGTAGGTTAAAGCGTTGCTAAGATCTTCGCTCACCTCGCCTCCCGGACTAGGGCGTAACAAGAGAGCAATTCCAAAATATACCGCCCCCGTCGCTAATGTCGCAATAATTGGCTGAATCCGGCCAAGGACAACGATCGTGGCATTAACTGCGCCGGCCCCCAAACCACAGAGCAAAACCGCCAGGACGCCCAAAGCGACCTGAGCCGGCGGACCATTGACCAGTACCGAAGCCAGGCAGGACGCCATAGTTAGAATCATCCCTGCAGAAAGATCAAAACCACCTGTCAAGACGACTAAAGTCTGGGCCATCGCGACCAGCGCAAGGACGACGCCTTTGTTCGAGAGCGAAGTTAGAACGTTGACCGAAAGCCCATTCGGGTGGTTTGCGGAAAAGAGCAGGAACATGACCGCGAACACCAGGAAGGCTGTCAATGGCCCGACGTTCCACCGCCAAAATCTCCGGAATATTTTCCATTTCGAGTCAGCACCCTCTCTGATCTCATGAAGGTCGCCCGCCGATTCCGATCGAACGGATTCTTCGCTCAGATTGAGTGAAGCGGTGATGAGATTGTGAGCGTTTAGTTCCGCGCCCTCGAGTTCGCGAATGAGTTTTCCTCGATAACAAACCACCACACGATCACACATCCCGATGAGCTCTTCGTAGTCGGTGGAGTAGAATAAGATTGCTATCCCCGCCTGCGTAAGTTCGCGCATCAGTCGATACATTTCCTGTTTTGTCCCGACGTCAATTCCGCGCGTCGGATCGTTCAAAAGCAAGATCCGTGGTTCGTTGATCAGCCACTTTCCGATCACGACCTTTTGCTGATTTCCGCCGGATAGCGTGCGCACCGCCGCATCGAGATCGTTCAATTTTATTTGCAACTTTTCCACTGCCAGGTCGATTGCGGTTCGTTCTTTCGCCGAATCGATCACCCCGTGATTACTTAAATTCGGGGCTGCCGCGAGCACCAGGTTGTCGCGGATGGACATGGCCAGGAGCAACCCCTGAGTCTTGCGGTCTTCCGGAATCAGTGCCATCCGGATCCTGGACGATTTTGCGTGTCTCGGGTGATCGATCGACGAAGGGTTGCCATTGATCAAAACCTTGCCATCGATCCCCCGAAGTACGCCAAAGAGTGCCAGCAATAGTTCGCTTTGACCCTGGCCATCAAGGCCGCCGAGGCCTACGATTTCGCCTTTCGCGACGCGAAGGGAGATTCCATTGAGAACGTGTTCCCAGTTCAGCTGAAGCACTTCGAGTGCAGAACCAGGCGAAAGCAACTCCGCCTTGAGGTTTTCGGGAGACTGGGTCGCGTTTCCATCAGAGGTCGGTTTCGGC
>JBEEIB010000388.1:0-13271 GCA_041167675.1 Verrucomicrobiota bacterium
ACCGGTTCCAACGACCGAAGATAATCGTCAGCAATAATTTTAGCGCGACTATTCCGCGACTGGCGCTTGATCACCAGGTCAGTTACTCGCTAGCTATCTCTCGCATAATCCACTGTTGAAGAGGGACTTATGCCGGGGAACGGATTCGAACCGATACCTCTTTCGAGACCAGATCCTAAGTCTGGCGCGTCTGCCAATTTCGCCACCCCGGCTGAAAAGCAATGCCAACAATGCCACCGGTGCGATGATTGCCAACAAGTTTTCGCTGACCTAGCCTGACCAGGACCGAGCTCCTGATTGAGACGTGACCGTTTCCGGACTTGATTCCAAATCTATGAGCAACTTTCAGTTCCGCGCTGCGACCCAGTCGGACTTCCCAGCGATCTTGGCGCTTAACAACCAATCGGAGGAATTCCTCAGCCCGCTCGATCTGCCAAAGTTAATTCGAATCTCAAACGAAGCGTCGTTTTTCCAGGTAGCGATTGCGGCGGAAAGCGTCGCCGGCCACCCAGCTTTACGCTGACCTGCAAGCCGAAGCGGTTGCACGCGGCATTCCTCGACTGGTCTGCGAGATTCACATCGACCCACCCAATCTTGTCTCATTGCGGTTCCACCAAAAGCAGGGATTTGCTGAGGTCGGCCAGCAATCCGTCGAGGATCCGCACACGGGCAGCGGTAAGAAAATTGTGTCGTTGCAGATAAAGGAACTGGAGCGCTGAAAAAGCGTTGGGCTCGTTTCCTCGGCGAATCCTGGGTCATTTCCGGGCGTCTGGCAGCTGCCGCACTCTCCCGCCTTCGCTTGCTAAAGCGGCCTGTAATGATGCCAATACCCTACGGCAGACAGGTCGAGTGCCGGGTATCGCAATGCCCTATTCCGTATTCCGTTTTCTGTATTCCAGATTCTAGATTCCAGCTTCCAGCTTCCAGCTTCCGGCTTCTGGCTTCTAAAATTCTGCATCCCCATTTGCTGCTCGCCCTTTCCCGATTAACTTTCTTGAACCGATGTCTGATTCTTTCGTTCATCTCCATCTCCATACTGAATACTCGCTCCTGGATGGGGCTATCCGAATTCCGGAATTAATCCGGAAAGCTGTCGAATTTGGTATGCCAGCGGTTGCCATCACCGATCATGGCAACATGTACGGTGCGGTGGAGTTTTATCAGGCGGCACAAAAGGCTGGGATCAAACCGATTATTGGATGCGAGGTTTACATGGCGCCCGGCGCGATGACCGATCGAAGCGCGACATCGGCCCGAGATGCGTCGTTCCACTTTACACTGCTGGCGCAGGATCTCGTTGGCTACGGTAATCTGGTAAAGTTGGTTTCAGCCGCTCATCTTGATGGATTTCATTATAAGCCGCGTATCGACAAAGAGCTTTTAGCCAAGCATAGCGCCGGACTGATTGGGATGAGCGCCTGTTTGAAAGGTGAAATTAATGTCGCGATTCAAAACGGCGATCTTAAGAAAGCCGAACGAACAGCTTCGGAATTTGCCGATATTTTCGGCAAGGATCGTTTCTTTCTTGAATTGCATGATCACGGGATCGAGGCGCAACACCTGGTCAATGCACAGCTCAGGGTCCTGGCGAAAGGGTTGGATCTTCCGCTCGTTGCGGTCAATGACGTCCATTTCCTTGAGCGATCCCACCACGAAGCGCATGATGTCATGATCTGTATCGGTACGGGATCGATGCTGCATGACGAGCGTCGCATGCATTATCCGACTGCGGTCTATTTCAAATCGGCTGCGGAAATGGCGCAGCTATTCAATGACGTGCCGGAAGCGCTGACCAACACGCTACGCATCGCCGAGATGTGCGATCTGAAACTGGATTTCAATACTTCGAAATATCCAGCCTACGAACCGCCCCCCGGGAAGTCGCGCGAACAGTACTTGCGCGAGCTCTGTTCGGCCGGCCTGCGGAAGCGCTACGGGGAGCGAGCCGTCAATGATCAAGAACTCCGCCAGCGCCTGGACTACGAGCTTTCGATTTTGGAGAAGACCGGTTTCACCAGCTATTTCTTAATTGTTTGGGATTTTATTCACTATGCCAAGTCCCATGGAATCCCAGTCGGTCCCGGTCGCGGGTCCGCAGCAGGTTCGCTGGCTGCCTACGTGCTCGAGATCACCGATCTCGATCCGCTGCGATTTGGCTTAATCTTTGAGCGCTTTCTCAATCCGGAACGCGTCAGTCCGCCAGATATCGACGTCGATTTTTGTCAGAATCGGCGGGGAGAAGTGATCGATTATGTGCGCGAAAAATATGGTTCCCGGGCCGTGTCACAGATCATTACCTTCGGCACACTGGGTGCGAAGAGCGTGATCCGCGATGTCGGAAGAGTGATGGGACTAAGCTATTCCGATGCCGATCGCATCGCGAAGATGATTCCGAATGAGCTCGGAATTACGTTAAAAAGCGCGATCGAAAAGAACCCCGAGCTGAAGCAAGCGGTCGCAACCGAGGAAGCCACCCAACAGCTCTGGGGTTACGCGACGGTACTCGAAGGGCTTACCCGTAACACCGGCATCCACGCCGCTGGGGTAGTCATCGGCGATCGGCCACTCGATGAATACATCCCTCTTTGTCGCGGCAATGATGAGGAGGTCATTACCCAATACGAGATGGGGCCGCTTACCGATCTCGGCATGCTGAAAATGGATTTTTTGGGGCTGAAGACCTTAACGGTGCTCCAGGATGCCGCCACGTTGATCCGTGAAAAAGATGCCGATTTTTCTTTGGAAGACATCCCGCTCGATGATAAGCCGACCTTTGATCTCCTCAATCGCGGCGAAACAATTGGTGTGTTCCAGTTGGAATCCGGAGGAATGACTAATCTGTGTAAACAGTTCGACGTGAGCACGATCGACGACATTATCGCATTGATCGCTCTGTATCGCCCCGGTCCGATGGAACTTATACCGGACTACATCAAACGGAAAAAGGGGCTTACAAAAATTAAATACGAACACCCGCTGCTAAAGGAGGTCTGCGCCGACACTTACGGTATCATGATTTATCAGGAGCAGGTGCAACGCGCCGCGAACGTGCTGGCCGGATACTCACTTGGCCAAGCCGATCTCCTCCGGCGAGCGATGGGCAAAAAGGACAAGGAGAAGATGGCAAAAGAGCGAGTGAACTTTATTGCCGGATGCAAACGGGTAAACGATATCGAAGAGAAAAAAGCCAATGCGATCTTCGACTTGCTGGAGAAATTTGCGGGTTACGGATTCAACAAGAGTCATAGTGCGGCCTATGGGTTAATCAGCTATCAGACCGCCTATCTCAAAGCAAACTATCCGGTTGAATTCATGGCTGGATTACTCAGCAACGAGGTCAACAATACCGACAAGATTTCGGTGTTCGTCGCGGAATGCCAGCGTATGAATATCGCCATTCTGCCGCCGGACGTGAACAAAAGTGGGCTCAAGTTTGTGCCAGAATTGGATGCGGAGCGCCGCGGTATTCGTTATGGGCTTTCGGCTATCAAGAATATCGGCGAAGCTCCGGTTGCCGCTGCGATCAGGGAAAGAGAAAAAGTCGGGCTTTTCCAGTCGTTGGAAGATTACTGCAGCAGGTTGGACTCTCGATCGGTCAATCGGAAGTTGTTGGAAAACCTGGTACGCGCCGGCGCCTTTGACTTTACAGGAAGAGATCGTGCCGAACTCTTCGGACAGATCGAATCGGCGCTGGCGGTGGGAACAGCAAGACAAAAAGATCGGCTTACCGGCCAAGTGTCACTATTCGGCGACCAGGATCTGCCTTCCAGCGCAAAACGAAACGGACATGCGGAGTCCTTTGCCCCTTGGCCATTGAACGAGAAGCTTGGGTATGAAAAGGAGTTACTCGGTTTTTACGTGACCGGCCATCCCCTGGACGCCTATCGAGACCTGATCGAATCAGGAAAATTCACTCCGATCGCTGAGCTTTCCGAACAAACGGATAAGAGCCAGGTGCGGATAGCTGGATCGATTTCGGCGCTGGAGCGCAAATACACCCGCAAAGAGGGTAAACCGTTCGCGGTGATGACGGTCGAAGACTTTACCGGGTCGGTAGAAGTAATGGTTTGGGCAGATGTTTTCGCCAAAGCATTGAAAGAGCTCGAACTCGGCAAAATTGTCGCCATTACCGGAAAGCTGGATAGCCGAGAGGATAGCGTTCGCTTGATCGCCGCGGAAGTGGTGTCTATTACGCGAGCTAAGAAAACACCGGTCCTGACCATCGATCTTCCCCTGGATAAAACCGACGAAGGCCGACTACTCGCCCTGCGCGATCTCATCCTGCAATACCCCGGTCCACAGCCACTGTATCTGAGATTCCGAAGCAATGACGGACAAGAGCTCAAGCTCAAGGCAGACAGCGGCTATTGCGTGCGCGACGCGGAAGAATTCCGGCTAAAGCTGGCGGAACTGCTGGGATAGCCTGATGTTCCAGTCTCGTTGGCTGGTGCTACTGGCTCGAAAAGTGCCAGGCGGAGGGTCTTAAAGGCGGGTTGGACTCATGCGGTTTCCTGAGCCGGAAGGATCAGACTACTTCCCTTGCAAATCATGGTTTTGAGTTTAGTGTGGCGGTCCATTTTCACCTGGCTATGCCCCTGTTTAATCGTGAGATGAAGATATTCTCCGGGACGGCTCATAAGGAGTTGGCCCTGAAAATCGCTGAGTCCGTTGGCGTTCCGCTAGCCGATGCCACGGTAACCTCCTTTCCGGACGGCGAATCGCGGGTCAAAATCAACGAGAATATCCGGGGGCGCGATGTCTTTATCGTTCAGCCGACCTGCCCGCCAACCAATCACAACTTAATGGAGTTGTTGATCCTGATCGATGCCGCCCGCCGGGCCAGCGCCTATCGGATCACGGCCGTAATTCCTTATTTTGGTTACGCTCGGCAAGACCGCAAAGATCAACCGCGGGTACCTATCACCGCCAAGCTGGTCGCCAATCTACTGACTGCAGCCGGGTCAGATCGCGTCCTGACGCTTGATCTTCATGCCCAGCAGATCCAAGGATTTTTTGACATCCCGGTTGACCATCTCTACGCCGCGCCGGTGTTGATCCGGTACATCCAACAGAAGAAGATCGGTAATTTGGTGATCGTCTCGCCCGATGTGGGAGGGCTAAAACTCGCCTCGGCTTACGCGGAAGCGCTTGCTGCTACGCTGGCAATCGTTGGTAAGCGAAGGAAGAGTCCGACCGAAACCGAAGCATTACATGTTATTGGAGAAGTGGAAGGTAAGAACGTTCTGCTGGTCGATGATCTGACGGAAACCGCCGGGACCCTCACGAGCGCGGCGGCACTTCTAAAAAAACAGGGGGCCAAAGATATCTATGCCGGCGTTTCTCACGCGGTATTTACCGAAATCGCTCACAAACGTCTGATGAATTCCGAAATTTTGGAGCTAATTACAACCAACAGTACGCCCGTTCGACTCCACCCCGATTGCCGGATTACGGTGCTCTCCATTGCTCAACTCCTGGGCGAAGGAATCCAACGCGTCTATTCCAACGAGTCGGTAAGCTCCCTTTTCGAGATTAACGCGGTACAATGAATTAACATGGCGCAACAAGCTAAATTAACGGCGCAAAGGCGGACCCTAGTCGGGCGCAATGCGATTAAGAAAATTAAGGCCTCTGGTATGGTCCCAGGAGTGATCTATGGGTCGGCTCAGGAACCGGTAAATCTCCAGATCAACGGCCGGGAGCTACTCAACGTTCTATCCCACGCCTCCGGTGAGAACATTCTGGTCGAATTAGAAATTCTGGACGGCGGCGAAAAACAGAACGCCTTGGCGATGATCCAAGAGATACAGCACCATCCCTTGCAGCGAGAGATCTTGCATGTCGACTTCCATGCGGTCTCGGCCAACGAAACCGTCTCCGCGGAAGTGCCGATCGAAACTGTCGGCGAAGCAGTGGGCGTCAAAGTACATGGCGGACTGTTGGAACACATTTTGCGTTACCTGGAAGTGGAATGTCTGCCGGGTGACCTTCCTCAAGTTATCGAGGTTGATGTAACTAACCTCGACGTTGGTGAATCGCTCCATGTCCGCGAACTCAAACTTCCACCAGGTGTGGAGGCAATCACGGATGCGGAGCAAACTGTGGTGGCGGTCGTCGAGGCACGGGTCGAAGAAGAAGTCGCTGAGCCGCTGGTAACACCAACTGCTCCTGAAGTAATCACCGCAAAGAAACCCGAAGAAGGTGCTGCGCCAGCGAGCGAGTCCTGAGTTGGAATGGCTGCACTTCGGTTGGTGGCTGGTCTTGGAAATCCTGGTCCGGAGTACACCGACACGCGGCACAACATCGGATTCGTGGTCCTCGATGCCTTGGCCGAAAGCCAAGGCGTTCAGTTCTCGCCGGCTAAGAAGTGGCGGTGCGATTGGGCAAAATGGAATGATATTTTGCTGGTGAAACCAATGACGTACATGAATCGAAGTGGTGATTCGATTGGTCCCCTTGCCCAATATTTCCACATCACGCCGGAGGAATTTTTGGCGGTGGTAGACGATGTAGCGTTACCGCTCGGAAGATTGCGCATCCGCGCAGAAGGCAGCGAAGGCGGACACAATGGACTGAGGTCGTTAGCCGCACACTTTGGATATGGTTTTCCCCGCTTACGAATAGGAGTCGGAGCGGCTCCGGGCGATAAAGATCTGGTTGATCACGTACTAGGTCGCTTTGCGGCCAGTGAACGGATCAGCGTAAACCAAGCGGTAGAACGGGCGGTTGCTGCCATTCAGCAGATTGCGGCGGAAGGTGTGCCCGCGGCGATGAACGTTTTCAATCGCACAGAAAATAGTTGATTACATTATGAAAAAGCGTTATGAATGTTTAATGGCGCTCGATACTCGAGGCCAAGAAGATGGGGTAAAAGAAATCGTGGAACGGTTGGAAAGTGAGTTTGTGAAGGAAGGGGCAACTATCGAGCAAATCCAAAAGATGGATAAGCGGCAGCTTGCTTATACTCCGAGCAACGTCGAATCCGCTTTCTACGTCAATTTCGTCTTCGAAGCCGAGCCCTCTCTCATCACGAAGTTACGGAGCAAATTCAAGCTCGATCCGATCGTCTTTTTGCAGCATTATCAGCTATTGCCGAGTAAACCGGCAGTAAAGAACCCCAAATAGTCACTCTTCTATGGCCAACCTCAACCGTGTTCTACTTATCGGAAATTTGACTCGTGACCCCGAGGTGCGGTACACACCGAAAGGAACCGCGGTTGCGGATATTGGCATCGCCGTAAACCGGGTTTACTCGGGGGAAGATGGCGAAAAGAAGGAAGAGGTCACCTTCGTCGACGTGACGCTTTGGGGCCGGCAAGCCGAAGTTGCGCAAGAATATCTCAAGAAAGGGCGACAGGTCTTCATCGAAGGCCGGCTTCAGCTGGATACTTGGGACGACAAACAGACCGGTCAGAAGCGCTCTCGTTTGCGCGTAGTGGCCGAAAATATGCAGATGCTAGGCAGCCGAGGCGATAGCGAAGCCGGTTCAACTGCCCCGGGCACTCAAAGGCGGACAACGCCTCCCCCACCCCAACGACAGGCTCCCAAAGATCCCGACTTGGACGCTGAGCCGGATGATATTCCGTTCTAAGAAGTGAGAAGACGGAATCCGTAAACATCGGGACGGCCTAATCTAGGCGGCCGCGGACCGCGTCGTTAACCGGATCTCCCCATTCGTTATGCCAGGCTCGAGTTCATCCTCGAAAAAACGGCAACGCTCAATTCAGAGCAATACATCGGTTACCTATTTCGTTTCTGCCTCCGAATTTCGGGAATGGCTTCGCGCTTCTTTCAAGCTCAGCCACCGGGTTAGCGAACCGCAAACTTGGTGGGTCATGAGCGCTAAAAAAGAGGAGACCAGACTCAAGCGGCTGGCAATTCTTATTGTCGACTCTGAACAGAATCGAAGAATCGCTGCCGTCACCGGCAATGTCCGCAGGTAGCCGCGACCCCAGCTACGCCCTACTGCCGCGGCCGTCCAATTCGGCAAAAAACCGCGCACATTCCGTGAGATCCTTTGCGATTGCGTCTGGCTCGATACCCCACGGATCAAATAACTGATCCGAATCAGCTGCACCCAGATAGCGCGTAGTCCCGCCGATTTTGCGCCGATTACATCCCAGGCATTACTGGAGATCAACCATACACTTTTGGCATCGGCAGCAACCGATCTCGTAAGGTATGCGTAGACCGCCGGACTCGGTTTGAAAGTGCGGAGTTCATCGACGCTGATGATTTGCGAAAAATAGCCGGCCAGCTGAGCCGCAGATAAGATTTGATTTACCGTCTTAGTCGTTCCGTTTGAAAACGCCACCAGCAATTGTTGGCTCTCACGCAATTGCGCTAAGGCCCGAGTCGCAATCCGGAAATGCAGGCAATTGCTGCTGAGATTCTAACAATGCCTTTTTTTGTTCTGACGCTAGCCGGGTTCGCATTTCGGTATCGACAAAATCAAGCGCCGGCCGCCCGCACTCGCCGAAATCAACATAATGCTGCATGAGACCCCGTCGAAAAGCGTAGTCCACAGTTTTCTCTCGCCAGCGCGCTATGAATGCTGAGCTCCGTCCATGGAGAAAGGGTTCAGCAGTTTTCTCGATTCCGTGCACGTCAACCAGTGTTCCGTAAACATCGAACGCCAACACACGTATGCACCAAAATGCTCCGGCTTAAAAACATTTCCAACACTCTGCGTCTCTCCTCTCGGCACGCAGATTTGCCCGCATGATCCTGTTTTATGCAGCTTCTTGCTCTCGAACTCAATGCCATCTTAGTCATCAGAGCGCAACCAATCACCAATAAAGGCATTGCGATGTCTGTGATCGCTTCTAATTTTTTTCAAGACTCAGTAAAACCGCTCCGATTTCTGTATTTTTCTTGAGGAAAGAGAATCTCCATCGCGACAAGACGGAAGACAATCTTTCGTCGCCATGATCTGAGATCCGCTTGCCAAGAGTCCTTTTTGCAGCGAAACATGTTCTCGAAGTTCCCCGCCATTTCAGACAATGGTCTGAAATACCGTAATTTTTCCCAAAAAACTATTGCCGCTCACACGGATCTTCTGCTGCTCTTATGTCCATGCCGGTCTACCGCATCCTGATGTCATCGCGAGATGACGCTCGGTCCGAATGCGAGCGAGCAGGTGAAATAGTAAGACGGGTTGGTGAAGACTATCTCGAAGAGGTCAGTCTTGAACTTGTCTTCCACCGCAATCACGGAGGCGCCGCCGATAGTTTCTCCGTCGAGAATCATCAAGCGTTCGATTTGGTGATATGTCTGATTGACGAAAAGTGTAGCGGTAATGGCGCATCCTCCGGAGCGGGCGTGCCCAAAAACGCAAATTCTGCCGGTGTTGCGACTGCGCATACCACGCAGATCGGTCGCATCCCTGATTTCCTGCTATTTACAAAGGAGTCCGAAATTATTGGCGAAACGCCGGCGGCTGGGTCTGAGGAGAATAATTCCGGTTGGAACGCACTCGAACGTTTTTTGCACGACTGGAAGAAATGCGGCGTCAATCGTCAAAGCGACTTTACCACCAGCATCAATCGCTATCGCGGTACCGAAGAATTTGAAAAAATATTCGAACGAGTGTTGCGCCAAAAATGCCGTCAACGCTCCGTGCAACCAACCATCGACTATGTCTTCCCGCGGGGAGAAGCGTTAACGCAGACGGATCACTTCTTTCAACGCTTCGGCGAAGCACTGAGCATGGAGGTCCGCTCTTATGTGTATGACTGGATTTGGCAGATTCGAATTCAGGGCAGAAAAGA
Source organism: Verrucomicrobiota bacterium (assembly GCA_041167675.1). Taxonomy (GTDB): domain Bacteria; phylum Verrucomicrobiota; class Verrucomicrobiia; order Chthoniobacterales; family JAFAMB01; genus DASTDH01. Next base: position 9,771 of record JBEEIB010000388.1, read on the forward strand.
GCGTCGCTTTGTTGCAAAAACCGTCTTTACAATCGGTGGTGCGCTGGTCGCAGCAATCGTTTTTGGTTCCATCAGCTTTCATCGCTACCATCATTTTGCAGATTCGCGTCGGGTGGCAATCGCCCAAAAAGGTGAAGCTCAACGGGTAATGCGGCAAGCCGTGGATGCTCGGTACCGTGCTGAATCGATGATTCACACGATCGTCGCAGATATTGGAGATAGCCTTAATCCGGTTCGCCGAATGGATCTGCTTGACGGCGCGCTTCGAGGGATCGAGTCCTACAACCAAACAACCGGAGGCAATCCGCATGATCAACCGATTTCGGTATTACGCGTCGCCGCTTTGGATGATCAGGCAGATCTGCTTCGAGATGAGGGAAAACTCGAGGAAGCCCTCACATCGAGGCGAGAAGCATGCGAAATTATTCGCCGGTTCATCAAAGAAAATCAGGAGCACACCCGCTGGTCCGATCATTTGGCCCACGAACTGCAAACGATTGGAGACATCCAGGTCTCCCTCAAGAGCGTAGATCCGGCAATTTCGTCGTACAAGAGTGCCGCCGACCAACTTCAAGAACTGGTCGATCAAGATTCTGAGAATCTACCGTGGAAAGATCGACTGGCGTCGGCTTTGCACAAGCTTGGGGCGATCTATTTTAACGAAAAGGAGTGGTCGAAAGCCATCGGATCCTATCAACGAGAGCGTAAGGTTTTGCAGACTTTGGCGGAGAAACAGTCAAACGATTCTGCCCGTTGGCTTCTGTTATCCGATGTTTTTAATCGGCTAGGTGAACTCTACGTAAACGTAGGCGCTCCAGAGCAAGCGACCACCTCATACAAAGGTGCGCTGGACGTCGCTAGAAAACTCGCCAATCTAAACCCCGGAAACGTCCAACAGCACCGAAATTTGTTAGCCTGTCTGGAGCGAACCGGTTACGCTCTGGAAGTCGAAGGCAAACTGCCGGAAGCGCTGGATTTTTATAATGAGCAGTTGGACAGCGTACAACAATTGCTCAACGAAGATCTGGCGAACAAGGAGTTGCGCCGGGACGTGGCGATTAGCCTCGACCACATCGGCGGTGTCTTGCGCGCCGAAGGACGGCCGCAAGCAGCATTGAAGTACTATCAGCAATCTCTAGATATCACTCAGCAAATGGCCGATGAAGAGCCGTCCAATCGTACCCGGCAACGTGATCTTGCGCTTGGACTCGTCAATCTGGGGAGTGTCCAGGCCGATCTTGATCACGCGGAAGAGGCGCTGAAAACTTCTGAGCGCGGCCATACCGTTTTCCAGAAGCTATGCGACGATGAACCTGGTAACTCGGCTTATCAAAGTGATTTGGCAGTCTGCCTAGGCCGCTTGGGAGATCTTCTGAAGGCGGACGGGCAACTCGATAGGGCTCTCCAATATTACGCCGACTCCCTCCAAATCTGTCAAAAGCTGACGCAATCGGATCAGACCAACATTATGTGGTGTCAGGACTTTGCGCTGGCGCTGCAACGCGTAGGCGAAACCTTAATTGTTCTGGAGAAGCCTGAAGATGGACTCAAGGATTACCAACAAAGCTGCGAAATCTTCGAACGTTTGCTGGAGTCCAATCGGGCTAATCCTGCTTGGCAAGAGTTCCTGGCCAATGGATACTTGCAGTCTGCGAAAATTCTACAACGTCAAGATAAGGATGCTCGAGTCGCACCCAATCTGGTCCGTTGCCTAGAAATGCTGCGGGAGTTGCAAGGTTCGGAGCAATTGGATGACTTCGGTGTTTCTCTTCTCGGAGAGACCGAGCAGATCCTGGCGAGGCAGTGAGGCAACTTTGGCAGGGCGAAAGCCTGATCTGGCAGGGCCCGCGCACAAGCGGTACGGTAAAGCATTGGAAGCTCGTCGTGCCCGCGAACCCATAATGGTAGGGCAGTAACTGAGCTGGTCTGCGCAAGTAAAATGATTTAGTTTTTAAACATTGGGATAAGGGATTTTTTGGCTCAAGGGCGAGCGGCGATTTCTGAGGGCTTGCAGGTAGAGGTTTTCGTCATAGGGGGAGCGATCCTGCCAAAGGCGGAAGATGATGGGGATCCATTTAAAGGCTAAGGCGCGCACGGCGGCGTTATGAGATTTACCTCGAGCCAGCAATTGTTGATAACAAGCCTTGGCCCAGGTGGAGTACGGGATGGAATGAGCAGCAAATTCGTGGAAAGTCTGGCAGAGAAACTTGCTGCGACACCAGCGCCGAGAGATGGTCTTGCCTTGACCGCTGCGATCGAGCACCGGGGCTGTGCCGCTCTTTTTCTGCATTTGGCTGGGGTGAGTCAGCAGGGCCCGATTGGAGCCAAAAGCCGCCAATAGACGAGGAGCCAATTGGGGGCCAGCCCCGGGTAAGCTCTCGCAGAGGTGGTGATCAGGATGTTGGGCAAAGAGCGCCTGGATGGCTTTATCAAAAGCAGCAATCGAAGCCTGCAGAGTGAATAACTGATTGACTAAGCGCTGCAGGCTTAAGACCAAGGGCCGGATGAGGGCGGGATCTTCAGTAACGGCTTGAGCGCGGGCGATCTTTTCCAGCCGCTCGGCGATCAAGCTTTGGCTGCGACAGTGATGCTGAAAATAGAAAGAACGCAGGGTCTGGGGTTTGGCTTTTTTTAACTGCTCGAGGGTGGGCCAGCGTTTTAAAAAATGCAGCGAAAGGCTGCAACGCAACTCCTGGTGTAGATCGAGGGCCAGTGGATAGTAGACTTTGAGCAGGCTGCAGAGTTCGTTGGCGCAAGCCACGGCGGCATCAACGGCTTTACGTCGCTGCTGACAAAGTAAATCCAACTCGCGCAGCTCTGGCTCGGGAGCCTGATAAGGGCGGAGCCGATCGAGATGATGGTAGAGGAGTTCTTCGATCAGTTGGCTGTCGAGCGGATCATCCTTGGCGCCGCTGGTAAAAAAGGCCTCTCGATATTTACTCACCGTCAAAGGATTGAGCGGATAGAGATCGATCCAATCGCTGTGGAGACGGAGCATCTCGAAAAGCGCCCCCCGATTTTGCTCAAAACCAATAGCGATCCGGCCTTGCGGACCAGCCAGTGCTTTGAGTTGAGTCAGCCAAGCCTCCACCGAAGCCGGATCGGCTCCAATCTGGAAGACTTGGCGTTGGCCATCGACCCAAGTGCGTTGACAGACAGCGTGTGCTTGATCGGCCCAATCGAGCCCCACACTTAAGACGTATTTTCGGTCCTGGACAGGAACTGGTATTACTGTGCTCATGTAGCTAAGGGATTTTTTGCCGCGAGCGAAGAAGCCGCTTTGCTTTGAACGTCCGAAATCCGTATAGTCGAGTCGTCGTTGGATGCTCGACATCAACCAGAGTATTGGTCTTGACGAATCAAAGCGCGACCGGCTGGCTCGAAATTCTGCCCTAGAGATCTCGTAGATCCGAAAACCTAATTCGTAGCCAGCCGGCGCGTTCTTCTCCGCTGGGCAGTTCGTTTATAAACGGCCCCTGCAAAGAAAAAATCTTATTCACA
>JBEEIB010000389.1:0-7598 GCA_041167675.1 Verrucomicrobiota bacterium
CCCACCGAGATCGAGTTCGAGTGATTGCATCTGTCGCGTGATGGCGGACTGAGAAATGCGCAGACGGTCAGCCGCACGACGGAGGCTGCCTTCCTCAAGGACCACTAAGAACAAACGAAGCTTTTCCAGCACGATTGAAATAGTGATGCAAAATCTTGCATCACTGCAATCACGAACCGGCATATCGTGATGCAAAGCTTGCATCGCTGCAATCACGAACCGGCATATCCGGCATTCCCCTTATAGCTACAAGGCTCGAGAAGGCGCATGATGCACAGCCTGGGTTGTTTTCCGATTTGGATCAACCGGGCTATTTCAAAACTAGAAAATTATGAAAACTCAACATTTCTTTATTGATCTAACTCAGCGCCCGCCCCGGAGCTTTCGCGTTCGTCTTGGCAACTACGTGGTTTTGGCCCGCATGCTCGACAAGGGCCGAGCGACCCTCGTCGGGAAGAATGGCGAATATGAATACAATTCCACAACCGACCAACGCCTGGTGCAATTTCTTGGCTTCGATCCCGATGCCTTGTTGAAGGAATTGGCAACCGGCAAAGGTGACGGGGAAATGTTCGAATGGGTTCAGGCCCATTCCAAGACCCCGCGCTCTCCATGGGAAATCGAGGCCTGGTCTGCCTTCATGGAAAAACGCGGACCGGACAGCGACGCCGAAACACTTGCGTTTTTTGCCGAATTGCTGGGCCGGCTTTCCAAAACCCGGGAAGACGTCAAAACCTGGTTCGAATTCGGCGAACTCGATGACTACGTCAGCTTTGGAGGAAAAGCGTAAGTCTCACATTCTCAAAATAAGGAAAATAAAGACAAGGGAGAAACATATGAGTAACAAGCAAGGACAAAAATTGGCGGGAAAAATCGCGGTCATTACAGGCGGAAACAGCGGGATTGGCTTGGCCACGGCCAAGCGCTTCGTGGAAGAAGGGGCGCACGTCGTGATTACTGGCCGACGAGAGAAAGAGCTGAAAGAGGCCGCAGCCTTGATCGGCAGAAACGTCACGACGGTCGTGGGCGACGTAACGCGCTTAGAAGATCTGGATCGGCTCTTTGCCGTCGTGAAAGAAAAATATGGTCACATCGACGTCCTCTTCGCAAATGCCGGCTGGGGTGAAGTCGCACCGCTCAAGACGGCTACCGAAGCTCATTTCGACAAAACCTTCGACTTAAATGTAAAGGGAACGTTCTTCACGGCGCAGAAGGCCCTTCCCCTCTTTAAGGATGGCGGCTCGATCATCCTGACCTCTTCGGTCGCGAACGTAAGGGGAGATTCAGCGTTTAGCGCCTACGCCGCTAGCAAGGCAGCCGTGCGCTGCTTCGCTCGCGGCTGGACGGTGGAACTAAAGGATCGCAAGATTCGTGTGAATTCGATGAGTCCTGGCCCAATCGAAACTCCAGCCTTGGAGAACGCGGGCCTCACCGCTGAACAGGTAGAACAGGCGGCAGCTCAGTTCGCCTCGCAGGTTCCGCTCGGCCGCAGGGGCAAGCCCGAAGAAGTCGCTGCTGCCGTCGTATTCCTTGCTTCCGATGAAAGTTCTTACATCACCGGCGTGGATCTCGCCGTCGATGGAGGCATGGCACAGGTCTAACAAGAAGAAGAGGCCTTCCTTTTCGGACGGAGGCTCACTGAAAGACCTTAATCAAATACACACTAACCAACTAAACGAAGGATTTAATATGAACGCTAACGAACAAATCATTAGAGAGACGTGCGCGGCCGCAGAAGGCCGAGCGTTAGATACCGAGAAGTTTGTCTCCGCGTTTTCTGAAGACGGATACATGTGGGATATGGCTTCCGGCACGAAGTTCCGCGGGAAAGGCATTGGTGACTGCATTGCCGCCTTAGCAAATGCATTCCCCGACGTCCACCGCGAGATATTAAAAGTCCACGTCGCGGGCGACGTCGTCATCGTCGAGCTGGCAATCCGGGGAACGCACCAAGGCGAGCTGAAGCTTCCTTCGGGAACCATAGCTCCCACCGGTAAGAAGATAGATTTCCCGTCGTGCGATGTTTTTCACCTCGAGAATGGGAAGATCAAATCGTTTCATTGCTACAATGAAGCTGCCTTGATGCTGCAACAACTCGGTGTCGGTCCTAGCTGAATGACCGACACCACGCGATCCGATGTGAGAGAAATGGAGGAATTTCGATGAACACAGAAAAGAATATTCAGATTGTTAAGGATTTTTTTGCAGCACTTGGCAGCGGCGATAAGCAACGTCTGCTGGCGTTGTCTGCCGAGGAGATTGAGTGGATTATTCCAGGCGAGGACTGGCCGCTGGCCGGCACGCACCGCGGGCACGCGGGATTGGCGGATTTGCTTCAGAAGGCCTCCGCCAAGTTGGAAACTTCCTACCCAGAGCCCCCCGAATTCGTAGCGCAAGGCGACCGCGTGATGGTCGTCGGCTTCGCCAAGGGGAGAATCATAGCCACAAATAAGACGTTCGAGGACCATTGGGTCTTCGCCATTACCGTTCGAAATGGCAAACTGACGAACATCCGGGAGTATATCGACACGCAAGCACTGGCGCGGGCCTCCGAGATGGGCGCGAGCCCCAGGCCCTGACCCATCGACACCGATAGCCGCTCCACCTCAATACTTTTCCCTGGTAGTTGAACATTTTTGGGTAAAGCGGAAGCGGATCCCATTGACGTTCAATCCTGACTTTTCTGGACAGGAGTGGACTGACGGAAAATCACCAGGGGGGCAAAACGGGTGGGGTGCCAGTTGAAATGCAGATCAAATTCTGCACCTTAAGCGGCGGTCGTTGAAAGATATCGGGGGTATAGCTCAGCTGGTAGAGCGTCTCGTTCGCAATGAGAAGGCCAGGGGTTCGAATCCCCTTACCTCCACAGCTTTTGCCGGGAAAAACTCTAACTCCAGATCAGGGGGAGGGATCTTGTTCGAGCAATGGAGCGGACCGGATTGGTTAGACGCGAAACTCTAAGAGCCAGAGCGGGATAGATCCAAATACGAGAATGCGTCGGTTCTAACCGTAGATTTCGGATTAGAATACCGACGCATTCAGGTTCAGTCGTTTCCGACATCCGATTCTGCGTGTGTGGAGAATCGGATAGATTGACGGAGTTGAACGACGTCATCTCGCTGCACCGCCTGCCGAAGCAGCGTCGTGTTTGTCCTGGGGGAAAAGCCGCCCGTTCGGGAAATCCTAAGACGTCCCATAGAGCCGCGTTGCAACGTGTCGCGCTGCCGGATTCCGCCTCGTTTACCTCTGAGCACGACGAAGTTAGTTGCATACTGCGTAATCTGTCGGGCGACGCCTGATTTGCCTAGACAAACAGTTTGTAGACAGTTACGAACAGATAGTGATCACTTGCGAACAGTTACAAAACAGATCACTCTAGCCCCAGGCAAATTACTTCCTTATGCCTCAGTCAAGAATCTCTCCGGATCTTGGACGGTTACCACGTGTTTCCCTTTTAAAGGACGCTGAGCACAAGACCGATAATCTGCGGCAACTTCTGAGGTCTTTGGCAATCAAGAACCAACGCGAACAGCCGCGGGTGTTCTACTCGCTTCGTGAAGTCGGTGAGCGTTTCAAGGTGCCAGTTTCAACGGTTGCAAGAATCTATCGTGAAATGGAGGACGAAGGCCTGTTGAGTCGTGTCCGAGGCTCCAAGACCGTTCTAAATGGACTGCGTAACAGCCGGCGTCTCAGCGTTCGCGGTCTTGTTGGTTTGCCGGCCCTGATTTCACACTTCATCACCATTCAAGAGTACAGAACTTTTTTTATTTGGATGCGACGCGAACTCTGGCTGCGGGGCTTTGCCACGACAACATTCTTTCTTCGGCCGGACGAAGAGGCGGATGGAACGCTAATTGATCAATCCAAGAGTCACGAAGTCGATATGGTCATTTGGCTTCAACCTGGTCGAAGCTCTTTTGAGACATTACTGCGACTTTCCGACATGGGGATTCGAGTTATTGCTATCTCCCAGGTCGGGACTCCGAGTATTCCGTCCCGTTATTTTGTGTGGCGAGAGCGTGCCATTGAAACACTGTTAAAGGATTGGAAGAACCGAAACTCGGTTCACAAAATCACTGTGGTCGACTCTCAGGAGTATCGTTCGGTAGTTACTGAGGAAGTGTTACGCGTGACCTTGCAGAATCTTAAGATTGAATCTGATACTCGGACCTTTCAGTCGGAAGATGCCGCCACTTTCTTGCGCGATTTATCGCGCAACAAAACCGACGGAATCGTTTTCCCATCCGCGGGCTTAGCATCGATGTTTGCGTTTCGAAATCCTAACGAGCTGACGGATTTGTTAGCGGCACGGCGCGCCGCGCTCGTGGATGGTCCAATCGACATGCCTTTTTCCAAAATACCCGACGTGTTTGTCGACTTGGTAACAGTAAATTGGCAGGTATTGGCCGAGTCCGTTGTGAACGATCTGATTACGCGTGAAGCTTTCGAGCGTAATCGATATACAACTTTTGAGGCCGACTTTCGTTGTAAAGTTCCTCTAAGCAGTTTTTGCGACGAGATGCGTCCATCACGTGGTATAGCCGCTTCTGTTTGATGAAAGCTCTTCCCGAGTCGGCTCGATCGCCCCTTGTTAACACAGAAAAAGTTTGGTGCATTCGCTTTTTTCGATACTATTGGGCAACGTCGCGGTTAAATGACCGCACATCGGAGGAGGTTTCGTATGAAAACATGCTACTGGACCCCGAAGTTGATCGTCCTTCTTTTCGCTACGGCGAGCCTTGCGCTCCCTGCGTGGGCTATGGCAGGACCGGGTTATGATTACTCGCGCACTGAATTGATGGGCAATAGTGGTCTAACCGTCTTCCGCGAGGCGGACTACGGAAATCAGAACGGCTTGTGTATTTATCTGGATGGAGTGCCGGTGACGACGCTGTCCCGGGGCGAAGGCTACCGAGCCATTGTGCGGCCGGGTCGCCATCGTCTGACGGTCACCAATACTCCGTCGCCCTACGGTAAGACCATGCTCACACATCGAACGATAGATCTCGCGCCGGGACAAAACTATGCGTTTACGGCGATGTGGGACGTCGAGACACTCACGCTCGAGGACGGTGGTTACCGATATCACGGGTTTTACCGCTAGACTCCGGTAGAATCTTGCAAAGCTCCGGCGGCTAAAGACCGCAGCCCACGCTAAGCACTTTCTTCACGCCCGACGGCTGATATGCGTAAACGCTGATCTCGTCGCCTTCATACAAACACGAGTGGGCAAACAGGAAACCCGCTTTCAAGAGATCGCGCCGAAGGCAAGACCGAGGCCGTAGGTCACTGCGGCTTCGATGACGCCGACCATTGTCATTTCCAATCCTGACGCCCACCAGGAACGTAGCGTGATCAGGGATTTGACTGCGCCGACGGCGAAGTGGGCAATGATACTAATCGCAAAAGCCCAAATAACGGCGGCAATTCCGCTCATGAAGAAAAACGGAATGATCGGGATGAATGCGCCGATGGCAGTGGAGACTGCAGCAGAAGCGGAGGATTTCCAAGGCGAGGGGAAACGGTGTTCGGAAAGTCCGAGCTCACTTTGCGCCATCGCCTGCACGAGCTGGTCAGGGTTTTCGCCCAATCGCTCGGCCATCCGTTGCGCTTCTTCCGGACTGAATCCCTGAAGTTGGTAAAAGAGCGACATCTCTTCGATTTCCTCTTCTGGATTTTCTTCCACTTCTGTCTTTTCGCGGGCGATCTCCGCTTCGTAAACTTCCGCCTCGCTTTTGACCGCCAGATACGCGCCAGCGCCCATTGACAAACTGGAAGCGATCATGCCAGCGAGACCGGAAATCAGAATGAAGTGCTGCTGGTTATTCGTCGCGCCGGCCACTCCGGAGACAATACCGAACACTGCGCCGAGCCCGTCGTTCACACCGTAAATTGCGTCCGCGACCCAGCTTCCACCGCGCCCGTGCCAGCGTTCGCGCTTCAAAATAGTGTCGAGCACAGTGCGCGGACCCAGTTGCGGCACCATTGATTGCAACGCACGCGCGTGCGCCTTTTCTTCCACCGCGCTCTCGCGCAAGAAATCCTTCACATCGTGCTCACTCGCCAGGGCGCGGTCACGCTGGTCGCGAAATTCGGCTTCGTGTTTTTCTTCCGCCGCTTCCATTCGCCGAATCGCAATTTCGGTTCCGAGCGCCCGATACAGCCATCGTTTTAGCCGTCGGCCTAACGAATCTGGAATCGTGGGGACCGGTTCACCGAGGTCGACAAGTTTCTGTTCCCAGCGCCGCGCGTGCCGCTCCTCGGCTTCGGCCATGCGCAACAAGATCGCTTTTCGCTTCTCATCACCTTCGCGAGCGGCAAGTTCACGGTAAGCTTCCGCAGTTTCGACTTCGGCCCGCCAGTTGCGTCTCACAACGTCTGCCTTCTGTCGCTTGCCCGCCGTAGCCTCGGCAGAGGCGGGTCGATCCTGTTGTCCGTCGGCGTCTGACCCTGAGCTCATCTCGCGCATTCCGTTTCTATCGCGGCAGTGATCGGCGGCATCGGTTTGGTTCTTATTTGTTGCACGGTGATAATGAGCGCGACCGATCCAATGATCAACATTGCAGCGAGCAGCGTTCGCAACGTCACCGTTTCGTGCGCGAACAAAGCTCCGAGCAGCACGGCGACGATCGGGTTCACGTAAGCATAGGTCGCGACTTTGGCTGGATCGCAATTGCGCAACAACCAGAAATACGCCGTGTATCCGATGATCGCACCGATCAAAACGAGATACGCGAAAGCGCCTAACGACAACGCCGTTATCTTTTCAGGATGAAAATTCTTTAGTTCGCCGGCGAAGAGTCCGACGAGCATTAGAAGCACGCCGCCGCAAAACATTTGTTGCGCAGCGGCAAAAAATGGGGATGCGGAGTGCTTTGCACCCCTCGTATAGAGCGAACCTGCTGACCAAATAAATGAGGTTACCAGCAAGATCGACATTCCGATAGCCGCGCGACTACCGCCGGAAAATCGCAATTCGGGTCCGAGCAATATTCCGACTCCCAGAAATCCGCCGGCCAGTCCACCCCAGACGATGCCGCTCGGTCGCGGAGTCATTCCAACCAACCAGCCGAGCAACGTGATATAAATAGGGACAGTTGCGACAATCAGGCTTGCCAAGCCCGTTTCGATAAACTTTTCCGAGATTGTCACGCCACCATTCCCGCCAAGGAGAAGGCAGGCGCCAACGATGAGCGAAGTCTTCCAATCGCTCCAAGTCGATTTGAGTGGGCCTTGCAGACGCGCGATCGCAAACATGATCAGTCCGGCCAGAAAAAAACGCGCGCCCGCCATGAGGAAGGGCGGAATGGACTGAATTGCGAAAAAAATCCCGATATAAGTCGAGCCCCAGATGATGTAGAGCGCGGCGAAGGCGGCCAGGAGTTCAATTCTTCGCGGCGCAGCCATCAAAGACAGTTACGCGATACGAATCAATGTTCCAATCGTGTTAGAGCTTCGCGCGCTTGCGAGAACTGCGGATTGATCGCGAGTCCTCGCTCGTACCAGGTCCGCGCCTCGGCCTTCAAACCCGCTCGCTGGCACAGATTACCCAATTGCAAGAAAGGAAACGAATAAAGCGAAACGATGTCCGCTTCGAA
>JBEEIB010000390.1:0-3681 GCA_041167675.1 Verrucomicrobiota bacterium
TGCACAGGGGCTGGGTCCATATACGGAAATCCCAGTTGATAATGTCGCAGGGCTTCTAAGCGCATCGTTGCAGAACGGGGGCTGCCGGTTCGCCTCGCACCCGCCGATGTGTCACACCTGATCGCACCGTCAGCGGCCCTGAACACCCTCGACAGGACTAACCAGTGGACGCGCTCACAGCGGACCGCCTTCAATTCGCATTTACAATCGTTTTCCACTACCTGTTTCCGCAACTCACGATGGGCCTCGCGTTGCTCATCCTGATTCTCAAAACAATCGCCCTCAGGACTGCGAACGAGGAGTACCATCAGGCGGCGCATTTCTGGACGCGCATCTTCGCGATCAATTTCGCCATGGGTGTCGTGACCGGCGTTCCCATGGAGTTTCAGTTTGGGACCAACTGGGCCGCGTTTTCGCGATCGGCCGGTGGGGTAATCGGTCAGACGCTCGCGATGGAAGCGGTCTTTGCGTTCTTCCTGGAATCGAGCTTTTTGGGCCTCTTTCTATTCGGCGAGAAACGCCTCGGACCCCGGCTTCACTGGGCGTCTGCCTTTCTTGTTTTCCTCGGCTCCTGGTCGTCCGGCTATTTCATCATCGCCACCAACGCCTGGATGCAGCATCCGGTGGGATATCGAGTGACAAGCAGTGGCGCGATCGAGCTCGAGAGCTTCTGGAGCCTTCTCTTCAATCCATGGCTGGCCTGGCAGTATCCGCACAACATGTGCGCCGCGGTAATAACCGGCAGCATCGTGATGAGCGCAAACGGGGCATTTTATCTGCTGACCGGCCAGCACCATGCGCATGCACGAATCTTCATTCGCACCGGCGTCATCGCGGGCGCCATCGCGTCGTGCCTGATGATGTATCCGCTCGGCGATGGCCAGGCACGCAACGTTGCCGCGTATCAGCCGGCGACTCTCTCAGCCATGGAGGGGCTCTTCCATACGGAGAAGGGTGCGCCCCTCGCGATCCTGGGACAGCCGAACATGGAAACTGAGACGCTCGACAATCCGCTGGTCATCCCGGATGTTCTCAGTTTTCTCACTTATCGGCGCTTTAATGCAGAAATTAAGGGACTCGACGCGTATCCGCGGGATCAATGGCCTGACAACGTGCCGCTCCTCTACTACGCATACCACAACATGGTTGGACTGGGGACGTTCTTCATCGCGATTCTGGTGTTTGCGCTGTTCGCGCTGTGGCGCGGATTTCTCTACGAGACGCGGCTCCTGCTTTGGGGCCTGATGTTGCTGGCGCCGTTTCCCTACATCGCAACCACCTTCGGTTGGATGACTGCTGAACTTGGCCGTCAGCCTTGGTTGGTCTACGGTCTGATGCGCACCGCTGAGGGCATTTCACCCCGGGTTTCGGGAGGCAATGCCCTGTTCACTCTGATCGGTTTCTTCGGGATGTACGGTGTGCTTTCGCTCCTGTTCCTTTTTCTGATCTACTTCGAGGTCCAGCGCGGCCCGATCGCGCACGCGCAGGGTCCGGCTGCCCCGGTACAGACTGCGGCGGCCCGCCATTCTGGATAAAGGCACTCGCGATGGCGACATTCTGGTTCTGGACGGTGGTAGCGATGCTGGCCGCTTATGCAACGCTCGACGGGTTCGATCTCGGCGCCGGGATAATTTATCTGCTCGTGACCCGCACCGACGAGGAACGCCGCGCGGTGCTGCGCTCGATAGGCCCGGTATGGGATGGCAACGAGGTCTGGCTGATCGGCGGCGCCGGCGTTCTGGTTCTGGCGTTTCCGGTGCTCTACGCTGCGAGCTTCAGCGGTTTCTATCTGCCGCTAATGATCGTGCTGTGGCTGCTCATGTTGCGCGGCATCTCACTGGAGTTTCGCAATCACCTCGACAGTCCCGTCTGGGCGCCCGGATGGGACGTGGTTTTCGCCGGGGCCAGTGCTGCTTTGGCGGGTTTCTATGGAGCCGCGATCGGAAATGTGGTTCGTGGCGTTCCGCTCGACAGTACTGGCTACTTCTTTCTGCCTTTGTGGACCAACTTCCTGGTTGGCAAGGAGGTCGGCATCCTCGACTGGTTCACGATAATTATCGGGTTGGCGACGTTTTTCGCGATGGGCGAGCATGGCGCCTTGTGGGTGGCGATGAAGACCGGGGGCGAGCTTGAGGTGCGTTGCCGGCGTGTCGCCGGTCTCGGATGGTGGGCAGTACTGTTCTTTACCGCTCTGGTCGCAACGATAAGTCCTTTCGTTCAGCCGCATCTGCTCGATCAGATCTCCAATCATCCATGGGGTTACGTTTTTCCGGCCCTGGCAATTGCCGGCCTTTTCGGAATGCGACATTTCAATACGTCTGCCGCCGGCAAGTATGCATTCGTCTCCTCCTGTATGTACATGGCGGGAATAGCCGCGAGCACTGCCCACGGCATCTTTCCGTATGTGCTACCGTCGACCCTCGATCCGAGCTTCGGCCTCACCGTCTATAACTCAGCCGCCGCGCCGCATTCTCTCGAGGTCGGGCTTGCCTGGTTCATTCCGGCGCTGATATTGGCGATCGTCTACTTGTTTGTTGCCTATCGCAGCTTCGCAGGTAAGGTCACCGCCGAGGAGGAAGGCTACTAAAGTTCTTAGTGTACGTTCCGCAACCCGATCCCTCTGATGGTTGATCGGTTTTCAAGTCGAGCCTCTGGGAGATTTGTTCAGCTCAGCGCTAAGATCGTTGTAGATGTTGCTGAAGCGTTGATTGGATTGCGGCCACTACGATGCGAAAAGAGAGTTTAGGCGATGGGACGTACGATGCTGCTTAGCGCGTTGGTAGTTCGCGCGGCAATCGTCGGAACCTTGCTCGTGTTTTCGTCCATCGACGCGCGAGCGCAGCACCCGCCGAGGTTCGCCGACGAAGGTGCCGGGCACAAACCATTCCCACCGATTTACAACCCGTATCCGCTTGGCCTTCTTCCGTCCGATTTGGAATCGCAGATAGCAAGGGTTCGCCGCGAAGCGCCAGCACCCAAAACGCGTAAGACTGTGGAACATCGATCGCTTGCTGTTCGTTTGGCTGTATCGACTGTATCCGTCGGTCCTGGATGCGATCATCATCGTCCAGCCGGAGACCGTGATCCGCTGGCACCGACGCGGTTTCCGCGCCTACTGGCGGTGGAAGTCTCGTCGCGTTGGCGGCCGTCCGCAGATTGATTCGGAGATTCGGGCGCTGATCAGGCGCATGAATCGTGAGAACCCGCTGTGGGGCACACCGCGGATCCACGGCGAATTGTTAATGCTCGGGATCGAGGTCGCCGAATCGACCGTGAGCAGGTATTTGGTCCGGCGCCGCCGACCGCCATCCCAAGGTTGGAGGACATTTCTGCGCAATCATGCCGCTGCCATCGCTTCGCTGGATTTATTTGTCGTACGTACGATCTCGTTCAAGCTGCTCTACGGCCTGGTGATCCTGCGCCAGCCGCCCAAGCGCGCTGGACAGCGGTCGCTGCTGATATCGATGGCTTCGAGACCCGGCTTGAGTTGGCGGTCTGGGGACTTGAGCTGCGGGTGGTCGTCTACCGCAAGCGAGTTCACCATCTGAGCCCGAAGAATTACCAACTCGATCTGTTCTCCCCGACGACGGTTACTTCGAATACCGCGTGGCGAGCAATCTCACCCTCACCCCGCACGCCTTGTGGTACTTCGCTGCCGGCCGCGGCGCCCAGGAAAAGACC
>JBEEIB010000391.1:0-5726 GCA_041167675.1 Verrucomicrobiota bacterium
GCCCGCGACAAGCGGAAAGGATTCACCAGCGGCGTGGCTCGCGACTTGGGGTGAGCAAGTTGTCGCGCCGGGACCTACGGCAACAGAAGCCGTCACAGGACAACAGCTGGGCCTCGCGATCGTCACGGTAGCGCCACACGCCGCATTCAAGGACGATAGCAAGAACCATCTCGTCGATTTCAAACTGAGCGATGGCACGCAATCCTGGTACACCATTGCAGCTTGGGATCAGGAAGGATCCAATCGCCGAGTCGTTTACGCGAATCAGAAAGAGAAGGGGCAGCATCAATCTCTGATTCTTCCTTCAGATGCCATCAGAAGCCGCGAAGAATTCCTGAACACGGTGCAGGAACAGGCTGAGCGCATGACGCAGCCTGCAAATATTCACATCTTATCGGAGTCGGCTAACAGCCAACAGGCGCCTCCAGATACTTTGGTTCCTCACAAAGCCAAAACCACGAAGCAAGCGATTGCACTCTTGCGCCAGGCTATCGACAGAACCGCTTTGCAATGGGAACCGATTCTGCAAGCGACCTCTGAACCTATTACTTCACATTCCGGGCAGGGATTCTTCACGGAAGCGAACAATGTGACCGGAGAGTGGCAAAAGCAGATCGGATATTACTGGACGGGAAGTTTTTGGACTGGCGAGCTGTGGCAGCTATATTCCGCAACCCACGATGAGAAGTATCGGCGATGGGCGGAACTGTGGGGTTCGAAGTTCATCAATCAAGAGTCACTGCAAAATCACGACGCGGGATTTTTGTATTACTACTCCTCGGCGATGGGATTTGATTCGACTCACGACGACGCGCTTCGCGCCAGCGCCTTGCGCGGAGCCGAGCGGCTGGACCAACTCTTCAATCCGCAAACGCAGCTAATTGCATCGTGGGGCGTGAACGGAGATGACACCATCGTGGACACCATGATGAATCTTCAGTTGCTGTGGTGGGCAACCGAAAAAACGGGAGACAAGCGGTGGATGGAGATGGGCAGGAAGCACGCCCTCCGCACTGCGGAATGGTACGTGCGTCCGGATGGATCCGTCATTCAATCCGTGCATTACAACCCTGGCGACAGTCGGCAAGACTTCATCTTGCGTGGCGGCGGCAACGAGGCGGACCTCCCGCTGGTGAACAGTGTCGCGCCAGGACAGTGGGTTTTCGCCCACACCCATCAGGGTTTTGGCGCGGACACCACTTGGTCACGAGGACTCGCTTGGGCGTTGTATGGCTTCTCGACTGCGTATGCGGAAACTCATGATCCCTTGTTTTTGTCCACCGCCCAGCGAGTCGCGGACTATGCCATCAAGAACCTCCCGAGCGACTTCGTGCCGTGGTACGACTTTGACGATGAAGGCGTTCATTTTCGAAACCGGGATTCTTCGGCCGCCGCAATTATCGCCGGAGGGTTATTCCGTCTTTCCCTTATTACCACCGACAGCGCACGCGCAAAGAGCTATCGAGAAGAGGGGGAAAGAATCGTGCAATCGTTGATCGACCGGTATCTGACTCCTGTCGGAGACAACGATCAAACTCCGCCGGGCGTGCTGCGCCACGGCTGTGGCGTTCGCCCCAGTGACGCGATGTTGATTTATGGACAGTACTTCTTGCTCGAGGACCTGTTGTGGCTGGAGCAACACAAAAGCGAAGAGCGTTCCATTAATTCCGTAAAACCATGACATGTGCAAGCTTGGCTCTGCTGGCGTTCAGAGCCGCGTTTTCTTCCACCTTGCAAAAAACCAAATTCCATATCGCACCTCCTGTTGTT
Source organism: Verrucomicrobiota bacterium (assembly GCA_041167675.1). Lineage (GTDB taxonomy): Bacteria > Verrucomicrobiota > Verrucomicrobiia > Chthoniobacterales > JAFAMB01 > DASTDH01. The sequence continues at coordinate 1,771 of JBEEIB010000391.1, forward strand.
TTGATTCTCTGCGGATTGTTGAGTCTGAGTTGCAGCTCGGTCGCGAAAACCCAGGCGGCCGTTTCGCACATCGATGCTGCTGACCTCGACCAGCAGGTGCGAAGTTTTTTGCAGACCGAACTGACGGCACATGTTGCAGACATCAAGAGTCTTGATCCCCCTCCGGACCGTGTGGTTGGCGCGCTAACTACTGGTGAATTTTCGTGGGGGTCCTTCATGCGCACTCTCGGTGTCTATTCTGAGTATTTTGAGACTAGGGCGATTGCCGGTCATGACGTTCCGGAGATGATCGGAAAAATGGCTCACGTCGAGCTGAGCCACGGAGGAAAAACCTGGGCGCAGCTCTACGCCGCAATGGCTTTACAGAGTTTTGGAACCGACTTGAATCACAACGCGTTGTGGCAGCGGATGACCGCCGAACAACGCGAGGAATACCGGAAGCTGCTTGACCCGGCCCGATTTTACGATAAAAAAACTCATACGCTCATCCATCTTCCCGAAAATTATTTTGGCGTGGCCGCGCGGATCGCGGCGATCGACTACCAACTCGGCCTCAACAAAGATCGCACCGCCTTGGATGATCTGCTCAATCGGGCCGCCAAACAATTCATCGACGGCGCCCTCTTCGCCGATGATGCGCTGCCCACCGGCCGCTACGATCGCTACTCCAATGAGTACGCCAGGGCAATCTACGATGCTGCGGAACTCACAGGTCGTCAGGACATCATGAAGGCCGTTGCGCCTTCGCTATTGGTGCAGATGAAACTCTGGTGGGATTTGTTATCCGAGGACGGTTACGGGTACCCCTGGGGGCGAAGTCTTGGGGCCATCAGTTATATGGACACTCTGGAGATCGCCGCTTTTCTCGGCCAGCATCCGGCATTCCGGCCCACTCCACTCGCTCAGTTGGGCGCAGCCTACTTTGCAGCTTGGTCATGGCTCAAAAATGATTTCAACGGCCAGACGCATCTCCTCTCCGTTTTCGCTTTCGGAAGAGGCGACTACAGTTACATCACCAGAGAACGCGAATGGCAGCAAACCACTACGTTCTTTGGAAAAGTCATCGCTTCCCACCAAAAATTCATGGAAGCCCTCGAAAGGGAAGGAGTCAAAAAGTTTCCTTCCCGCCCAACCCTGCCCGACGTTGCTCGTTTTCAATATTTCCGAAATGGACCGGGCCGCAAGTTTGGCGTCTGGGTGGTTCGTCAGGATCATTTGCATTTCGCATTGCCCCTCGTGACCGGACCAAAAGCGGCGACATCTGACTATGAACCCGCGCCGCATGGATTTCCCGGCCTTGCGGCGCCTGTCGAAAAGATCTATCCGTGTCTCGTTCCGTTTCTGGAATTGGACGATGGCAAAACCATCGCTGCCGCGGATGGAGCGGACGAGATCGAGCCTGCTGCAGACGGCAAGAGCGTGAGGGTGGTCTGGAGACGCTGGGTTGTTCCAGGCGGCAAAGCTGGAGATCTTGTCGATATAGGTCTGGTCTCGGAAGTTACCTGGACCCTTCATGAAAACGCCCTTCGAAGAGTGGAGTCGCTGACTTCGTCCCAGCCATTGAATGTTCATCGCCTCTGGTTGACCATACCCAGTCGTTACGATCATATCGAGACCACCTATCTTCAAGGTGCTCGCATCGACCGGCTCATCTCAGAAGAAACAACACTGGAAGTGCAAGTTAAGACTTCGGACTTGCCCTTCGACATTTCTGCCTACGCGACCGGTAATGACCCTCTGGGTCGCGGAGATCGTGGCCCTCTTCCGCTGCATCTGATTTTTCAAAGCAAGAGTTTTTCGTTGACGCCAGCTGTGCCCAAGCACTGGCAACTCTCTCTGACCACGCAGTGAGGTAAGTAAGGTACGCCCGCCACAAAGCCAGGAATCACCCGGATACCAACTCCAGTCGCTCAGTTTGTCTGAATTGCGACCGAAATTTCAGCTTGCGCTTCTGGCCGAGAGTGTTCGGACGCATCGGCAACGGAAGTGAAGATCGACAACTTCAGTTTCGGTCCAGTAACTCTCCTTCTAACAAAGAGGGCTAAAATTACAAATGTTTTGTTGCTCGCTTACAGGTTCTCTCTCCTGAAATCTCGTCCCCAGTTGCACCCAAGTTGTACTGAACCAGAAGGGCGTCCGCATTCCTCACCTGTCAAACACAAGCAACGTTGACATCGCGGACGCGTACAACTTGCCGCTCGCATCGGTCAACTTGGCCTCGGCGAACGCCGCCCTCCGCCCGAACGAAAGCACCCGGCCCTCGGCGCGCAAGAGTCCGGTGTCTTTGGTAATTGGCTTATGATAAGCGACCTTCAGGTCCAATGTTGTATAAGCCTGCGATGCCGTGAGGCGGGAATGGACGGCGCAGCCGCAGGCGGAATCGAGCAGCGTCGCGGCATAGCCGCCATGCACCGTGCCAATGGGATTGTATACGTGCTTCCCCGGCGTGCCTGCAAAAACTGCCTTGCCAGCTTCGACTTCGACAAGATCGAAGTCGAGCGCGACCAGAATGCCGGGCTTGCGTCCAGAAGCCATCAGCATTCGTAGTTGCGACAAACCATCGAGGCCGCCGCCGACTTCATCCGTGAGGCTCATGTGCGTCCCTCCAACCTGGCCCGTTTTCTAATGAACCGGCGCCAAATCGTAGCATGGCGAAAGACCGCGACCGATCCGGACTCGCATCGCGCCTGAAACGGCGCCACGACCATTTCCGAGAGCATCGAACGGGTCATCGCAACCTTGCGGTTGCTCTGCGTCGTTACATGCAATGTTCCGGTGTTCGTCATCGCCGATCTCGCTCACGACTGCTTGCTGAAGTTGTCTCACCGCTCATAGCTCTCGCATGTCGCTCGCGTCTTAAAAGGAGAGATATCCGGACCTCAGCGCGTCATTGAGGGTCATTGGCTGAACGTGGGTCACCGTGTGGAACAGATCGTTTATGGGGAAAGGCTTTCGCATGCTGGTGCCGACAGCGGATATATGACGCGCCATGTCCAGGCTGATGCGTCCGTCGTGTTCGCTCAGTTCCATGAGCCGCGTCTGCCAAGCCTCGCCTGAAATTGTTTCGTGTCTCAGCGAACGTCCCAGATGCCGACCGATAATCCCGGCGACTTCACCGTGCGTGAATTTTTCACTGCCAGTCGGGTAGACGGCCGTCTTATCGCCGAACCGCTCGGGAAACCGCAAGGCTGCAATCGCCAACTTTCCGGCGTCTTCACCGGAAATCCAGTTCATGGGCAGGTCCGGAAACGAGTTCCGAATTGCACCGTCACCTAAAATATCTTCGCGGTGCAGCAACTCAAGATTTTCGAAGAACAGAGCTGCAATGCGCAGATGGATGCAGGACAAGCCAGACCACTCCAGCAGTTCCTCCGCTAACCATTGGGCGCGTCCCAGGTGGCTTGGATTGTCGGGGTTGGCGGGGCCCATCGACATCACGACGAGGCGTTTCAGTCCCGCTGCGCGCGCGGCAGACGCGAAGTTAGCGGCCGCATCAATGATTACGCCGGCGATCGGGTACGTAAAATAGGCAGCAGCGGTTCCTTCGAGAGCGTGGATGAGACTCCGGCGATCACGAAGTTCCCAAACCACAACTTTTGCCCCACTCTCTTCCAGCGCTCTTGCCCGGTCGTCTCTTTGCCGAACCAGCGCACGGATCGGTAAGCCCAGCCTGAGCAACTGTCGCGCTACATATGCTCCTGTTCCGTGACGGCCAGTGCCGCCGACCACAAAGATGGGACTTAATGCTTCGCTCATGCGATTTCTCCCGTTAACCTCGTCTCTTTGTACGCCGGTGACATTTCTTCCGATTTCCATTGCCGCTGCGGTCAACTCCGCGTCACGGCGGCCCGTGATGAACACGTGCGCGCCTTCGTTCACAAACCGCCTCGCCGTCCGCCAAACAGATGCCGCCAATTGCCGTCGATGTCAAACATCAGCTTGAGCCACCTCGATCC
>JBEEIB010000392.1:0-11280 GCA_041167675.1 Verrucomicrobiota bacterium
ATTCGTCTCTTTCGGCATTGGTCCATTCCTCAGGGTGCTGTCCTAACCAGGGTTCGTCAGGTCCACTTGCACATTTAGATGCTACGATACGTATTGTAGCTTATATTCATAACGATGCAACCTTTCAAGAAAAGATTTCGGGCGTTAGTCGCAATCGGCCCGAGTTTCACCGGATGCTTGACCAGATCCGCGACAATGACATCATCGTGGTTTGGAAATTGGATCGGTTGGCTCGCTCGACGCGTGATCTGCTCGAAACCATGGAAATCATTCGCCAAGCTGGTGGAAAGTTCCAGTCACTCTCTGAACCTTGGGCCAATACCACCACCCACGCGGGTAAGCTGATCATGACAATTTTTGCAGGCATTGATGCGGGAGATGTTGCGTTTAAGACGCCGGGGCTCGCGGCTGAAGCCATCCGAGCGCCCATTCGGTACTTGAGTAATAACGGGTATCCAATTACAAGAAGTATCGTGGACAAACGGATCAGGCTCACACGCGCAGAAAGCCACGCTCAGACTCGCGAGCGGTTGCTTGTAGCTGCGCGACAGGTTTTCGCCCGATATGGCTTTGGCGGCGCCTCCGTTGACATGATCGCCGCTGAAGCTGGCTACTCCAAGGGGGCCATCTACTCGAACTTCGAGACAAAGGAAGCGATCCTGTTCGAGTTGCTCGAGCGGTATGCGGAGGAGCAGATCGCCGACTTCAAGGCGATCATGCAACTCGACCCCGAAGCGACCCGCAACGCCTCCAACAACTGGCTCGATACGATGAACGCCGATATGGATTGGGATGTCGTGACCATGGAGCTTCAACTCCATGCACGACGCAATCCTGAGTTTGCGGAACGCTTCTACGCGCTGGAAGAGCGACTCACCAGTTTCTATGCCGACATCATCGCCGAGCGGTTCGCTCGGGCGGGACGCAAGCCTCCTCTTGATACGCGATCCCTATCGCTCGCCTTTCGCACACTCGCTTGCGGCCTGAACTTGAAAATTCCGCGGTCAATGCCCGGTCGCGCCAACGAAGCCGGTCGTATAATCCACGAATTGCTCGACCTGATGCTTGAGCCTGACGGCGTGATGTCAGACTCTGCGCCGATGAAGGCGAAGGGCAAGGCGCGCGCAAGAGTAACCGACGAGAAAATGCGCACGATACGCGGCTCCTGAACAGACGGGGCCTCGCTTCTGCAGTATTCGCTTTCGCGGCACCGATACGATTGATTGGTTGGTTGATGATATGTCGCTTAGTCTGGAGTTCGACGAAATCGGGATCACTACACCAAACGGAAAGTATTCCGTTAACGGAATACTTTCCGATATTCCGAGTTCCGGAATATCGGAAAATAGAGTACGCTAAGGTTCAGAATTCGCCGTAAACAAGCGTGAAATCGAATCCTGGGGTTTTCGTAGCGGCCGAAAGCGCCCTTTAGCGACCCGTTTGTTGGCGTGCCAGACGTACTCTCCGGTTAGATTAATGTGCTCCCAGCCTACCGGCGACAGATGCGCTAAAAGCGACTCATCAATCGAGCGGCCATCCTCGCGGAGCGCTTCGATGGCGCGTTTTAGATAGACTGTGTTTCATAGTACAATGGCTGCAACCACCAGATTTAAGCCGCTAGCCCGGTACCGCTGATTTTCAAAAAGTTCGATCTCGTAATTCACCAAGGCGATTGAAGAATACTGCTCGTGCCAAGGCGTTCTTTGCTTCACCCTTGTTCAGGCCGACCTGGACTCGGCGGCGGAGTTCAGGATTTTGGAGCCATTCCAGGGTAAACAAGGTCCGCTCGACACGTCCGAACTCACGTAGAGCAAGCGCCAGACTGTTCTGGCGGGGATAAGCGCCAAGTTTCCGTAGGATCAGTGACGCTGTTACTGTGCCTTGCTTAATCGAGGTTGCCAGCCGAAGAACGTCTTTCCACTGAGCGGCCATTAGCGCCATATTCAGCCTGCCGCCAACAAGGCTCCCTAGCGCTGGGTAAGTACTTCCTTTTTCAGGAACGTAAATTCGTCGGTCGGCCAGATCGCGAATGCGCGGTGCAAAGCGAAAGCCCAACAAGTGACAGAGTGCAAACACATGGTCAGTGAATCCAGCAGTGTCGGTATAATGTTCTTCGATTTTTAGATCGGATTCGTGATAGAGCAGCCCATCAAGCACGTGGGTGGCGTCACGGACGGTCGCGTTGATCACTTTAGTATGAAACGGCGCATACTGGTCGGAGACATGCGTATAGAAGAGAACTCCAGGCTCTGTGCCATAACGAAGATTAAGCTGCCCCGCTTGCTCACCGCGACCGCCTGCCCGGAACCGTTGCCCGTCTGAAGAAGAGGTTGTGCCTTCGCCCCAATTGGCTGCAAACGGCTGGCGATGGTGATAATTGACAATCTCGGCAAGCGCTTTGCTGTATGTCTCATCGCGGATATGCCAAGCCGAAAGCCATGACAATTTTGCAATCGAAGTTCCGGGACAGGCTTCCGCCATTTTGTTAAGTCCAAGGTTGATTGCATCGGCTAAAATAACTGTCAGGAGCAAAGTGCGGTCTTTCGCAGGCTCATTGCTTTTCAGGTGGGTGAAGTGACTGGTAAAATTTGTCCATTGATCTACTTCCATCAGCAGATCCGTCACTTTGAGGTGGGGCACCCTGGCATATGCCTGTCTCATCAAAATCTCTGCTTCCTCGGGAACGGCGTTGGTGAGCGGTGTCACTTTAAGAATGCCATCGGCGATCTCGGCATCGGGCAGCTGCCGACGCGCGGCTAATGAATCCACCTTTTCAAGCTCACGTCGTAAGAGGGCTTCGCGTTCCGACCAATACCGATCGAAACTCCCGTCCGTTCCGAGCGTTAGGGAACCAGAGGTGTGCATGGATTCGAATACTGGTGAGGGCAGGAGATAGTCTTCGAAGTCTTTGAATTGCCGACTCCCCGGCACCCAGATATCGCCTGAGCGCAGGGCATTCTTGAGTTCTGTCACTGCGCACAACTCCTAGTAACGACGATCAAAGCCCGAGCTAGTAAACACATGAGGTGCCCAGCGCCGACGAATGAATTCTGTAGGAGCATCGTCCGGTATGGAGCGCGCTTTGGCCGCCGATAGCTTATTGAGAACGTTAATCGCTTCGATAATATTCTGCGCTGCTGGAGCAGCTTTGAACTCGAATGCCTCTAGGAAGATGGGCAAATAACGTCGCATCTGCGGATAATGGTCGCCCAACAAACCCAAGTAATCGAAATCTTCGGGCCGGGCCAATTTTTCTGCCTCGCACACGCTTTCAGTGAATTGTTCCCAAGAGAGAATTTGTTCAATGGCTACGAAGGGATCGTTGCCGGTTTTTTTCGCTTCAATCAAAGCCAGCCCGACTTTCGCATACAGCCTGACCTTTCATTGATGGCTTTGCCCGATTCCTGAAACGAGGCTTCGTAGGAACGTTTGGCTTTGGCGAACGCACTGCCGATCATTCGGTCGTGCATATCGAGGATCTCGTCCGTCAGGGTTGCTTCTGTATCGAGTAGAATTGCAACTAACGTCGCATTACGGCGTTCGATTTCGAAGTCACGAAGGTGGTAAACGGTTGTTTGCGCGCCTTCCCGGGCAAGCCGGAGCAAATGGTTTTGATGCACATTGCGACCTGTCTCGGTCGACAAACCGATCCTACGCAGCGCTTGAAGCCTTTCGATATGAGCCAGTAGATTACGGGCCGACGGCGCACCCGCAGGTTGCCTTAACCATGCGAGGGTGGTTTGTTTGCTGCCGTCCCGCAAGCTAAGAAGCGCATCGAGCTTATCTCTCTGGTCATTCGACAGAAGAGCCGTCAGCCGTCTGTAAAGGCGGCGCTGCGCCCGACTAACCACCTCGGCGCACATCCGTTCGACCACCGGAAGACCGGGGATAATGATTTTTGCCTTACGCAGCGCTTCAATCAGCGTACGGGCCAAAATGATGCCTTGGTGTGTCTGGTCGGCAAGTGCGGCAAGCTCCAACGCAAACTGTCGGTAATGCGCGCGCGTGAAGGTCTGAAAATCAAAGTGCTCCTGTAGTTCTAACAGGTGTTCACGACGCGTCTCTGCGCGCTCTGCGTAAAAGTTCCACGCACCAGTCGGCACCTTGAGCTGAGCGGCCACCATTCCAAGAATCGGCGGATACGGCACCTCGCCCAGTGCGATCAACCGACCGGGAAAACGTAAATAACAAAGCTGTACCGCGAACCCAAGCCGGTTGTGATCGCCGCGACACCGGCGGATGACTGCAAAATCATGAGTGCTAAACGTATAATGCCGGATGAGATCGATCTCTTCGGTCGGAGAGGCCAGCAACTCTTCACGCTGGGCTGGGGTGAGCAGTTCGCGACGCGGCATAATGCGGTCTCGAAAACCTTGGTTTCTGCGACAGCTATCGCGTGAGGATTGCGCGATCCACGAGCGCCAATCTTGCGAGATGCCGTGAACGAGCAAGACCGCTTGGACCGAGGTTTCCAGCTCCCACCGCATTGAGCAAGACGTCGTCCTGAGTCTTGAATTGGTGGCGGATCATCGTTCGGGATTGCTCCTGTAATCGTGGGGTTGGAATGATAAATTTCGTGCTCACGATCGACAATCGAAACACCCGGGCTGCCTACGCTCGGCGCCTGATGGAAAATTTTTTGGTTGGTGCCCAGCTCACGGCCTGGGGTGAAGAGCTAATATTCTAACTACTAGTTGGAGAGTAAATTTTGTGATTTACTGAGGCTAGTTGCCTCCATCCGGACACGCCTAGCGTACGAAATGAATCACCGCATTGTCGAATCGAACGGGATCAAAATGTACCTCGCCGAGGATGGCGAGGGGCCGCTAGTTGTTCTTTGCCACGGCTATCCGGAGTTGTGGTACTCTTGGCGCCATCAATTGAAGGCGTTGGCTGAGGCAGGATACCACGTCGTCGCGCCGGACCAGCGCGGCTACGGACAGACAGATCGGCCAGAGGCCGTTGAGGACTACAACATTCTCCAGTTGAGCGGAGATATTATTGGCCTCGTCCATGCCCTCGGCGAGACGAGGGCAGTCATCGTAGGACACGACTGGGGGGCGGCGGTCGCCTGTCATTGTGCACTGCTGCGGCCCGACATTTTCCGCGCCGTTGTTCTTTTGAGCGTGCCTTATCGTCGGCGATCGTGGGCGGACATCCGCCCGACTGAAGCGATGAAACAAATGGCAGGCGAGAAGCAGTTTTACCAGCTCTATTTCCAAGAACCAGGCAAGGCTGAGCCTGAACTCGAAGCCGACGTCCGCAAGACGATGCTCATGGGGCTGTATACGGGGTCGGGCGATGCACCGCCGGACAAGCGCTGGCGTTTTCTGTTCGACAAGTCGGAGACGTTTCTCGACACCGGCACAGTGCCGGAAACGCTCCCTGCGTGGTTGACTGAAGCGGATTTGGACCTCTACACAGAAGAGTTCAAGCGAACCGGCTTCCGAGGCGGACTCAACTGGTATAGGAACATAGACAGGAATTGGAAACTGCTGACGCAAATTCTCAGCGGAGCCAAGATTCGCCAGCCCTCGCTCTTCATAGCAGGCGAGTTCGACGGGGTAATCACCATGTATCGGCAAGCTTTCGACAGCTTGGAGGAAAATATGCCGGGCTTGAGAAAGAAGGTTCTGGTGCCGGGCGCCGGGCATTGGATCCAGCAGGAGCGCCCAAATGAGGTAAACGATTTGCTCATCGAGTTCTTAGCAAGCCTGTAGAGACTAACCCGAGACCGCATTACGTCTGCCCGATAACCAAGTTCTCCCGGGCCGCCTTCCAGCATTAAAAGCGATAGCCGGCGGCACTGATTTGAGGGATGCGCCTGATCGTAGTGGCACAGCGGGACGAGATCGACAAAGAACGCAGCGCATTTTGGTTATTGGCCAGGTGGCTTTATCCTGTGTGTTACTAACTGCACCCGCCCGCGGACCCTCATTAGCGAGTCCATCTGAAATCGCGCCACATTTGTGACTCCCACCGTCCAATGCCCCGATACTAACCTATCTCATGACTACCAACCAGCACATCGTATCGAGAGCGGAACGATCAGCACACTGTTGTAGCTGCCCTTCGATCCGATGGTGCAAGTCTGGCAAAACTTTCAAGCTTCCCGTTTAACCAAAACCTCCCTGAAAAACCGAAATAAGACTATGCTCAGAACAGACCTGACTAGCCATAAGGTCGTTTCGCTAAGCGAATGGCTCGAGGCGCGAAAAGCCAAACCCGGCGGCTTCGTAGAGGACAATCAGGCTTAAGATGCAATAGAAGACAAAAAAATATGACTACGAAAACAACTGACAAAGCTCAAATCCGCGCAGTGATCGAGGAATGGGCTGATGCGCTCCGCAATAAGGACGCCAATCGCATGCTCTCCCACTGTGCCCCGAACCTAGTTCACTTTTCTCTCGCGCGCCGCTGCTCTCGACTGCATCGAACGCAGAAGGTCTAAATGCGTGGTTCGCCACCTGGCAAGGCCCAATCGGCTACGAAATCCGCGACCCGGGTATAATGATCGGCGACGATGTTGCCTTCAGCCATAGCCTGAATCGGATGCACGGAACAAAGGCGGACGGAGCAAAGGCCGATCTCTGGTTTCGGCAGACGTTCGGCTTCCAAAGGATCAAAGGCGAATGGAAGATGGCGCACGAGCACGAGTCAGTACCTTTTACATGGATGGCAGCTTCAAAGCCGCAATCGACCTTAAGCCGTAGTTGGGCGGCTTCGCTGGAGCAAATGAACAAGGGCGAGACAGGTCAGAGCAACGGAGAAAAAACAACGAGCGCGAAGAAAAAGTTCAAGACTGCAGACGAATACTTTAAAGGGTCAAAGATCCCGGAGTTGGAGGATCAAGAGTGCTCCGAGAGGTATTGGTGCTCCGCGGATCGAGTGATCTTGCCACTTTAGCTCGTCATATAATTGAAGCAAAGAGAACACGCAAGCGTGGAGCAAGCCTAATGACCACACAAACGACTACATCAGAATATCTAGTGATCTGCCGAGGCGCCAGGTTCGATGAAGGGCTCTCTCCGGAAGATACACGGAATACCATGAAACAATTCTACGCCTGGTTCGAACGAATGAGCGATCAGGGAAAAATGAAAAGCGGGCATCAGCTTGCGCCTGAGGGCAAGATCCTCTCCGGCAGAAAAGGTGTGACGGACGGCCCGTTTGCGGAATCCAAGGAAGGGATCGCAGGTTACTGGTTCATTCAAGCAGCCAGTCTTGAGGAAGCGGTAGAGATCGCAAAAGGGGACCCCTTGCTGGACTACGGCCACACCATTGAAATAAGGCCCATCCTCCCGGAGGCCGCTCCAGGTCGGCCTAGGTAAAATAGAGATAGGGGCGGAGATTCCGGCATGGTTTCGGGGCGTCGTGCTATACTTGCGATTTCGGCGATAATGCTTTCGGGGCTAAAGGTTTAACGTCTGTCCTATTCACGCACCGCGCTCGTGACAGCTTTCCGGTGATCTGGACGAGCGGGCACGAACACGCCTCGCCTTACACCTCACTGGCTAACTCTGCTGCTGCTTTGGCTGCCTCTTTGCCGTAGAGCCACTTCCATTTCTTCCATTTGCCTAAGCTGCAGCAAGGCAATAATCGGAAGCAGCAAATTGAATCGAAAGGCACGCATCCGATCAATTACACGTTTCCGCTTGCCTCGACGAGTGACATCAATTCTCGCATCCGGACCAAATTCTATTTTCTGGTGCGAACGAGTACCTCAAAAACCCTGGGAGAAATCACCTCAAATATCGTGGAAAATGACACCTCAAGCCTAAGGCGTTTGTCATGGCGTTCCTTTGTTACCATTTACCGATCCCCTATCCCAATCCCATAAAGGACGTTATGGGATAATGATGCTTGCGTTAGGGGGCGGCCGCGAATGTGAGTTTCCAAATTATTTGGCGCCTTCTTTCCCGCGCTATTTGGCGTATGATGGACAGAACGAAAGGCGCTGATTCGCATGATCGCCCCGGCTTCGTTGTCCGAAATCTGCAAGGAAGATTGCTTTGGATCGGTTCCGGCTGATCCAACCCCACCTTGAGCAGAATCAGCCCTTGCAGTCCGTTGCACGTGCCGCGCGCATTCCTTACCGAACCGCACAGCGGTGGGTGGCGCAATATCGCTAGTTTGGTCTGGCGGCGCTAGTACGCAAGAAGCGCAAGGACCAAGGTGAGCGTCGTGCTGTTTCGGCAAAGCTCAGAGAGGTCATCGAAGGCCTTGCTCTCCAAAGGCCACCATTGCCACTTGCAGCTGTATACCGGCGAGTGCAGCGGTTTGCGCAGGAGCTCGACGAAAGGCTCCGAGCTAGGGAACCTCAACATAGTCCGCAGTTGGGTGGAGACCTTGTGACACTCGCTCATGAGGGCACGAAGGCCTATAGCGAGTCATTCGATGCGATGATCAGCGAGTCCATCGGAATCCCGCCAAGCTTGTTACTCCCACCTTTTCGATAACCCGCTCTAATTTGATCTCGTGACCACTAAGCAACAGGTTATAATGAACATTCAGAACAAGTCAGTCTTGATTACCGGCGCCAACCGCGGTATCGGCCGGGCGCTCGTCAATGAGGCTCTCAGACGGGGAGCGGCCAGGGTGTACGCGGGTACCCGCCGCGCACTCGAAATTGCCGATGAGCGCGTCATCCCCTTGGCGCTAGATGTGACCAACACTTCGCAGATCCAGCATGCGTCTGATCAGGTAGGCGAACTGGATCTCCTCATCAACAACGCAGGCATCGCGATCTACGACGACCTGAGCAACCTCGAAGTGATCGAACAGCACATGGCAGTCAACTTCTTCGGTTTGCTCAAAGTGACCCAGGCCTTCCTGCCGCTGCTGCGACGCTCCAAGGGCGCCATAGTCAATAATTCGTCGCTGGCGGCGCTCGCCGCCTTGCCGATGATACCCTCGTATTCCGTTTCGAAGGCGGCGGCGTTCAACCTGACGCAGTCACTGAGAGCGCTGCTCGCCGGTCAGGGGGTGACGGTCCACGCGGTGGTCCTGGGGCCGGTTGATACCGATATGAACCGCGGCCTCGAGATACCGAAGGCCTCGCCCGAGTCCGCCGCCGCGGCAATTTTTGACGGGTTGGAGAAACGCGAGGAAGACATTTTTCCCGACCCTGTATCTCAATCTGTGGCCGAGGGCTGGCGCGCCGGCGTGGTGAAGGCGCTGGAACGCCAGTTTACGGCTTTTGTGCCGCAGAGCGCGACGGCGCGTCAGTGAAAGCGAATGAAAACGGAGGTCCGTTTCACACACATGGGCCTGGTGCCCCAATACGAATGCTACGGAAACTGCTCGAACGCGTGGGGCCTGCTGATCAACGGCAATTTGCCCAAGTTGATCACGACGGCCAAGAATCAGCCGGACGTATTCGCATAGAAGACGGGCATGCGGAAGCTGATCGCTGCAATGAAGGTTTCGCTCGACGGGAAAGTGACTAACGCGGATTGGGTACAGGCCTGGTCTGACGACTACAGCCTGATGCCCGAAATAGACGCGTGCGTGCTCGGGGCAGGCATGTACACGGGGTACAAACCATAGTGGACCTCGATCCAGGCCGGATGTGACCGCAGGATCCGGTAACGATCGAGAGCAATCTTTCGGTCTGACTCGGCAAGTGACGTCAACTCTCCCATTCAGGGAAGGAGTACATCAAATACCGTGGAAAATTTCACCTCAAATAGCGTGGAAAATGACATCTTCGATTGTGGGTTTCCAAATTATTTGAAGTGGATTTTTCCAATTTAAAAGCGGTAACTTCTCTTACCGGATAGAAATCGGCTAACGAATGAGGTGAACTCTTGCTCGACCACGTCTTCATAACCGTCAAAGATCTCGATCGATCGATTGCCTTTTACGAGACGGCTCTCAAGCCGCTCGGTATCATGCATGCCGTCGATTACAACGGTAAGGATGGCCCCAAAGGACATCCCGACCTCAAGGGCTTTGGACGAGACGGTCGCGTTTTCTTCTGGCTGAGACAGGGCAACGCGGACGCCAGGGCTGCACATATCGGCTTTGTCGCCAAGGGCGAGGCCGAGGTGAATGCGTTCTACGACGCAGCGATGGGGGCTGGCGCGGCTGATAACGGCAAGCCCGGCGCGCGCCTGTATTACGATCCTCGCTACTATGCCGCGAACGTTTTCGATCCCGACGGCTATAGCCTCGAGGCGGTCTACAAGAGTTGGCAGCACCCTCAGGCATAACGCCTTTGAATTTCAAAACGGCGTCCCGGCAGGTCTCGTGGCCCTGCTGATGCAAGAACTGTGAAAAGGCATCCAATGACAGGTAAACTCATCATCTACGGCACCACCGGCTACACGGGGCAGCTTGTCAGTGAGCTGGCAAAGCAGGCTGGGCTCGATTTCATCGTCGCTGGCTGCGATGCGGAAAAGGCTCGGGCTCTGGCCGAGAAGTTCGGTGTTTGTCGATTTCAGTTAATTCGTAGACCAAATGATTTTCAGCCACATTATGCTTCAATTAAATCGAGACTGAATGCGGTCTTTTCAGTTAAATCGTGCACTGTTTGGTCTCTTCCATAAGCAATGAATCAGGGACAGTCTTAAAACCGGACACTCGCCGACCAGCGACCCTGATAACAGCGTTCTGCAGACAATCCCCTTCCCAACTCGGCATGGGCAGCGCGGGTTAGAAACGAGGATTTTTCGTTTAAATCTGCGACCAAATTGGGGCCACAAATGGTCTACTAATTAACTGAAAAGTCCTCGATTTAACTGAACTTCTGTTTTTCAATTAAGTCGTAGACTCCTAGGAGAGGCGCGTGCCACCCAGTCTACGAATTAATTGAAAACGACATCTACAGTTTCGCCCGCGTCGGCGCCGTCATTCAGATGAAGGTCGGCGATTATTTCGTGCAGGGCCGCCGCCGATGGGTCCGGCTGCACGAGAAGAACGGCAAGGAGCATGACGTTCCCTGTCACCATAACCTCGATCACTTCCTGGATGATATATCGCGCGGCCGGTATCGTCGGAGACCTGAATGGCTACCTGTTTCGTACAGCAGCCGGAAAAACAGGCATTCTCACAGAGACCGACACCTTTGCCCGTTAACAACCGCAACAAACAGGAGATTCACATGACTGGAAAGAACTGATAGGGGTGCGCACACGAAACGGAAATTTAAGTACGGTAAGGAGCTCTCCCCTCGTGGACTGGAGTGCGAATGCACTCAGGAGGAAGGCTAAACCTACATCACAAAGCAGTTGGTCTTCCAGTATCCGTTTTGCCGTAAAACGAGCAGTAAGCGAGTTC
>JBEEIB010000393.1:0-7845 GCA_041167675.1 Verrucomicrobiota bacterium
TTTACCTGCTTTGGGTCGTTGTTTTTACTCACCTCTTCGGTGAGTGCCGATGGGGTTGTTTGTTTATTCATTTATTGTCAGGTTGCTGTTCATCCAGCAGCCTGGCAATACCCATGGCATCTACCATTGTTTGGCGGACTCACTACACCGAGATCATTTCGCGCACTCGGTCCTCCTCCATATTGCAGGCAAGGCCGGTCGCAACGATCTCGCCTCGGTCCATAACAACATAGGAATCGGCGAGTTGGTGTGCGAAATCGTAGTACTGTTCGACCAGCAAGATGGTTAGTCCACGATCAGAGACCAAAGATCGCAGAGTTTTTCCAATCTCCTGTATGATGGATGGTTGAATGCCTTCGGTCGGCTCGTCCAGAAGCAAGCATTCCGGCTCGCTCATTAAAGCGCGGGCAATCGCCAGTTGTTGCTGTTGTCCACCGGATAGATCGCCGCCCCGACGGCGTCTCATATCTTTCAAGACCGGAAACAGCTCAAAAATCGATTCCGGTATCATTCCTTTACCACCACGACTGGCAGCACCGGTCAGCAAATTCTCTTCGACCGTCAATCGCGGAAAAATATCGCGACCTTGCGGCACGTAGGCCAATCCGTTAGCAACTCTGTGATAGGTCGCCAGCTTCTCCAATGCTTTGCCTCGCCACGATATGGAGCCGCTACGGATCGGTAACAGGCCCATTAAGCAACGCAGCAAGGTTGTCTTACCGACGCCATTTCGACCAAGCAAAACCGTGAGCTTTCCGGTCTCAAAATTTCCGTGAATGTGGCGAAGAATATGGCTGCCGCCGTAATATTGGTTCAGGGAATGAATTTCGAGCATGGAGTCATCCTTCAACGACCGAGATAGGAAGCAATTACGGTTTCATCCTTTTTTATCTGATCCAGCGTCCCCTCCATGAGCACGCTGCCCTCGGCCATAACTGTGACTCGGCCGCGTTCGCCGGCGAGCCGGGCAACAAAGTCCATGTCATGTTCAACCACAACCATGGAACAAGTCGATCGCAACGACTCGACTAATTCGGCGAGTTGTTCAGTTTCACGATCGGACATCCCGGCGGCCGGCTCATCCAATAAGAGCACGCGTGGTCTTTGCATCAGCAACATGCCAATCTCCAAACGTTGTTTTTCTCCGTGAGACAGTTGTCCGGCGGCCCGAAATGCTACGGGCATCAACCCGGTAAGATGCAATGTTTGTTCGATCTGATCTCGAGTTTCGCTTGTTAGTTTCGAGTGCAAACAGCGATACCACTTTCTCTCGGTGGTCATTGCCAGCTCGAGATTTTCCCACACCGGATGGCGCTCGAACACGGTAGGTTTTTGGAATTTGCGACCCACTCCGGCGGAAGCGATCCGAGGCTCGTCGAGCCGCAACAGATCCAGATCTTTTCCCAGAATAACTCGCCCGGAATCGGGCTTCGTTTTGCCGGTAATAACATCCATCATAGTTGTTTTACCGGCTCCGTTCGGACCAATCACACAACGGAGCTCCCCCTCATAAATCAATAGATTAATGTTATTGAGCGCCTTAATGCCATCGAAAGTTACGGTGACACCCTCAAGATAAAGAATCGTACTCTGAGGACCAGGATTCGAAGAGTTAGTGTCCTTTGCATCCACACCAGGCGCACCCGCACCGATAGCTGATGTTTCGATTAAATCCGGCTTCATTTCCGTGTCGACCTAAATAATCCGATTACTCCTCGCGGCAGGTAGATCGGAACGATCACGAAGACTGCTCCGAGAAAGAACAACCAGTACTCGGCGAAAGACACCGTGAGAAAGCTCTTTGCGCCATTCACTAAGAATGCGCCAAGGATCGGCCCGAGCAAAGTTCCCCGTCCTCCGACCGCAACCCATATCGCCATTTCGATCGAATTGGTCGGAGACATTTCGCTCGGATTGATGATACCAACCTGCGGCACATAGAGGGCGCCGGCGATACCGCAAAGAACCGCAGACAAAGTCCAAACGAAGAGTTTGTACCCGAGCGGATTATAACCCAGGAACATGAGTCGCGACTCGGTATCGCGAATTGCCGTGACGACCCGTCCCAGTTTTGATTTCACCAGGAAGCGGCAAAGAAGAAAGCTGCCAGCGAGCACCAGGAACGTCAAAAGAAATAGACAGACCCGAGTGCCCGGAGCGGCGATCGGAAATCCTAATATGCGTTTGAAATCAGTAAACCCATTGTTGCCGCCGAAGCCCGTCTCGTTGCGATAAAAGAGCAGCATGGCGGCGAACGTCATCGCTTGGGTGATGATCGAAAGGTAGACGCCTTTGACTCGAGAGCGAAAGGTGAAGAAGCCAAAGGTCCAGGCAACCGCGCCGGGAACAAGGATGATCAACAGAAGCGCATAAAGAAAGTGCTCGGATCCCTGCCAAAACCAAGGTAACGCCTTCCAATCGAGGAATACCATGAAATCGGGAAGAGGGCTGTGATAGACACCATCAAGACCGATTGAACGCATCAGATACATGCCCATTGCGTACCCACCCAGGGCAAAAAAGAGCCCATGACCCAAACTCAGCACGCCACAGTAACCCCAAACCAGATCGAGCGAGAGTGCCACCAAAGCGTAGCACATGATCTTGCCGACCAATGTGAGCGCGTAGGTAGAAAGATAAAATGGCGAACTGGACGGTACGGCTAAGGAGCAGATCGGCGTGGCTGCCAGTACGATCCCTACTACCAACCCAAATGCGATCCATTCTGTCCGGCCAAATAACCGCTGACGAATAGGAAGAGAGAATGTCACTGGCGCTTCGGAGACAGCAACGCTCATTTCAAACCTCCACGCTCCGCCCTTTCAGCGCAAACAGACCTTGGGGTCTTTTCTGTATGAAGAGAACGATGAGAACCAAAATGGCGATCTTTGCGAGCACCGCTCCCCAGAACGGTTCAATCAGCTTGCTTAGCACACCCAGTCCAAGCGCTCCTACGATTGTGCCGATGAGTTGCCCGACCCCGCCTAAGACAACGGCCATAAAGGAATCGATGATGTAGCTTTGGCCCAAATCCGGACCGACGTTGCTAACTTGAGATAGAGCACATCCTCCTAATCCCGCAATGCCGGCACCGAAGGCAAACGCATAGCAATCGATCTGCCAAGTGCGAATACCGACGCAAGCAGCCATTCGGCGATTTTGCGTAACCGCTCGGATATATAATCCGAGCCGCGTTCTCTGGATAACGAGCCACGTGATCAAAACCACTACTAACGCGAAACCGATGATCACGATGCGGTTGAAGGGCAGGATCAATTCCGGCAAAACGGTAATACCGCCGCTCATCCAGCGAGGATTAGAAACCTGTACGTTCTGGGCGCCAAACTTCGTTCGGACTGCTTCGATCAATATGAGGCTGACTCCAAACGTCGCGAGCAGCGTCTCCAATGGGCGTCCATACAACAATCTGATTACGGATCTTTCCAGAATTAGACCGACGATCGCAGCAGCCAAAAAAGAAACCGGAACCGCCGCCAGCAGATACCAATCGAACGCTCCAGGCCAGTAAGTGATAAACAAATTCTGGACGCAGTAAGTCGCGTAGGCCCCGATCATGAGAAACTCGCCGTGAGCCATGTTAATCACACCAATTAGACCATAGGTAATCGCTAGGCCAAGCGCAGCTAACAGAAGAATGCTCCCAAGGCTGACACCGGCAAATAAGGTTCCGACAAACTGGATCTCCGCTTCTTCGCGTTCCAGACTAGCCAGAGCTTGTTCGACCCGCAGGCGAACTGCTGGATCAGATTCGGTGAACGTGCCGTCGCTTTGCTTTCCCAATAGCGGCGCCAGCACCAGACGCATCTGCGGATCGTGGCGTTGTTCTATCACTCCAAGCGCTTCCTTTCGGCGCAGGGGATCTGGGTCACGCAGTGCCGTTGATGCCCAAAGCTGATCTAGTTCCGCCCGTAAGGCGGGATCGGTTTCGCTGCTTCTGGCTTTTTCAATCAACGGCTTGAGGATGGGATCACCGCTCCTCAGCAATGTCTGGATGGCTTGCGCTCGAACGGATCGATCCGGCGCTATCAGTTGCAGTCCGGCCAATCCCGTCGCTACTTTCTCGCGCAATACATTATTGAGTTCGATTGATTGCAGATCATCCGTTTTGCTTTCGACCAGCGCACCACTGAGTGCGTCATGATAAGACTCACCATCCTGGATGAGGATCTGGCCGGCCTTATTTGCATAAAGTCGCTCAGCCCGCAACGCCTCAAGAATCCGTTTAGCGACTTCGTCTCCAGCCGTGATGATTTGCTCTAAGGCTTGAGCCTTCGCGTCGAAATCATCTTCCGCAAGAGGTTTGATCTGTTCCGGCGCAATCGCTAAAGCAATGCCGCTAGCGGCCAACCAGAAGCTGGCTGCCAACAACCGGAAGAACCATCGATCCATAACGGAGGATACTCGAAACCGCCTCAGTGACCGGAGACGGCCAGCCCAGCGGAATCAAGCAGATTGCGGAGACCCATATCGGCAACTTTGTCCGGCTTGCTTTCGTTACCCGGAATAAATGGGCTCCAAGGCTGGGCTCGAATCGGTTCTTTGGTTTTCCAAACAACACTAAATTGGCCGTCCGGACGCACTTCTCCGATCATCACCGGCTTGTGGAGATGGTGGTTAGGATCCATTTCCAGGGTGAAACCACAGGGAGCTTTGAATGTCTGGCCGATCACAGCGATGCGGACCTTGTCTACATCGGTGCTCCCGGCTTTTTCCACGGCTTGCTTCCACATGTGAATGCCGACGTAGGTGGCTTCCATTGGATCGTTGGTCACGCGCTTATCGCCGCCGGGAAGGTTGTGAGCGGATACATATGCCGCCCATTCTTTCTTAAAGGCTTCATTCTGCGGATTCTTCAGTGACATGAAGTAATTCCAGGCCGCTAAATGTCCAACTAGCGGCTTGGTATCAATCCCCCGCAGCTCCTCTTCGCCGACCGAAAACGCCACCACCGGAACATCGGTCGCCTTCAAGCCCTGATTGCCCAATTCCTTATAGAACGGCACATTTGAGTCGCCGTTGATCGTCGAGATCACGGCGGTCTTTCCGCCTTGAGCGAATTTTTTAATGTCGTTGACGATCGTTTGATAGTCATTGTGACCAAACGGCGTATAGACCTCGTTTATGTCCGAATCCTGAACACCCTTGGAATGCAAGAAGGCGCGCAGAATCTTATTGGTTGTACGCGGATAAACGTAGTCAGTCCCCAGGAGAAAGAACCGCTTCGCGCCTCCTCCCTCTTTGCTAATTAGATACTCGACCGCCGGAATCGCTTGCTGATTGGGCGCAGCGCCGGTGTAAAAAACGTTTCGGGACATCTCCTCGCCCTCGTACTGAACCGGATAGAAAAGCAGGCCGTTCAGCTCCTCAAAAACCGGAAGCACCGACTTGCGCGACACCGAGGTCCAGCAGCCAAAAACGACAGCTACCTTGTCTTGGCTGATGAGCTGGCGAGCCTTTTCCGCGAAAAGCGGCCAATTCGATGCAGGGTCAACTATGATCGGCTCGATCTTTCGTCCGGCTACGCCGCCCGCATTGTTGATTTCCTCAATCGTCATCAGGGCGACATCTTTGAGCGAAGTCTCGGAGATCGCCATGGTGCCGGAGAGGGAGTGCAGAATGCCGACTTTGATCGGTTCGGTACTGTTTTGAGCAAGGAGTGAAAGCGTGGTGAATGCCAGCGTGCAGGAAAATAGCGTGGCATGGAGGAACGAGTTTCTTTTCATGGATGTCGCGACAGAACCGCTGGGGCTATTTGGCGGTTTGGCACTAAGGAAGCATCAGCAGCAGTTGTGCCATTTTTGTGAACATCGGCCGGCCCTAGACACCCTCCCTTCGAACTGGATTTATCTTGATGACCGCTGAGCAAACTCCGCCAGCTCGGTGCTAAATGTATCGTTTTGATCATGGTTGGCGACGGATCCAGCTGCCGAATGTGTTTCCAGTTTGCGGTTTGCCGAATTCCCGCTCCCATGTTCCCCTCTCAGATGCTCTTAAAGATCACCTATTACCTCGATGTAATTTCTTCTTGGTGTCATTGGTCAGAACCAACCTGGGCGTTACTGAAGAGCCGATTTGGCGAGGAGACCGAATTTCAGTGGAAAGTCGCGCTCATGGATTCCTCCGGCATGCCGAAGTCTCGACCACAACTCGAATGGTTTTATCGACGAAGCGGAACCATTGTCGGAGCGAACCACACAATCCCGTCTGGCTGGTACGATCCTCAACTCGAAGACTCGAAGAGTATCTTGCGCCGAATCTCGTCGCGGAAGCGGCAATTGATTTCGGAATCGGATGGAACGATGACCGGGTCCGGCTAGCAATCGCAGAAGCTGGCTTACTCGATGGCCGGCCCACCTCGCAACTTGCGGAAGCAATAGCGGCAGCGGTTGCGGCCGTGCCGGAGCTTGACGATAAATCGCTTAACGACCGCGCCTCCAGTGCCGAGATTGAGCAACGAATTCGCGCAACTACCGCCGAGTTCCATGCCTTGCAGGCACCCCAGCGACCTACCTATGTTCTAGAAAATGAGATCGGCGACCGAGTTGTTTTCTCCGGAATTGTCAGGCCTGATCCACTCATTGCGACCATTGGAGCGATGCTGGCTGACGCCAAGGCACAGCAGGACTATGACAAAAGCCACGAACCGATGCCTCGCTAAGGCAAGCCTGCAAAGGACGAAGGCCAATCAGCGCACCGAAGGACTGCCCTCAATTGGACCAAATAACCATCGCACTCGGCCTCTGCAGGTGCGTATAGGACATCGAGGACGAAGACGAAAGTCTTAGCCGGGAACGATCTCTTCACGATACGGCATGCCATCCTGAGCCCCCGGTCTTGTCACTGCCAGGGAAGCGGCTTGGCAGGCGCGTCGCACCGCCTCCTCGATATTTAATCCTTCGGCTACTCCGGTACTAAACCAGCCGACGAAACAATCTCCCGCCCCTGTAGTATCCACCGGTTTGACCATCGGCGCTGCGATATGGGTGATCGCTCCGCCGGTCGAAAACAGCACACCTTCCGCCCCAAGCGTCACCACGACTATTTCGCAGCCCTGGCGCAAAAACCAATCAACGCTCTTTTCGATCGATGGTTCAGCGCTTAAGCCAAGAGCCTCATGTTCGTTTACCACGATCGAGTACAAGCTTTCATAGACTTGCTTCGGGAGCGCTCGCGTCGGCGCCGGATTCAAAACGAAACGACGATTTAGTTCTTGGCACAATCGAGCTGTTGCTTCGATCGCGCCATCCCTTATCTCGAGCTGAGAGACAACCACATCAGCTCGCGTAAACGCTTCGCGCGCCGCAGAAACCATCGCCGAATCAACCGCTTCATTGGCGGATTTCGCTACTGCGATCAAGTTTTCTCTCGTAACACCGTCAACCAGTATGAGTGCGACACCACTGGGAGCATTCTGAACACAATGAAAGTAATCGAGACTGATCCCTTCTTTGCCCAACCGATCTCGAGCTGCGGAACCAAAAGCGTCAGCGCCGAAAGCGCCGAGAAAAGTCACTTGGCCACCCGCCCTCGCTGCCGCGACTGCTTGATTTGCGCCTTTCCCGCCGCCGAACATTTTGAATTCTCCGCCCAGCACAGTCTCCCCGGGTTTAGGAAGGCGATCGCAGAATACGACTAGATCGGTGTTCGAGCTTCCAACGACGAGAATCTTGGGTTTTGCCGCCATGTGATTTATAAAGAGAGGTCATCAAAACGAAAAAGGATCATCCAGTCAAACCGGTTGGAGGCCGAATTCGCGAGGCACTGTTTCGAAGCGCTGCATTAGTGGCGTAGAGGTCACCGGCTAAGAAGAACAGCAAACTCATG
>JBEEIB010000394.1:0-8423 GCA_041167675.1 Verrucomicrobiota bacterium
GTTGGTCTCGGTGAACGCGCGCCCCTCCAGAGCCGGCTCGATCGTCCCGATGAACGGCTTCCCGATGAGGGACCGGTTGGGGTATACCGAGCATCTCGATGAATTCGGGAGTCGCCTCAGACGGTTCGTACTCGGTCAGGTCAGGTAAAGTGCTCATTGCAGACTTAAGCAGCAGCACTGTCCGACATAGCCGCCGAGGGAAGGAAACGAAACTGCAGCCAAAAACCCCGCAGCGAGCAGGAACGTTTTATCGTCCGTACCGGGACCGGACCGACATTTATCGATTCACACGCAATACAAAATGCTGGGCTGCTCTCGTTCCGGCCCCTCCTCCTCCGCCATCCTGGCTGCGGCTGACAGGCCGGAACCGTCGTGTTGACGCCGCGGATTATCGCTAGAATCTGATCACGAGCCTTGATGTTGACGTGCATGAGCTAGCCGAACAATCCGTATAGCGTCAGGATTGCTAGAGACCCAAGGCAACAAGTTGATCCACCGTGTCTTTGTTGATCGTCTGATACTTGATCACTTTGATAACATGAGTCTCGGGGTTGACCGTAGCCTTGCCCAACCCTTTAATCTCTACCCCGTCAGCGATAGGTGTCCCGTCAATCAACATCTTCGCTACATTTACGATCGCTTCGCCAGCTTGCTCCGGATTCCACATGTAGCTCTCGAGGATCACACCTTCCTTGATGAGTTTCTGTCCCTGCGAAGGTATGCATACCCCTACTAGGGCGATCTTGCCGACTTTCCCTTTCTCTTTCAGAGCACGACCCGCACCGATCGGACCCAAACTGCCGAAAGTCAGGATTCCCTTCAGATTGGGATGAGCGAGAATCATGTCGACAGCGGTCTTGTAACTGTCATCCACGCTTTCCGCTACCCCGAAGCGATCGGCCGCTAGCTTCATTTTGGGATAGTGTTCTTTTTGGTAGGCGATCGCTGCGTCAGCCCACAAATTGTGCAGCGGCACCGTGAGTGAGCCGACGTAAACGATATATTCGCCTTCCTCTCCCATCGCCTTCGCCAAGCTCTTCATGTGGAGTTCGCCGTATTCCTTGTTGTCGATCATTTCGATATCCCACAAGGCTCCTTTTTGGCCGGGTGACTCGTGAGTAATGACCTGGATGCCGGCTTCCTTGGCGCGATCGAAAACCGGCTCGAGCGCTTTAGCGTCATTGGGCACTACCGCGATCACCTTCACTTTTTTAGCGATCAAATCCTCCACCGCACGCACCTGTTGGGCGGGATCAGCACTCGTCGGACCGATCATATAAGCATTAAGGTTGTCTTCCTTTCCAGCCTTCTGGATACCTTTTTCCATAGCATTGAACCACGGAATGCCGCCGATTTTGACCACGACCGCGACCTCCTCATTCGCGGCGCGAACCTGGCCATTAAAGGCCGAACAGAGAACAAACAGCGCAGCTATTGCTGTGCGATTAATTGCGATACGCATTTTTCTAGGGGGTTTTCTTTTTTTGGAAGCTCTGTAAAAAGCTTTACGTAATCCTTTACAAAGGAGCAGCCGACAAAGCAACCCCTCTAAAACGCGGATTTCGGATTGCGGAATGCGGAATGATGGGAGGCTTCCCCAACCTGCTGTTCCGCATTCCGCAATCCGAAATCCGCATTTTCTGCTACGCCATCCAGTTGCCTCCGTCCACGCCATACGTTTGGGCAACCACATAGTCCGCATCGTTGGACGCAAGGAATGCGGCACAGGCTGCCACCTCCTCCGCCCGACCCATACGGCCAATCGGTATTGCCAAACTAACCTGCCGTTTTTTCTCGCCGATAGGCAGCTTCTCGATCCGAGCAAACTCACGGTCGACCAGGTCCCACATCGGCGTATCGATGATGCCGGGTGCGATCGCATTGACGTTGATCCCATGCTTGGTCAGGGCAAGTCCAGCCGATTGAGTGAAGCTGATGACAGCTGCTTTCGTAGCACAGTAGGCCGCCCCCAGCGGTTCGCCGCGACGCCCGGCTTGGCTCGCCAGATTGATAATCTTGCCTCCCCGTCCCTGTTTGATCATCTGTCGGGCCACGGCCTGCATGGTGAAAAAAGTCCCATCAACGTTAACCCTAAAGATTTTGGCCCATTGTTCCGGCGAGACCTCGGTAATCGGCGTAAGCGCATAGATTGCCGCACAATTGACCAGGATATCGATGGATCCAGCCGTTTCGATGGTAGTTCTTACCAAGCTATCTATTGATTCGTGATCCATTACATCGCAACGAACGCCAAACGCGTCCCGACCAAGCTCTTTTGCCAATGCGGCGGCCCCGTCGGCATCGCGATCAGCTATCACCATTCGAGCTCCCTCCATAAAAAAACGCTGCACAATCGCTTTTCCGATTCCGCTGCCGCCTCCGGTCACGATCGCAACCTTGTTCGCTAGTCTCATAGTGGAAAATTATGTTAGTAGAATAGGCTCTGCCGAAACGTAGAACGACCCATCGTCGGAGGCGAGTTGCTTGCAGCTCCCGGGAACAGTCCATGAAAGGACAATGCTGAGATCCTTTGGCTCGATTCCTCGGTGCACGCTGAATTATTCCCGGGCGCCGCAAGCGACGCTCCTTCGTTCGCTGGAGATTTTGACGCTCTTTCCGTATCTAAGAGCGGTGAAGAACAAAAAAAGTCAACCCGAGGTGATCTCGTTTTGCCGGCGAAGCCGCGAGGACATCGCTCGGAGAACCGCCAACGCAAAAAAAGGCGTCTCTTCGACCATAAACAGAAAATGCCGCTCGTTTATCGGGATCAGCGTACAATCCGTCTTCGCGACGGCCGTCCCGCTGCGTGTAACATGATCAAGCAGGGCTACTTCACCGAAAAAACCATCGGCACTCACGGTCTCGACCAGATGATCGTGGATATAAATATCAACCTCACCCGATTTAACGACGTACATCGAATCTCCGTGTTCCCCCTCTCCGAAAATGACGCTTCCAGCAGAGAACGATTGGGGAGTAACCTCTTTCTCAAAAATGTTGGGCAGCTTCATGTTAGATTCATTTGCTTCGATTTGCGCAACGCAGAGACTGAACGAATCGACTAGCGAGAGCCTTTGCCTCCTACCCGAATCCATTCGGCCCGCCTTTTCACCCAATCTGCGAGCAAGAGATAGGCCCAGCAGCACAGGAAATGTAAAGGAAAAACGAACCCCGATTGAGAGCTTAATCGCCCAACCAATCGCACATCGGCGCTGACTTCTGGTCAAATGTCGATTAATCCTTGTCATTGCGCGCCCTCGGAGGCATTGAAAGCGTAAATCTGCAGTCCAACCGATTAAGAGAGTTATCGCTCATGACGATTACCATTGAGCCCGAAGATCCCCGATCGCCTGAGGCGCAGGGCTTTTTAGCCGCATTTATCGAAGAGGTCCGAAAACGTTACGATGAGCCCCCGGCCGACGTCGGCTATTTCGACCCTGATTTAGTATCGGTTCCCAGAAGCGTTTTTCTGGTGGTGAGATTGGAAGGAAAAGCGGTGGGATGCGGCGCGTTAGTTCCGATGGAAGATGAAGTAGCAGAAATTAAGAGAATGTTTGTTGTGCCAGGCGAACGGGGTCACGGAATCGCCAAGAAAATCCTGGAAGAACTCGAACGGTTTGCCCGAGATTTTGAATATGATGCCATCCGATTGGAAACTGGAGTCAAACAGCCGGAATCGATCGCCCTCTATGGCAAATCCGGATTCTATCGGGTGCCGAATTTCCCCCCATTCGAAGACGACGCGACGGCGGTCTGCTTCGAAAAGAGAGTTTAGGCAACGCAGCGGCTCCTGTCGGCTTGACCCCCCAGGCAACTTGCTTGCGCGATCAGCTCTTCCTCGTTAGCTATTTGCTATCAGTCCTCCCCATGAGGCCAGACGAACTCGAAAGAAAACGGGCGGTTGAGGCGGGCGGCTCCGTCGTCGCCAACGTTAGAAAAATAAAAGGACGGCGCGCAGACGAAGATCTGATCAGGTGGGCCGAAGAATCCGGCCGCTTTGTCTACATTGGTGACGCAGTGCGCCATACTCGTTACCAGCGTTCACCTTGGTTTAATCCGGCCAAGGGTCGAAAAACGGATCATCACCGGGCAGTAAACCAATATCGTAGTTATATTTTAAAACGCCCGGACGTATTGGCGAGACTAAGCGAACTGCGCGGCAAAGTACTGGGATGCTGGTGCTATCCCAAGGCCTGCCACGGAAACATTTTGATTGAGCTTTGCTACCGGCAATCAGCTTCTTATTTCTCTGCGTGCTAGTAGCTAATTTTCTTAGACTGCTAGTAAGCCAGCAATCTCTTGAACCGCTGCATCACTCAGCGGTCCAAATCGAAGTGCAGCGATGTTTTCTTCTGTCTGTTTGACCGTTCGGAACCCAGGGATCGGGATGGTCTGCGGGCTTCGAGCCCAGATCCAGGCCAGAGCACCCTGAGTAAGCGTTCTTCCGTCGCTAGTGAGGATTTCTCGGATTGCCGCCACGCGGGTCAACCATTCAGGTTTGGGTTGGCCATGGTCAAAATAGCGAAGCCACTCCGGCTGTAGTCCACGAACGTCGTCGGTACTCAGTTGCGATCGCTCATCGAATTTGCCCGTGAGCAGCCCCATAGCGAGCGGAGAACGATTGATGCTGGCAAGACTCCGTTCTTCACAGAACCGCAACATCTCGGGAGCATCAAAGAAGATACTGAGTTCGTGCTGGACAGCGACATTGCATCTTCCTTTGGCGAACACTGCAGCGCGCTCTGTAAAATCGGTGCTCCAACCGTAGGAGCGGATCTTACCGGCGGCTACCAGTTCCTCCAGTGTTTCGAGCACCTCAACCGCCTTCTCTGGATCGTAGTCGTTCAAGTGAAATTGATAGAGATCGATATAGGTTGTGCCCAGCCGTTTTAAACTTTCATCGCAGGCCCGGCGAACTCCCTCCGGAGAAGCGTCCTGCCCGGTCTTTTGCCGGGTGGACTCATCGAAAGTGTTGCCGAATTTAGTGGCGATTATCACTTGCTCCCGGACCCCTTTGAGGGCGGTTCCAAGAACCCGTTCACTATGTCCGCATCCGTAAATGTTTGCGGTATCGAAAAAGCTGATTCCGAGGTCGAGCGCTTTGTGAATGGCCGCGACCGACTCCTTGTCGTCCACTTCGCCCCAGCCGAGCGGTTGGGTACCGAACCAAAATGGACCACCGATCGCCCAACAACCCATTCCGAGCGCCGGAATTTCATGTGCACCTAATCGCCGAGTAAGAGGAGTACTCATGCCATTCTCTCGCTCGGCCACCTACAATCGTCCAGCCTTGCAATTAAAATAATCAGCCGAGCAGTGATTCAATTGCGGAATGCGAATTGCGAACCATGAAATCCGGAATCGTGGCAGTTGCAGACTATTAGTCCGTGCCCGGCGATGTGGGCGTTTCTGGCGTTATTCCCAGGGGCTTGAGTACCGGCGAACAACCAGAGATATTGGAAGTCCGACGCACACGATATGAGTGACGACCGCGATGATCGTTGCGGAAATCGAGAATGGAGGCTTGTGATAAGCCGAGAGCGGCATCACTACCCAGTACATAAAGAGGTTGACAACGATCCCATATAGCACGCCGGAGAGAACTGGTCGTCGTGTCAAAAAAATGAGCTTCCGGCTGGCCCCATAAAATACGCTGGCCGCCGAAAACGCGATCAGGAAATGAAGCGCGGCTCCAAGCATCGCGGTTTGCCAACCGCCATAAAACGATTTCGGACCAAGCAGTCCGCTGGCGATACCGCGTAAAATTTGCACGGGCCTGATTCCCCGCGGCGCCCAGGTGACAAAGGCAGCGGTGATATCCAAGATACCGGCTGCAATACCAGCCGAGAAGATGGTAAGAAATGCGCTGGGTCTTTGCGTCGTTATCGGAGATGGTGCGCTCAAGGGGGGATAGGTACCGTAGCCGACAAAACTATCTCGCTTTGGTTTCGGCTGCATTAAGAACCTCCGACACCGCCACGGTTATCAATCGTCTTATCTCAGTGAATATGGGATCACTACGTGTCCTTTGTTCCGGATACATCAGCCAGAATAGAATCCAGAAGTTCTGTATTTAGCGGTAAATACTTACGCAGACGGGCCCTCGATTGGGCTTCAGATCAATGAGCAGTGGTCGATAACAAGGATTGAGGTGTTTAATAATTTTCCAACAGTGCTAGTACGGGAGCGCGACCGCGAAATCCTCATCCGACAAGGCGCCGAAGAAATCGCCCTCAATCTGGATGAGGGGCAAGAGTTGATTTCGCTTTTGCGTGAGGCTTTGGAGGCCATTAACGAGAATCGTGCGGCGGCTTTGCAGGTGCAGTAGCCGACCGGAATTCGCAGAAATAGCGAGAACACGAGCTAGGTAGAGCGAGCTTTCCTCTGCCGCCCCACTCCGGACTGAAGCAACCCCAAGCTCAAAAGAGCTCGGACGGGAGTACCGGATCTTTCGAGAATGAGAACGACGTCGAGCACGAGAACGATCGCGTCCTGGCAGCGCGTACGGGTCTCGAACCCGTGACGGTAGAAATAGCTAGTCAACTCAGCGGACGATGGCACGAAACTATCAGGCAACAGTCCGTTAGACGTGATCCGATTCCAACTTTGGATCTTTAGACAATGATTGCGGCAACTGGGACAAGAAACGGCCAATTTCCAGGCTTGGCGCGTATCTACCTGCCAGACAATGAGACCCGCGGATTCTTCCAGCCAATTATGGCGCCGTCGCGATGTTATTAAGCTCCTCGGCGCAACCGCTCTCACCGGACCAATGATTTTGCGCGGATCGACCGCCAACGGTGCTACCTCAAGAGTAATCAAGATTGGCCATGTCAGCCCGCAAACCGGAGCCCTCGCGCCTTTTGCCGAGGCTGATCCATTTATCCTCGACCAGATCCGAACTGCGTTGGCGAAAGGGATTACCAACGGAGGGATAACCTATGAAGTCCAAATCATCAGCAAGGATAGCCAATCGAATACCAACCGAGCTTCGGAAGTCGCTGCTGACTTAATCCTTAAAGACAAAGTGGATTTGTTAGTGGCTTCCAGCACGCCGGAAACAACGAACCCGGTCGCAGATCAGGCAGAAGCAAATGAGACCCCTTGCATTACGGATAATGCTCCCTGGCAGTCCTACTTCTTTGGCCGACACGGCACACCGGACAAAGGTTTCAATTGGACATACCATTTCTTTTGGGGCGTGGAAGACGTGATTGCGTCTTTTTTCGCCCTCTGGAAATCGGTCGAGACCAACAAAGTGGTTGGTGCACTTTTCCCGAATGACGAAGACGGAAATGCTTTGGGGGATGCCAAAGCTGGCTTTCCTCCAGCCATACAGGAAGCGGGTTACAAACTCATCGATACCGGACGTTTCCAGCCATTCAGCGACGATTACGGATCCCAAATCTCAGCGTTCAAGAATGCGGGAGTCGAAATTGTGACTGGAGTGGTTACGCCGCCAGATTTCGCGACCTTCTGGAATCAAGCCGCGCAGCAGGGGTTTAGGCCCAAAGTGGTCACGGTCGGAAAGGCACTCCTTTTCCCTGCGTCGGTCGCTGCTCTCGGCAGTCGTGCTGATGGACTCTCCTCCGAGATTTGGTGGTCGCCAAGCCATCCATTTAAATCGGGATTGACCGGGGAAAGCGCCAAAGAACTCTGTGATGCCTACGAGCATTCAACTGGACGGGCCTGGACTCAACCCATCGGGTTTCAACATGCTCTTTTTGAGGTGGCCATTGATGTCCTGAAGAGGGCAAAGAACCTGGGCGAACCGGCTTCGATTCTGGAGGGCGATTGTGGCAACAGATTACCATTCGATTGTGGGGCCGATCAAGTGGTCCGGTAAACCGGTCAAGAATGTCAGCAAAACACCTCTGGTTGCTGGCCAATGGCGAAAGAGAGACAACGGATTTGAACTCGTTATTTGTGAGAATACTACCGCTCCAAACATTAAAGCTCAGGACAAGCTAAGACTCCTTTAGCTGAACTCCCCCTATCCTCTTCCTCCGATGACTCGGACAACGATTGCGGCACTTGAGACAAGAAATGCCCAATTTCCAGGCTTGGGGCGTATATACCTCGCCAGACAATGGGACCCGCGGACTCTTCCAACAAATTATGGCGCCGTCGCGATGTTATTAAGCTACTCGGCGCAACCGCTATCACCGGACCAATGATTTTGCGGGGAACGACCGCCAACGCTGCGAGCTCCAAAGAAGTCAAGATTGGCCATGTCAGTCCGCAAACCGGAGTGTTCGCCCCTTTTGCCGAGGCTGATCCATTTATCCTCAACCAGATCCGAACTGCGTTGGCGAAAGGGATTACCAACGGCGGGGTAAGCTACGAAGTCCAAATCATCAGCAAGGATAGCCAATCGAATACCAACCGGGCTTCCGAAGTCGCTTCTGACTTAATCCTCAGAG
>JBEEIB010000395.1:0-17389 GCA_041167675.1 Verrucomicrobiota bacterium
GAATCGTGATGGCCGCGGATGTGCATCTGAGGAGCTATCAAGCTGCGCGCAAGATCGACAACGGAGCGATTGGAGCGGTGGGGAATTTCGGGAGCCAGGAAGAGCTATTGCTTTACGTTGAGAAGCAAATGAGCCAAGCCGAGGAAGTGGTAGTGCTCTACGAAGCCGGGCCCTTGGGTTATGGGCTTTAGCGAGCGCTGAAGACGCGGGGGGTCAGATGCTATGTCTGTGCGCCCGATAGTAGTGAACAGAAAAGGAAGCGGCGCAAGAACAATGCCATCGACACCCGGACTTTAACCAGCAATCTGTTCAATTACCTCAATGGGAATGAACGAGCGTTGCAACTGGTGCGAGTGCCAACCGAAGCACAGGAACAAGCGCGTTTGGCCAGCCGACAACACGATCAATTGGTCGAAGAACGCAAGCGGCTGGGAGCCAAAGGCAACGCCCTGTTATTGAGCCAGGGCTATGGGAGCTGGCAGAATTGGTGGCGGCCGAAGGCTTTTAGCCGCTTGCGCCAGCTAGTAGCGGGGTGGTTGAAGGAGATGCTGCAGACCTGGATCGATCTGCTCCAGGCTCTGGATGAAAAAATTCGGCGGGCCAAAGCGGCTCTGGCCAAGCGCTGCAGCGGTCCACGGCCCAAAGGGGCAGGAGCCACTAGTCTGGTCCAACTGCAAAGCGAGGTGCTGGATTGGGGGCTTTATCCTAACCGGCGCAAGATCGGGTGCTTGGCCGGGATGGTGCCCAGTGAGTGGAGTACCGGAGATACCCAATGGCGTGGCTCCATTACCAAAGTGGGAGTACCGGCCATTCGTCGAATTATCACCGAGATGGTCTGGCGGATGATCCTGTTCCAACCCCAGTATAAAGCAGTGCAAAAGTGGCAGGAAGTCTTGCGGGGCACTAACCGGGCACTGAAGAAAAAAGCCGTGGTGGCCATCGGCCGGCAGTTGATGGTCGATCTGTGGCGGCTGCAAACCGGACGGGTCAGTGCTCAAGAACTCAACCTGGTCATGATCGAGGGCTAAAAGAATTTTAGAAGTGCCCCCGAAAGCTTTCGATGAACTTGGGGCTCTGCCCCAAAACCCCGGTTCGGGGCGAAGGAGTAAAAGCTGGCGCCTTTGCCACGCGCCCCAGACGGTAGGAGAACCAAACCACCCAACGACAAAGATTTTAAAACCCCTTTTCGACTTTGGAGCGGCGCGCGCCCGTGCACGCCCTTGGGTGCTAGAAGCCCGTTGGTAGATTGGGCGCGCTCGTTCCTCTTGAGCGATGCGTATCTTGCATCATGCGCTGTCACACCTGACATGCCGGATAGGAGGCTGCCTTGTCCAATGCGAGCAAATGGACAACTGAGCACCAAGAGGAAACGCTATTCAAAGTGAGCAATAAGCTCGACTTTTAACCTGAAAAAACTTGGCAACTTCGTTGCTCTACAGAAGATGAAAAACCACTAACTCGCTTTTCGGTAGCTTGACACTCACCATAGGAGGGCGTGTCGGTTTTCGGTAGCGGCGACGGCGTGCGGTAGGGCGGGTCGCTCCGCGACCGCCGAGTCTTGCCTTGCTCGGTCGAAAACTATTGCCCGAGCTCTATTCGTAATAGGATTCTTAGGTTAGCAGGGCAATGCAGGTCAATAATTTCGGCGGTCGCGGAGCGACCCGCCCTACCGCACGCCGTCGTCGCTACCGAATGCGGAACGATCATATTTAGCTGGTCGTTCGATAGTTTTAGCCATTCGTCTGATTGCGCTCGTTTAGTCTCGAATTATCTGCAGGGCGAACTAAAAGCTGCACCCATCGAACGGTAGTCCTTCCGCGTCGATTCCCCTTAACCCCTGAACTGAATGGAAATGCTAAAACTCAATTGTGATCCCCCGAGAACTTATTTTCGGTATGGCTTGGCAACATTGTTATCGTTACTGACAGTACCGAGTCTTTTCGCGCAGCAGAACTCTGACTCGACCGATGTCTCTACGCTCAAGGCCCAAATGGAAAAGATGCAGAAACAATACGAAGACCGTATCTCGGCCATGGAGTCCAAGATGCAGTCTCTCGAATCGAAAGCGGACACAGGATCGATCCTGAACACTCACGTTCTGACCGATGCCGACGGGAAGCAGTACGAAGGCAAAGGCCCGGCGCTTGACGAATCGTTCCTCAAGTCGTTGACCCGGAACTTCAGCTTCACGGCATACGTACGTGCTGGTGTCCAATTTAACGGCAGCGGTGGCGGTGGTAACTTCAACTTTGAGATTCCCGACAACGAAGGTGGCCGTCCCCGTCTCGGTAACGAAAACGATACCTACTTCGAGTTAACCTGGAAACAGGCTCACATGCTGGGTGACAATCCCGACGTGATGGACGTTTCCATGGTGTTTACACCAGCGATCCGCTATGTCCAGAATCGTGCCACATTCGTCACCGGGCTTACTGGTGGCCGCGAGAACGGGAGCGACTTCGATTTCGTGATGCGCGAAGCGTACCTCGAAATGGCGAACGTGTTTAAGGGTGCTCCAGAAATTACCTTCTGGGGTGGCCAACGATTCTATGATCGGTTCAACATCGATGAGAACGATTACTTCTATCTGGATATGTCCGGATACGGAGCGGGTGTGAAGAACATCGATGTCGGTATCGGCAAGCTCTGGCTGGCCTATCTCGGCGGCTTGGATGACGATATCAACGCGCCGACCAGCGGGAGCTTTTACAAGCATTCCCTCGATGTCCGGCTGAAGGATATTCAGATCGGACCCGGCAAACTGATGTTAATCGGCATTGCCAACTACGAAAAAGGGAATACCTTCACCCGCGATTTCAATGGCGTTGCCCTGAGAAATCCGATTCGCACTCAAGATGCGTATGGCCTCGGTGGCGGTGCAGTTTTCAAGATTGACCTCAGCGCAATCGGTCCGAAGAGCTACCTCGAAATGTGGGGTTTAGCCGGTTTTGGAGCGTCCAACTTCAGCACCAGTACCGACTTAGGGACACTCACGGGATTCCAAACCGCAGCTCTAGTGAGAGATCCTGCGCTTCTGCCCGGAACGACTGTGAATGCTGGAAGTGCAATCCAGGATCAGCGTCGATACCGAGCGGGTTTCAATTTTATTTGGAATCCGAATCCGTGCTTCTCGCTCGGCCTCTGGGGCTTTTGGCAACAGGATTCAGCCGGTTTTCGGCGAGTGGAAAGTTTCGTCAACCCGGTCTTTCCCACAACTGCGGCCGGAGCGCCCAATCTCGTCATCAAGAACGCTGCAGCAACGCGTAACCTGTACGAAGTCGGTATTAGGCCGGTTATCTGGATCGCAGATAATATCGCAATCCAGGCCCAGGCACACTACGCCTATATCGATAACGTGCGTGGGTATGAAAGCAACACTAACGCCAATCTTTTCCCGACCACGCTCAGTCCTACTGCTTTCGGCCGCAGCGGACAGATGGGCGTCTTTACCATCGCTCCCACGATCAAACCGAAGGGCGGATTCTACACCCGCCCCGAGCTGCGTGTGTTCGGGACCTTCGCCCTCTGGAGCGATTCCTTGAAGGGCTCGACCACTCCGATTGGGGAAGGTGGCCAAACCGGCGGATTTACTCCTTCGCCATATGCCAATGCCCACGCCAACCAAGGCTGGTTATTCGGAACCCAGGTTGAATGGTATTTCTAGTCCGGAAATGGGTTAATTTCCTGACGCCCGCCCGCAACGCTTTCGCGTAGCGAATGCGGGCGAGGGGCATCCACCCCTGTTTAAACAAAACAGGGGTGCTTTTTTGGGTGGTTACCGTTATATGAATCGATGTTAGTTTTGTTTGATGCGCCTTCTTCTTACCGCGGAACTGGTGTCGAACCATCGCTGGTTCAAATGGCTGGACGAAGGATCTAAGAACTATGACCTAGTGGCAATTGCCGGTGACTTCATTAGCGTTTTCCTTCCGGAACCACCGAACGTTCAGATCCTCAAAGCCAAGGCATTTCTCCGATCTTTAGCCCGAAAAACGCGCGTCGCAATTTCCTCGGGTAATAACGATACCGTGGATGAAGTTGATTCCTCTTCGCGTGGTCCGGTTCCAATGTGGATGGCGGCACTGGATTCAATTAACTCCTTGGTCTCCGATGGCCGGACCTCGGTCATCCGGCAACGGCTGATTGTTACCACGCTCAGCTATATTTCGACGATCGATCGGAAACGCTCGTGGCTAACTGAAGGTGCTGAACTCCGCAAAAAAACGAACCTGCCCTGGCTCGTGATCCATCATCATCCGCCCGCATTCCGTGGCAGTGCCGGTCCGGAAGAATTGTCCGCTGGCAGACTACTTGAGGAGTTCGGACCGACGCTTTGGTTGGCAGGGCGTTTTTTTGATCACGCGCATCCACGAGGCTTCACTTGGATGCAGACGATCGATCGGTCGGTCGTGCTCAACATTTGCCAAAGGTCGATTGCGCCCGTGTTTCGAGAGGCGGCGTTTCCCAACCACATCGTTTTCGACCTCGAAAGCGGAAAGATAGGATGGAATTCATGGCTGGAGTCGGAGAATGAGGGGAGGGTACTAAAGCTGGGTTGAAGGTTTAAAGGCCGTATTTCCGATCCCGCTCAAAAACAGTCTGTTAATTTGTGCGACAGCTGCCGATAAGCGCTACGATAAAAGCATTAAGCAACCGAGACGATCCGTTCTACCCAACCCGGCAGGGCGAAAACCTCGGCGCTTTGGCTAACTGCGCCCTTTCGTTTCGCTTCCCCGGCGCCGGGTTTGAGCCATGACCCCAGGCTCGACCTTATCATAGAAATATTCAGGAATAACGAGCGCTGATGATAGGCGGGATCGTTGTGGCATCGCATTCGCGGCTTCGACGACAACGTCGAGGAGCCAATCTTCTGGATGAAAAGCTAAACCGCGCTGGGCTGGTTAAAGGGGATCCGAGATTGGCCCTTTGGCGGAGAAGCAATCAAAACCGAGCCGTGGTAGTTCTGACTCGCGGACCGGCACGAATGGCTCAAACCCGGCGCACGGGGATGCGAAACGAAAGGGCGCAGCTAGCCAAAGCGCCGAGGTTTTCGCCCTGGGTTGGGGCAGCGCGGACCCTCTGGGTTGCTCAACGCTTTCTATTTTAGAAAGCTGCTGGGCAGATTGGCAGACAAATCAACAGCTATCTAGCGCGCTCCGGGCATCGATTGCCACAGCGCGTGAATTTTGCAGGCTGCTAGCCTGCTTTCTCCCGAACCACTTCCTTCGGATCCTTGTCTTCTCTGAGCCCGAGAAAGACCGGCTGGCGAAGTCGACCATCTCGCGTCCATTCTGCGAATTTGATTTGGCAGACGAGAGTCGGCTGTACCCAATGGCAACGCTTAATTTCGGAAGCGGTCATTGGCTTGCCATATGGTCCGCTCCGTTTTTCCGGAAGATCAGCAAAAGGACATCGGTCGCTCGGAATCTTCTTGAACTTGGAGAACAGGGTGCGGAGCAGATTTTCATTGAAGCCGGTGCCGACTTTGCCGGCAAACTTGAGTTCGGTACCCTCGTAAACACCTACCAGGATCGCGCCAAAATACTTGCGGCTACCTTCCGGGTCAGTGTACCCGCCGATCACGAACTCTTGTTCCTGTTGCAGCTTCAGCTTGATCCAGGTGCCGCTTCGTTTTCCCGGTTCATATGGGGAACCAACCCG
The DNA here is from genome assembly GCA_041167675.1 of Verrucomicrobiota bacterium. Lineage (GTDB taxonomy): Bacteria > Verrucomicrobiota > Verrucomicrobiia > Chthoniobacterales > JAFAMB01 > DASTDH01. The sequence continues at coordinate 5,662 of JBEEIB010000395.1, forward strand.
CTTTCCAATCAAACCTTCGACACCAAGTTCTCGAGCGCGCTCCAGGAGGTCTTCGCCAGCATTTTCGATGGAAGCAGAATACCGGATTACATCCGGAGGCTCCTGGAGAAGCTTTTCCAGCTGGGCCTTTCGTTGTTCCACTGGAAGGCTCAAGAGGCTCTTTCCGTTCAGGCGTAACAGATCAAAAGCATAGTAAAATATTGGCGGGCGCTTTTCGCCCATTTCGAACGCTTGCAGCAATTGGAAGGATGAATGCCCCCGTTCATCCAATGCTACAATCTCTCCATCGATGATGGCATCCCGAACATCCAGCGCAGAGACTGAATCCATCACTTCAGTGAACTTACCTCCTAAATCCTTTTCGTTTCGGGACAAGAGTCGCGCTTCACTACCTCCCCGGAGCGCCACCGCGCGGAAGCCGTCGAATTTGATTTCATAGATCCAATCGCCGGGCGGCATCGCGTCAACTAGCTTCGCTTTCATCGGCTCCACAAAGGCGGGGAGGGGTGCCGGTTTTCTCGATAATTTTCTTTTAGTTGATTGACTCGACTTGTTGCTTGGTTTGGACTGCCAAACTCTGTCCCCTTTGGTTAGTTCCTGCATGCTTTTACCGGAAAGCGCGGAAGTATCGTCCAGCTTTTTGGAAACCGGGTTCATATCCTCCCCGGCTTTGATCAGGAGCCACTGCTTTTCATCTCGGAGCCGGACCAAATACCATTCGCCCTTAAGCTTAGAGCCGTTCAGTATGAAATGGAGTTTTCCGCTTTTTAGCTCTTTGATCGGTGCCTTGCTCAACGGTTCGAATGTCCCGCGATCCCACACCATCACGGTGCCACCGCCATACTGGCCTTTGGGAATAGTTCCCTCGAAATCGATGTAAGACACCGGATGATCCTCCACTTCCACGGCGAGATGCTTTTCTCCCTTCTTAAACGGAATGCCTTTCGGAACTGCCCACGATTTGAGCGTCCGGCCAAGCTCGAGCCGTAAATCGTAGTGGAGTCGCGAGGCGGCATGCTTTTGGATCACAAAGCGACGGCCCTTGCCGCTGGGCGAAAGCTTGGGTTCGGGCTCCGCTGTTTTCTCGAAGTCCCTCTTTTTGGCATATTCTTTCAGCGACATGGCGACACCGCTTCGCGGTGATTACAAATGACCAATAGCAGATAGCAAATTTTCGCTGTTCTTCATCCTTTTTCCAAGGTCCGACGCATGCGCACTGGGACCAAGATAAGGCGTTTGGGCAACCCGCACGTGGCCGCATTGCTTGTAACGGTACAAGGGCGAAAATCTCGGCGCTTTTGGTTGGCTGGGCCCTTCGGTTTTACATCCCCATGCGCCGGATTGAGCCATCGGTACTCGGGTTAAAAGCACGGGCCGAGTCCTTCTGCGCCAAATCGCTCTAATCCTCAACGATCCTTTTCAGCAGATTATAGGCAGCGACTTGCTTTCCCTGTTCCAAAACATCGATTGCCGCGCGAACTCGGCGCTTAAGTTCTTCTACCTCGTCATTAAGATCAGAACGTTGCTCGTTCGACTCAGGTTTTGGAAATTCAACAACCTTCTCAGGAGGATCTTCCACCGACTTCTTATCCTGCGGCTGTACTCTTGCCGATGGTTTCCTCTTCGAGGTAGTCGTGCCTGCAGACTTCGCCAAGACGTCAGCCAAGGATTTCGGTGCGGTGTTTGGTTGTTCGTCGGCCGGCTTATCGGGTTTGTTCCGACTTCGCCCACGATTGGCCATGGTTGGAACGTCCGAGGAGGCTTCGTCGGACAAGTTGCCCTTTGGGCTAACCGGTCGGCGGTCTGCTTCCGTGGCCGGTTGGTCGCGGGTTGGCTTGGAAGCCTTGCCGCTTTTTGGTTTGACTGTCGTCTCGCCTCCCGAAACCGGCATCGATTCAAGCAAATCATACTTGATGCCGATCACTCGCTTGTCGGCAAATGACTTAAGTGTTTGTGGAAATACAAGAAACTGGCGGGATGATCCCTCGACAAAACCGATTGTTCCATAGTCGCTCTTCGTGCTCCCGGACCCTTGGTACACGGTCATCACGCGATTCGATTTTATCGCCGCCTGTAATGTCTTGTCTTTGGCCGGAGCAATGAGCAGCAAGTGGGTGTCGGGTTTCCCGCTTGAGTTCACGATTTCTGAAAAGCGGACGGTTTTCATGAATGCGGGGGTTAGCAGAGAGTATTCATAACCGGACGTGCCGTCATTCTGGTTCTTGATGCAAATCTGATAAGCAGCTAGAGACAGGCGCAACAACTCGCGTTGTCTCCTTTATATGCGCACAGGCAAAAAAGTAAAAATGGATCAGTGGGGAAATATTCTTTTGCTCTTCTTAATTTGTTCAGTTTGCCCGGTCTCAGCTGCGCCGGTGGCCAAATACTCATCTGGCCCCAGTCAAATGGTTCGGACCGAACTTTATTTCGGCGCGATCCCACGCAGCCAGTGGGATGGTTTTCTTAAGCAGGTGGTCACTCCGCTTTTCCCGGAGGGCTTAACCTGGTTCGACGTTCAGGGTCAATGGCGTGCTCCCGACGGTGTGACCCGAAAGCTACCGTCACGAATGCTTATTGTTCTTTACGCGGATAGCAGGAGAAACGACCAAGCAATTGAACAGATTCGCCGTGAGTTCAAAAATCAATTTCATCATCTCGCCGTGTTGCGGGTCTCAATGAAGGTTCAAGCAGCCGATGACGATTGGCGTCCGAACCGCGGGTTGAAAAGAAGCGCCCAATATAAATGACAAGGTACATTCCGGTCTCGCGACAAGGCTAGCCGCGAATCAAAGCTTTCGTACCACGGTCAAGCCATCGCCCAAGGTTAACATGACTGAACTGACCCTTCGGTCATCGCGAATTTTGAGGTTGAGCTCACGCATCAATTGGGTTGCATCGTCAGTTACTTTCTGATCGGCGACGTTACCTCCACGAAGCACGTTATCGAGTACAATGATCCCGTCGGAACGGACTAACTCGAGGCACGATTCATAGTAAAGATCATAGGCTGCCTTATCCGCATCAATGAGGGCGAAATCAAACGAGTTTTTGCCGAACTCGTGCTTCAATTTTTCAAGGGTCGCAGCTGCTGGTCCGATCCGAAGATCGATTTTCTCGGCCACTCCGGCTTCTCTCCAGTAGGGTTTACCAATTGAAGTCCACTCTTCGCTGATGTCACATGCTACCAGTTTTCCCGCGGCTGGAAGCGCCATTGCAACGGTCAGAGCGCTAAAACCGGTGAAGGTGCCTATTTCCAATGCGTAGCGAGCTCGGATGAGTTGTACGAGCCATGCGAGAAACGCTCCTTGATCCGGACCGAGCTGCATCGCGGCGTCGGGGAGCTTTTCCGTTTCTCTTCGGAGCCGCTGCTGAACGTCAGTTTCCTTGGTTGCAATCTGCGCCACATAGCGTTCGACCGACACCGGCAGGAGGGAGCGTTTGACCATCGAGTCTCAACCTACGGACAGTAGCAGTCTCGTCAATCTGCGTGGACTTTTACAGCAGGTAACGGAGAAAACAGGCGAGAATGATCTACCACCAGACTTGCCAAGGTCCCCAGTCTGGTCCCCAGCCGAGCGAAGCTGTCTCGTTTATTTGGGCCGCCTCGAGTTGGCTTTGAGCAATGGACTGTTGGAGAGCGAGCCGCTTGTACTGTTGGTACTCAGTTTCGCCGCCTATATATACAATACCCTTTTGCTTGTCCGCGTAAGTATACAGGACTTTGCCATTTTTCGTCCGACGTTCGAGCTTGTATGGTGTGAGTTGGCTATACAAAGCTTGCTGTTTCGGGGTCGACGGAGTGCGCGACCGGAACCCAGCGGCCGAAAGGAGTGACTCTGTGTTCGAAGCATCCATTGACGCGCAACCTTCGAAACCGGCCAAAGCAACGACCAACAGCAGAAGGGTAAATGAGGCGGATAACGGTTTAATCCTGTTCATGAGGGTTCACCGTGGTTGAACAGATCCGGTGGGAAAAGTCAAGCCACGTAATGGTTGGGTGCACTAATCCGATCGGCCGCGATCGCCGCTGGCGCGCACTGCGGATCACCTTGTGATCTTGGCAAATTGGCGCCCTATGCTGGCTTAGGAACCCAATCCATCGAAATGCTCGGGCGATGTGATGCCGGCCGCGGTTAACTCGTTCTCACCCCTAGCGAGATCTTCAGCGCATTCCCGGCAAACCGCGCATTCTAGGACCAAGTCGTAATAGTTGAGCTCGTCAACTTGACCGCAAAATTCACATACGCCCTCGTAAGGATACGCCTTCCTTACTGTTGTCTGCGAAAGGTTCATATTCGTCTCCATCAACTGAATTCCTGCGTCGATTCTCGCCAGGTATTCACTTATCCCAAGATATGGGTACCCTTTGGCTGAACACTTACGTGAACATTACAATGAAGAAAGGTGACAACGTAGGCGGATGCTCCCGGGGAATCCGTCGCGCTCGATTCCATGGCGCCAGGTGACATCTATGTCCAAGTAACGGCGACACCAGATGGCTCTAGGCGTCCGAAGTCGGTGATCATTTTAGTCCCCCGGAAGAATATCGAGGAATACCAGATTTCCGGTAAGCAGCCCGAAGCGATTGCTCAGCATCTGGCCGACCCTTTGGCTATGAACGTATTCACTCATCGAGCGAGCTTCGGTAATTTCAAAGTAGCTCACTCGTTCTCCCTGGATCCGCTACCTGAAATCGAGAGCAAACTGCCAGATTTTGCCTTGCGCGGTCTGAAAGCTTGGGTTCTATGAGATCCTTTTTTTTATCCTGTCATCCCCAGCTTTCGATTATAGCTCGAGCAATCCATGACGAGATAACCAGCAAATAAAGATGGGAGATGAACCGTAAACAATGATACGAGATCGTTTAGCAGAAGCTATCCAACTGCGTGAAACGGGACGGGCCAAGCAAGATCGAGCCATTCTAGACGAAGCACGAACACTCCTTTTAGAGTTGGCTGCTGCCTACCCAGATGATGCCGAAATCACTTTTCAGACCGCAGTGGCTCATGACAATTTGGGACTTTCGCGAGAGGCCATTCCTTTCTACCTACGGGCCCTCACCCAAGGGCTTTCCTACCCCGATCTGGAAAGAGCTTTAATGGGCCTGGGAAGCACGTACCGCGGACTAGGGGAGTATCAGCAATCGGAGGAAACATTGCGTCGAGGTGTGAGAGAATTTCCTCACAACCGGGCCATCCAGGTCTTTCTTGCGATGACCCTGTACAATTTGCAGGACTACAAGGGGGCGATGGAACTCGTTTTGACCAATTTGATGGAGACAACCTCAGACGAAAAGCTTCAGTACTTCAAGCGAGGTATTTCCTACTATGCGCTACATCTTGATGAAACCTGGGGATGAGAGAGACTCGTTTGAGTCGATAAATTCCTGGTTGAACTGATCCGGTAGGAAAAGGGAACCACGTACAGCCCGCTCCTTTGGTGCAAGTGGCCCGCAGTCCGGTTAGCCTTCGGCACTTCGCCCCAGCTTACTCTCGCGGTTTTCTCAATAGCCGAGTGTACTTCTCGAAAATCTCTCCTGCGGCGTCGTGAAGTTCTGGGTCGGTAGCATTGTGGGTTGGTGGCCGAATCTTGATCGGCTGGTCACTCCTTAGCGCGCTGAGGAACGCCCGCCGTCGATGGAGCAGCTTCTTAGGGGTACACATTGTGATACCCCCAACTTAACACGGTAATGCTTGAAACCTAGGCTTTTGCGTCCCACCGCATCGAAGTTTTAGAAAGCCTGACGGAAAGGGTTGCAGCGCGGCCAAGCCGCAACCAAATTGGTCTTAGTTAGCGATCCGGTGATTCCCGTGGGCGAGGTAGGACGTGTCGCTCCGCGACCGCCGAATCATTGATTAGCCATTGCCCTGCTAGGCCTTGGCCAGCTGGCCACCCAGAACTTCCGGTAACGGTTCTCGGCCTAACTGGATCGGATCACGTCGTTCCCTTCGACGGTCGCGGAGCGACTCGCCCTACTTCTTGAGCACGGCGACGAAAACAAAGATCCTCGCAAAAACAAGAATCTCAACTATAGCAGTACACACCTTTCCCAGACTGCGCCGGAAAAAGAGGTTCTCCTTCAGAGAACAGCCACTTTCATCGGCTCGTGATCTGAACAGAAGAACACCTCTAGACAGAAGTAAACAATGAGGTTTTTAAACAAAAAGGAAGCAAAGGTAGCAAAGGCAGAAGGGCTCCTTTTTTCCAAAAATTGTGTTTGTCGCCAGCCGTCGCTAACCAGTGCCTCGAGATGACTAGCCCAAGGTCATCTCCTTAGGAGTCTGAAACTTTGCTGTCTTTGCTTCCTTTTTGTTAAAATATGTTTTCTCTGCTTTTGTCGTTTCGGCTCAACGTTACTCTGCGGCGTTGAACCAGCCAGATACTATTCCTGACGCTTCGACGGCTCGACTGAGCTCGCCGAAGTCCAACATGTTGGTCTTAGTTGGTCGCTAGCAGTACAGAGGTATCCGCCTTGTTCCGCCGTGCGAATAAGCTTGTTCTAATTTCACTAGCGTTTTACGTAACTCTTTTGATGGACCGCGGTTTGCGGAAGCGGTGTTCGTACGAAGACCAGTGGAGCTGTCCGATGAGTAAGCACGTTGACACAGCGGAGGATTCGGCAAGGAAAGCGCTGACCATCTTCCGATTGCTGATGCGAGATTATCATCCTCGCGATTTCGCCATCCGCTTTTGGGATGGCAGTCAGTGGCCGGCCGAGACCGGCTCGCCCCGTTTTACCCTGGTCCTTAATCATCCTCATGTGTTGCGATGCATGTTGCAAAATGGTGGGAGCGATCTCGCTATCAGTGAGTCGTATATCCGAGGCGACCTTGATCTCGAGGGAGATCTGGAAGCCGCGATGCGGTTGGCCACCTATCTGACCGGGCGCCACTGGCCAATCTCGACGACGTTGCAGGTCGGTTGGAATTTGTTTCGCATGTCCGCTAATGGTCGATCCGACGGAAATGGGAAGAGACCGGCAACACTGTCCGGTGACGTTCATTCGATCGAGCGAGATCGGCAAGCAGTGACCTATCACTATAATGTATCGAATGATTTCTATGCGCTCTGGCTCGACCAACGAATGGTCTATTCCTGCGCCTATTTTGAAACTCCTGATGAAGACCTGGACACGGCTCAGGTCCGCAAACTCGACTACTTGTGCCGTAAGCTGCGGCTGCGCCCCGGTGAGCGCCTGCTCGACATCGGTTGCGGCTGGGGCGGTCTGATCATCCACGCGGCCCAGTACTACGACGTGGATGCGCTCGGCATCACGCTCAGCGAGAACCAGGCCAAGCTAGCTAATGAACGAATTGTAAGGGCCGGCCTGCAAGACCGCTGTCGGGTAGAGCTGCGCGACTACCGTGACCTGGACGAAGCCAATGGGTTCGACAAGCTGGTGAGCGTAGGCATGTTCGAGCACGTAGGTGAAACCCGGCTGCCACTTTATTTCCAACACGCCTGGCAACTGCTCCGACCAGGTGGAGTTTTCCTAAACCACGGCATTGCCCTGCGGGCGAGCGAACCTCGACCCAAGGGTCCGACCTTTATCACTCGTTACGTCTTTCCGGATGGCGATCTGGTGCCCATCAATGCCACGCTGCGCTACGCCGAAGCGGCTGGCTTCGAAGTTCGGGACGTAGAAAGCCTGCGTGAGCACTATGCGCTCACGTTACGCCATTGGACGCGCCGTTTGGAACTTCATCGTGACCAGGCCTTGCAAGTGGTGGGCGAGCCGACCTATCGCGTGTGGAAATTGTTCCTGCCTGGATCGGCCAACGGATTTGCCGAGGGAGCGCTGAACGTTTATCAAGCCTTGCTGCTCAAGCCGGATGACGGCCGCAGCGGTCTGCCGCTGACACGCGCCGATTGGTACCGACGCCGGTACCCGGCCAATGACAAATGACAGAGGACAAAGCGCGCAACGCTGGGTTGGATGAATCCACTCCTTCATGATTTTGCTTGAGCTTAGTCTTTGCCTGAGCGGCTGTTTCGATAGTGGGCGAGCCTTAATATGTCATTTGTCATCTGTCATTTCTTCTCGGGTCGGGAGCGTTCCAGGAGTAGTGCAACACCATCAGTCGATTGCAGCGTTCCGAAAGCCAGGCCACGTTTTTCGGTTAGACGCGCGCTACAAAAAAGATCGGCTATCGCCTGATTACCACTGCGGATCAACGCGGCTCCTTGCAGAGCAAGCGCTATTTTCTCTACGAACCAGCGAGCGCCAAATTCTGCGTTGGTTTCCATCTGTTTTGTCGAGATGAGGGATTCGATGAAGCGATCGAAGATCGAATTAACTCCTCTCGCAGACGCGATCTCCTGCCGAAGGGCTTCGACGGTGCCTGGATCCTTTTGCATCGCCCTCAGAACGTCCAGACATTGGACATTGCCGGCGCCCTCCCAAAGTGAGTTCAGCGGAGCGTCCCGATACAGTCGAGGAAGCGGGGATTCTTCGACGTAGCCGTTTCCACCCAAACACTCCAGAGCTTCGGCTACGACCGCCGGGGTCCGCTTGGTGATCCAATACTTGGCGATAGCCGTGGCAATCCGAGTGAACTTCTGCTCACGGGGATCGTCTTTTGACCGATCAAACGCGCGGGCGAGACGAATCGATAGAGTAGTCGCCGCTTCCGATTCCAGGCACAAATCGGCCAGAACATTTCGCATCAATGGTTGATCAATTAAGAAGCGACCGAAAGCGGACCGATGAGTTGCATGATGGATTGCCTCGGCTACTGCCTTGCGCATAGATGCAGCTGATCCGACGGCACAATCAAGTCGGGTATGACGCACCATCTCCATGATCGTTGCGACGCCGCGACCTTCTTCGCCGACCAATCGAGCCCAGGCGCGCCTGAACTCCACTTCGCTAGACGCATTCGAGCGGTTACCAAGCTTGTCCTTTAGACGGAGAAGATGAAAGGCGTTTCTGGTTCCGTCCGGCTGCCAACGAGGCAGTAAAAAGCAGGAGAGTCCCGCTGGCGCTTGAGCGAGAATCAAGAAGGCATCACACATCGGCGCTGAGCAGAACCACTTGTGGCCCGTGATGGTGTACTCCTTACCAGGGCCGCCGCCACCGATCGATTCAGCCAACGTTGTATTGGCTCGTACGTCGCTACCGCCCTGACGTTCGGTCATGCCCATCCCAAAAAGCGCACCGTGCTTCTGGGAAGCTGGCATCGATCGAGGATCGTAGATGGGAGAGAGAGCTCGCGATTCCCATTCCGCCGCGAGTTCAGGCTGTAATCGAAGTGAGGGAATCGCCGCAAATGTCATCGTTAACGGGCAGCTTGTTCCTTCATCTATCTGATGCCGAAGGAAGGCCAGAGCAGCTCGCGCAACATGTGCTCCTGACCTCTTTTCGGTCCAAGGCAGGGAATGGGTCTGCGCCTCGATTCCAATGCGCATCAGGTCATGATACGCCGGATGATAGGTTACTTCGTCAATACGATAACCGAAGCGATCGTGGGTTCGCAGTTCCGGCGTAAATCGATTGGCTAACACGCCTAGATTGATAATCTCTGGGTTGCCCAGCACTTCTCCAAGCTTGCGCGCTTCCCCATCAATCCAACCGCCACCCTCCCGATGAACGGCTTCCTTCAGTCCGCAGTCGCCGTCGAAAAGATTGTAATTTTCTAACGGCGGCGGCTGATTGAATACGGCTTCCGGAGAATAAGTGGCGCCCATGGGATTGGGGGAACGACAGACCATCGTGTGGCGTGGACTGGGTTGCAACACGATTGCTCAGCCGCCCATTGAAACGAGCAAACAGAGAGATTTTGGGTTTAGCCTCGGAGTGACCTCGGTCGAACGCTCAGGTTGAGGCATGCACGCACAACCTGTCCGACGAAGCTTTTTCCGATCTTCGAACCGGTGATTCCCGTGGCGAGGTAGGGCGTGTCGCTCCGCGACCGCCGAATCATTGATTAGCCATTGCCCTGCTAGGCCTGGTCAGCTGGCCACCCAGAACTTCGATAGCGGTTTTCGGCCTAACTGGGTCGGATCACGTCGTTTCCTTCGACGGTCGCGGAGCGACACGTCCTACCATCTTGAGTTCGACGCGGAGGTGCGAATGAACCAAAGAATCATGAAGAACAATCTACCGCTTTCGCAGGGCGACCAGGCAAGCGGGCAAGTCGAATCGTGGCCGGAGAAATACCGCCGCGGCAAGCCCAATGGCTAGCGGAGCGGGTCCGATCGAAAGCCAAAACAGGGGTTGGTCCGCGTTAGCGGCTGCAATCGTGCCGGATAACAGGAGCGTCAGGGTAAAACTAAAGGAGCTCATATCCTTTCCGGACCAGTCGGACTCTTTCGCAGACCGCTCGGTTTTCCGAAGATCGCTAAGGACTTTGCATTGGCGAGTAAGCTCTCGCGACAGCCATGGTCGGTCGGTTGCCCTTTTCTGCTGATTGGCAACTGGGACGTCCTCAATTTCGACCAGACTCTCGGCTCGCCGGCCTTGGAATACCTGGATCATTCGTTGCTTCGCTCGTCGAGTTTCCATATTCAAATTGGTGTACGGGTGGTTCATGCTGCGTCCTCACCGCTTTTCGTTTATTCAATCACTCGACGAACGAGGCCGCGCGATTTGGACACTGGAGCAACAGAAAAATTAAGCTGCTTATTCCGTGTGATTAATAGGAACGATGCGAGCGATGCTCATTGGTTGCCGATACGCCTGGATGAGTACAGCAAATCAGAGAGGCAATTTGAGGGCCTCAGTTATCCGGCAGTCGGTGACGCAGTGCGATTGTTAGCGACAAGCAGCCGTGCTAAGAATCGATGATTAGCACCGACGTAAGATTGCTGCCGAATGGATCCCCGTTAGAAAGGATCCAGGCCCTCTTGTTACTGAGAAGGGCAGCTTTTGCCAGGTCGTAAGCCCACTGCGGCCAAATCGAAGCGTAGCCGGTATTTGTCGCTTGATCGTTGAACTGAACCGCGTACTGGCCTTCCGTGTATGAACCTACATATTCGATTATGCCGACGAATGCGTCGGTGACCGGTCCAAGTTGAGCCAGAGATTCGGTTATCTGGCTTCGACGTGAGTTTGGGATAACAACGCCGGTATTCAGGCGTTTCGATAAAGCGACGACCGCATCGTTTGTGGTTTTGTTGGTCGGACTAATTTGGCCCTCCTTCTGGGAAATGAGTAAACGTTATCCAATTAAAAAATAAGTTCCTATACGTCATCGTGCGTATTGCTTTTTTGCATCATTTCCCAGTCCGGCAGCTTCCGGATACCTGGCTACTTTCGCTGAGTCCCTGCGGGACTAATTTCTCTAACTCCCGATCGTTCTGGGATTGGTTCTGTCCCTCACCGGATTCTCGCGTCGATTTCACGTGGCGAAGCGGCGATTCCTAGGAACGCTTTTGTGGGTGTGGCGCTAAGGGTCGTTTCTAAAGGACCAAGAAACAACATTGTAGAATGTTGTATAAGATCTTTAGACGCGGCCCTTGCGCTACGCCTCCAATTTACAACTGCCTTTCTGGGCATACGCAGCCGAGCGCTTCGAATGCCAGTCGCCAATTAATAGTTTACTGCGTTGACGAATGTGTTTGCTTCTGCTCGACATGTACTTGCCCTTTCGCGGTTCCGAGCGCCGGATCACTCATACTGTCGTATCCAGTCTCCAGATGACCCGCTAGACGTCGTTGGAAACTCGGATCTGATTCTGTCTCGATCGTGAAATCGTACCAGCCATAGGAGTTCTCCAGCGAATAAAAT
>JBEEIB010000396.1:0-8992 GCA_041167675.1 Verrucomicrobiota bacterium
CGGACGGGATTCGAGGTGCTCGGTAAGAATCTAACCGTTCCTCCAAACAATCAGGGTCTAGTCACCCCGCATTATAATCAGGGGGAGAATGGCAATTTGCGCGCCAAAGAGGGCGTCGCTGATCCTTCCCTATTAGACGTCTATACTTCTGAGACGATTCATAAGCTGAACAAAGGATATATCGTCTTTGCCGGGCAACGAGATGACGGTTTTTACGCCAACATTCAAAGTATTTTTGACCTTGATCCAACATTCTCCGGCCCGGAAAAACCGTTAGACAGCCAGGCCGGATTTAACGTTCACACAATTGTGATCAGCATTCCTATCTCTGAATTGGGAGGCGACCAACAAATTGTGGGAGTCTACGCTACTACCAGTCGCAGGGCTTTAACGGTTTTGCGCGATCCAAGAGCCCCGAAGCACGTGGGTGAATTTGTGCAGGTCGGCCGGCAAGGTAACCCGGCGTTTTGTGAACTTCTGGTCGCTGGGAAAGACAAGGATCTCTACAATGAGACACCGCCGACGGTAGATGCGAGCCTCTTTAAACAGTATGCCTTAGCTCCTGAGCTGGCTAAATTGTTAGGCGATCCGGCTAACTTGCAGACGAACCGAATCGATTTAGCTTCAATCTTTGTTCCGGACCTCATTAAGGTGGATCTGTCGACGGGTCCGGCCCATTTGGCCGGAACTCACAGCTTCAATCGCCTTGGCATTTTCGGAGGAGACACGTTGACCAGCACCGTACAGCAAGGCTTTGGCAAAGGAACAGTGCCTGGAGGTTGGCCAAATGGGCGTCGCTTTGGCGATGATGTGCTCGGCATTGCGGTGATTGCTATTCTAAGCGATCTGCGTACGAGTCCGCCTACGATTTTTGCTGGATTCGATCCAGCCACCTTCAATGTCGGCGGCGTTACTCATAACGATATTACCTACAATCTTGTCTTTCCTTACGCTGCGACACCTCACAACGGTCGGGACAACGAGCATCACACCCAACCATAATCGGCAGCGACCCTCATTCCACAAGTTTTGCCTCATCAGCGCTGGCGACTCCAACGCAAGACTCGCAGCGCTTTCCAGACGAGATAAAGACTGGGAGAATCGCCGGCATTGTGAAACTGCCAATGGATGCAAGATGAAATTAGTATCACAACGTCGTGGTTTTTGGTGTTTTACTCTCCTTTTGATCGCTGCGCTGACGGCTCATGCGCATGATCCTGGATTAAGCACTGCGACGATAACGGTCGAAGATCATCGAATTGATTTGGTGCTAGGCTTGGCCGAGAAAGATGTTGAATCCCTGCTCGCTTCTTGCGGAGATCCAGTCGAGATCCGGAATCCAGAATCGTTTGCAGCGATCCGATCCCAACTGGAGTCTCTGGCAGCAAAGGAAACGAATCTGCAGCTAGGAGATAGAATAACGGTACCAGAGCAAACAGCCGCAAAACTTAGGGATAGTCAGAACATCGAAATTCTGCTGCGTTTCGAAACAACAAACGGGTCGCGGCTAAGCTTAGTTTCTAAGTTCATCGCCAGGCTACCCTTCGGCCATCGCGAGTTTGTATCGGTTCAAACAGCCGGCGGCGCAATCCTTGGGGAGGGGATGCTTTCTAGCAATGCAAATGCATTCCAGATCGACCTGCCAGCCTCTGCTGCATTCGCCGCGCGTTCGGATGCCATTCACCCCTTTTTTGTTTTTCTCATGCTTGGCGTGGAGCACATCTTAACCGGCTATGATCATCTGCTGTTCCTGTTCGGCTTGCTTGTCGTCTGTCGGGATATGCGTTCGATTTTAACGCTAATCACCTGTTTCACGATCGCGCATTCAATTACTCTGGCATTGGCCGCCCTCGGTGTCATTCAACTGCCGGCCAGGATCGTCGAGCCCTTGATCGCCGCTTCTATCGCGTACGTCGGAGTAGAAAACCTGCTGCGAGGTGAAGCAGCCAAGCGGCGCTGGCTAATAGCCTTTTGTTTTGGATTGGTCCATGGACTTGGGTTCGCTGGCGCGTTGAAAGAATCCGGGATTAGTTCAGGTCAATTCGGCATTATTCTGCCGCTGGTCGGGTTCAATCTTGGCGTAGAGATTGGCCAGCTTTCGGTCGCAGCCGTCGTGCTACCCATTCTGTGGCAGCTTAGAAACAGGCCCGGCCTGATGCGCCAATGGGGGCCCTTGGGTTCGGTCGCGGTTACTGTAGCGGGTAGCTATTGGTTGCTGGAGAGGATCCTACAAAATTAGCCGTTCTTGCCGACGCCATGCAACCCGCTCGCTCGACCTTTATAGATCGTGATGCTCAGGCCGCCTTCGTCATTAGGATTCGGTTCGCTAAACCCAATAACTGCATGAGTGCCTTCTACCCCGTTGTGGGCTAGCTATTTCCTACTCGTCGGGTTTCTTTTCGTGCTAAGTAGTTCTGGCACCCTCGCCCAGTTTTGCCCAGCAAGAAGTAAACTCGCCCCAATTTGCGCCTCCCGTCGGCGCTCCCAGTCCATCTGTCCAGAGCGACCCGGTTGTCAATAGCATCCTTACACCTTATTTCGAGGCTTCTTTGGCTATTCGCTAACGATTACTGCTTTTTCAGCGCCACGACTTGCTCGACCAGCGAACTATTGGTGAAGTCTGGAAAAATTCTGGGGGATATCCCGGCTTCAGGCATCGGGGCGCGCATGGGGATGTAGCGCCCGGTGCCGACCTCAATAGTTCGAGTAACAAGGTCAACGTAAGCCATTTCATACAGCTCGGTTGTCCAATACCGATCTGCCGGTCTACCTCTCAGGCTTGACGATCCAACGAATGCCGCAGATGCACGGCAATGAAATCCAATAGAACAATTGACGGGTGCTACTTCCCAATTTCGTCGCTAGAATAGTCAAATTGATGGCTCGTTTCTTCCACGGAAGCCGACCCTTACACAGAATGAAATTCGCAGCGGCTGGGAGAGCGAATCGCGGTTATCCCCTTGTATTCTAACCTGCCTGATTGACCGGGCCAGCGTAGAATTCAATGAGCTCCGTGGACCGACGAGATAAGCGAGCACTGAAGATAAGCAAACCCGTCAGACCACTTTTACGCTTACGAGAAGACAAAGATCCGAAAGAAGTGGTGCGTGAGGTTCGGTTAGCGATACCCGGACCTTGATCATTTTAAAGTCCGACCGGTCTGGATCCGATCGGCCACACGCTCGCTCGCTCGCCTCACACGCTTATAGAGTTCCCGGCCGATATAGGTGCTGATAATCGGTTTAGCTAAAGACCAGAGCTTGTTGATGGCGCGGGACTGGTCCTTGTCTGAGGCAGGACGCTCTACGTCCCTTGGAGGCTTCGATCGAAGAGGATCCGGCGACAGATAAACTTCTTTCCGACGTGCTGGAAGGCGTGAAAGCAAAAAACCTGTCAGCACCGCACCCATCACCCAAGGCCAAGGATATTTGTGCATGGACGCTCTCAGCCGGCGCGAAAGATTGTAATTTTCTTTCAGCTCGCTCACTTGAACCGCCATTTTTTGGCGATCCTGTTCGAGCCGTTCTGCTAGGAAGTCTTTGTCTTCGACTGGCTCAACCATTCTTTATCCTTCTCAAGATCTTTGAATGTCATTTGAAATACCGGCTTACGTAGCCGCATTCGAAGCAGAAAAAAGGTTATTAGACTGGAAATGGTTAGGATTGCGCCGCAGATCAGGGCGCTCCAACCCCAGGCCAGATGAAAGAGGAGCGCGACCAAATACAACAGAAACGTCCCGTACATAAGGACACTGGAGACGGCGAGAACGAGCATTACCCCAAGCATGACTAGAAGCCCAATGAAATGACTGGACGCTTCCTTGGACTCGACGGCCAGCAGGCGTGCTTTCAAATCAAAGTAGTCGAGGAAAATCGATGCCCAGCTCGCCGCTGGTCGGCCCTGCATCGCTTGCTGCGCGCTGGATTTCTCTACGTCCATCTGGGGCTCACCATAAATTCGAATGAGCGGTCCCTGGTGGTTGTCTGGCGGGTCACTTCTTTTGAGTCATTCAAAGCAGAGAAGTTGACCCAGATTCGTTTTTAACGCTCGGGCCCCCAGCATCACCAGCTATAAATATTTCGAGAAACCAGAATCAATTGCGATATTTTGAAGAACCTGAGTCGAAAATCAGTCGATATGTTAACCAGGGGCGACAGATGCAGCGCTCCCCCCTTGCGAAAGCTTCTAAAGGACATATCCAACACGACTTCAAGGAGAGCGCCAACCACTGACCGTAAAATTATTTTTAGGCGCAGCCCAATGGAGCGAGCAGAGATCGCTGAACTGTTTTATAACGCTCTCATTAATTTGGACAACCTGGAAAAGCTGGATCGGTTCCTTTCAGCCAAGGTTCAATGGACTCTCTCAGCAGCTGATCCCCACACTGTGGGTGAGGAATCCCCTCCGAATGCCATTACATTTTCCGGGAAGGAAGGCTGCCGACAATTGGCGCTGTACTTGCAAGGGAGCTTAAGAGTTTTTTCCGGAGATCTCACCGGCTGTATTAGCCATCACCAATTGGTTTTCGTATTCGGAAGGGTGCGATTGGGGGCGCCTGCCCTCGATCAATCCGCGGAAACTAACATCGCCGCCAGGCTCACATTCCACGGCTCTAAGATTATTAAGGGCCAGATACGGATTTCATGGCCGCTAATCTTTTAAACATGATCCGAATTATGCCGGTAGACGCCGACACTGACACTGGGAGTTAAGATCCATTTGGCTACACTGTGTAGAAACAGATCGATTTTCTCAAAGATTCCTCCGTCATCCAAATCGAAGCCGCTGAAGCGGCTACAACGGATGACATGTGTGGACGGAAGGCTCGGATTGCTATCTTGCAAGCACCCACGTCTCAAATTTGTACGGCCCGATTCTTGCAGTTAAGCGGAAAGACTCAGGAGGAGCATCCGATGAACGGAATGAAGTTGACAAGGCAGCAGCAATGAAATCATCACCTGAAATATCAAACCCATCCGCGCCCTACGGCGCGAAACATTATCGACATTTTCGGGGGTAGCGCTGAGCGATCTGACGACTTAAAGCCGGAGTGTCCACCGACGAGAAAGAAGGATTTATGGACGAAACAACCGGTCCTGAGGAATTATCAGCAAAAGTAAAAGACCAAACAGCTGGACTGAAAGAAAACGCAAGTGCAGCCGCCGACCAGGCTCGTCGGATTGCAGAGGCGGCTTGGGATAAGGCGAAGAGTAAACTAAGAGATCTCCAGTCGCTAGAAGCTTTTGTCAGAGAAAAGCCAACCCAAGCGATATTGGTTACGTTTGGCATTGGTTTCCTACTTGGTTTGCTCTGGCACAAGTGAGCTAGTCTCATTGAGTCTGAATGTCCTTAGAGATTCCGGGCTTCCTATACAATCATTGCCGAGTCAGGCTGCTTGCCAGTCCGAAATATCGAGTAGAGAACTCAGCTGCTCGGAATAGACTCGAGGAAAGCGGGATTACGCGTTTTTTTCCGGACTTTATCTTTCTTTGGATTCCCTGGCGCGCTGCGGTTCTTCTTTCGGTGGCAGCTCGATTTCCTTTCTCTCCACCTTCACTGCGTGCTTCTCTGGCTCAATATGTGAGCCGTAGGTATTTGCATAGGCCTTGGTGAATTCTGCGCCGAAGAGCAGGATTTGGGCGGAATAGAAGATCCAAAGCAGAAGTGTTATCAGCGAACTTGCGGCGCCATAAGCTGAGCCTGCTGCCCCGCTGCCCAAATAGAGACCGAGCAGGAATTTGCCGATTACGAAGAGAATCGCCGTCAGAGCAGCGCCCGTCCACACGTCGCGCCAAGCGATCTTCGCGTCAGGCAAATAACGAAA
Source organism: Verrucomicrobiota bacterium (assembly GCA_041167675.1). GTDB lineage: Bacteria > Verrucomicrobiota > Verrucomicrobiia > Chthoniobacterales > JAFAMB01 > DASTDH01. Next base: position 5,825 of record JBEEIB010000396.1, read on the forward strand.
AAGCATCGCGAACAGCAATACGATTATAGCCAGATCGAACACATAAAAGACCGCCAGTCCCAAATAGTGGCCACCAGGAACTATGCTTTGAAGGTAGCTATGCAGGCCCCTGAGTAAATTTTCCACTGTTAAGGATACGAGAAGTAGGAAACAGACGCCGCCCACCATCGCAAATGACAGGAATCGCGCTCGGATGAAACCCCATATCCCTTGATTTGGCTTCGGCTTTACAGCCCAGATCGTATTCAACGCGTCCTGCAGCTGGCCAAAGATGCCGCTTGCACCGAACAGAGCAATTAAGATTCCAATGGCGGTTGCCAAAATACCGGCTTTAGGTTCTGCGGCACTATTGGCGATGTCTTGAAAGACCTTTACTCCGCTGGGATCCATGAGGTAGCTCAATTGGTCGAGAATCTTTTGCCGAGCCTGCTCATTGCTACCATAGATCAACCCAAATACACCGAGAAGCACGAGGACCAGTGGAGCTAATGAGAAAACTGTGTAATAAGCCAAGGCCGCGCCTAGCTGCGGACATTTGTCCCGGCTCCATTCCTTTACTGCGCTCTTCAAAAGATCTAGTGCACGCGCCGCATGTGATTTGCGCGTTTGCGTCTGCCCTTTTTCTGTTTGTTGTGTCCTCTGAGGGGGACCAATAATCGTCTGAGACTTGGATTCGGCTGAAAGTCTGGGTTTCGAAACTCTTCTTGGGAGAGGAGTCTCCTCTTTCGCCAGAGATGCAGTCCAGGATCTTACATACCTCTTAGCGATGTTAAAGCCGATGGCTAATAAAAGTTCTACGCCCCAGAAAAGAAATCTTGGCTGACGTTTGCCGGGTTTGTCTGTAAACGTATTGCCCTCTTGTACTCGGCGTGTCCTTCCACGCGGAAATTCGCGCGGGTTCCGATTTATTGGGAGGATCGTTGAAACTAGCGATACGACATTTTTGCCTGAGCTCATCCAGGCATAAATGTTGCCGCGGATTGACTTTTGTGGGTCGCGTTTATAGCTGCGAAAATGAATCATCTGTCTTACCTTCGGATAGCTCGCTAAGCTGTCGGTTGCAGACAGGAAACTTTCCCTTAACCTACGTTTTCCTTGCTGGGCTATCGATAGGGTAGCTAGCTCCCTTACTGGATCAGTTCGTTGCGATGCGTCTCTTCGGCTGCCTGTCATTCGCCTAGAGTAAATCAGTTTTGCGTCGCGTGGGCTCTCAGGTCAGTAAAGGTGCTGACATGTTTCTCCCATGCTTCCTCAGTTAGAAAGAGAGAGCGCTTCGGCAGAAAGGTTTCCAAGCGTTAGGGAGAGTCTTTCAAGCGCGCTATTTCTTGCAGGTAAGACCTCTTGCCTCGGCTCCTCAGCTTGTCGATTCGGACCCTACGAATCGCTCAGGGCGTTCCCACTTTGCGGTTCGAATATTCTTAGGGGGCCAAGAATGGCAATCGGCGGGATACGTGATCGGCCAATCCGAGCGCTTAGTTGTCCTCACGCGAAACAACTGTCGCAAGCGGGAAACCGATCAGGAAGCACCCATGGCATAGATTTTGGATGAGTCCCGAGATGGCTGATTTTGCGGAAACGTCTTTACGGTGAAAAGGGCGTGGGAACGGAACACCTTCTCCGCCTGCGGTGACACAGGTGAAGTAAGAGACAATAGCGAAGAGGAAGGTAACGGATGACTTTCGGTCTGCGATTCCGAGAAACCGCGACTTGCGGGAGCAGGGACGCTTTAGGTGTCCTCCGGCTGCTCCGGTTCGTCTTCGGTGGGTTTCCCGATCTTTATCTCGTCGACCCGGGTCCCGGTGTCCGTATCGATGTAAATCGTACGCTCAACCTTCGTTCCGTTCTCCTCGCCTTTAGTCTCGTCATTCTCATCTTCCGGCTTGATGCTTTCTCCGTCTGGATTCACACCCACCGTTCGGAGGTGGTTCAAAAAGCGGCTCTATGGATCAAATCAGGAAGCGCTAAGCGCGTGGAATGGAAGAGAGTCGGCACCGCCCCGTGGGGGCAGCGCCCTGCTGCCTGAAGTCAGGGATCCTCGTGAATCGGATCCGAAACTTGCTGTTCTCCGCGCTTGCCGCCGGTGACGACAGCGACGCGCCGGCTCAGGTCAAACAGTTTGTTGTTGGCATTACTTTTCCCTCGGATCTAATCCTATGGGCTTCAGGGCCTGGGGTGTTAACCGGTTTCATGGCAAACCGTGTCATATGACTGCCGGATGCGTCAGGCACGCAAATGTAGGGTTAACAAAATTGCCTGTGCTACGAAATATAAAAAGGGCGCTATCCAGGGGCAACTCACCGGATCGGAAAAGATAGAAAAGGTGGCGCGCTGTGACTGAGTCCAGCTAACCGACCGTTGCGGTTGGCAAGCCCCACTAACTGAGAAAATAAATATCCGGTTTATCAACTACTCCAGCCTTCTGCATGGCTTCGCGCAAGTCAGATGAGTTACCAAACTCTCGCGCTTTTTGGACATCTTCTGCTTCAAACAACAGGATCACCTCGTTTGGATCATCGATACTTCGCAGCAAATGCTCTTGTTTGAGACCCGCTTTTTGCCGGGCCGCTGAATGGGAATCATAAGCTGCTTTCCACGTGGAAAAGTCGGCAACTTTGTGGCGAACGAGCAAATATGGCATGGCTTGATATCTTCTTTGGGGGGATTGCGTTGTGCTCTCCAGAGCGCGTTTTCAAGCTGAGCGTTCTGGTCAATCTGGTCAAGCCGGAACTGGCGCCCATCTGCGACGTCATCGCCAGGGGCATCGCTGGCGCGCAGAAAAATCCAGGGAATCGCTTAGAGTTTGTGCTTTGATTGAGACTCCAGTCGGCCTTATTGAATTCGAATTTAAACCCTCATTCCCTAACCCGATGAACAACGACGAACTTCGCGAACTCAACAAGAGAAGGAAGATCCATCAGCTCGCCTGGGTAACGCGAGATTTAGAAAAAAGCATGAAAGCGTGGGTCGACAATCTGAAGGTTGGTCCTTGGACGGTGCTCACGTTCACCGAGAAGACGTTGAAATACTTGGACGTCGATGGCAAACGAGTCACTGAACCCTTCAAGTTTTTGATCGGCATAAGCTGGATAGGAGAAATTCAGGTCGAACTGATCCAGCCGGTGTATGGTCCGATGATCTACGAGGCCTTCATTCAGAATCATGGTGAAG
>JBEEIB010000397.1:0-3185 GCA_041167675.1 Verrucomicrobiota bacterium
CTCAAGAAGTTACTCATCAACAGTTGTCCAAACTCCGAACAGATAGATTCCGGGTGGAACTGAACTCCAAAAATCGTTCGACTGACGTGTTGAATACCCATTAGCAGGCCGCTATCGGTCCATGCGGTCTTGCTCAAGCATTCAGGGAGATCATTGGATACGACCGGCGAGAACGATTCGGACGAAATCCTCACGAATCATTGTGTGCGGTCAAGGCGAAACGGAGCGTATTTTTCCAACCCGTTGAAAGGTGCAGGAACGCGCTGCTGCTTGCTGAAAGGCCTTTTGGTGCGCTACCAAAGTCGATGTGCTGAGTCCGAGCGATACTGCATATCCTCTTCTAAGAGAGAGTCCGACTGGACGTGAACTTCAGGAATTATTTACTCCGAATCTGTCGGAGCTTGGCTTCGCCGGAGAGAACACAAGGCAGCCCACTCCACGACTCGGACTCTTACTACTTCTTAAATCATTCCAGAAGCTGGGTTATTTTCTCCGCCTCGCAGAGATTCCTACTCCCATTGTCTCGCACGTTGCGAAGGCAGCCGGTTGGAACCAGATACCGGACGGCTTATCCGCTTACGATGCCAGTACGGCGCGCTTTCGCCACATGGCTCTCGTTCGCTCCTATCTGGGTGTAACTCGGTTCTCAGACGCGGCTCGGAAGCTGATGCTGCGGTTTTGTTTGGCAAGCTCCCGCGTCCGGGAGGATCTGGCTGACATTGTCAATATGGCAATCGAAGAGTTGGTACTGTCGCTGATCAGCAAGAAGGAACCGCTGAACAGCGGCTCCAAAATATCGGAGCGCTTCTTGGACAAGATCCCACTAAGCTTTTGGAGCGTTGTGAAGAATATGAGGCCCTAGCCAGCGGGATTTATTTGCAGCTCTTACCGCGCTTTTTTCGTCACCCACGAAATGCATTCCTATTGCTTCTCGAGCACATTCCCTTGTCTTCCACCTCACAAGACCAGAGTTTAGAAAAGGCGATTGCCTTCATTCTGGCGCATCAAAATGCTCGGTCGGATTGGATCAGCGTCAGCAGTCATGGAAGTAGCCGAGCCGATGACTGGTCCTTTAGGAGACAAGTTTCGCGACTACCGCCAATAACTGATTCCTAGGGACCAATTCGAGCGAGAGGTTTCCGTATACGGCGAGCAGACCGGGATTCCCACTGAAGCAAAACAGTTCGTCCAGTCGCTTCAAGAAAAGCTGATATCGACAAGCCGGAATACCGACGAGCGATTCCCTCAGAATGAATCTGTTCGCATCGAGGATGAGGAACCGATTTTGTCGCCCTTATGCGCCAAACACGAGCCAGAAGACCTCAAGCTTGTGGAAACGTGGATGAAAGAAAGAATGGGGCACGTTGATATCGTCGACGCTCTCGTTGATACGGAGCATTGGCTGCATTGGACTCGCCACTTTGGACCGCTCTCTGGTCATGATGCCAAAGTCGATCATCCGCGGGAACGATATGTGTTAACCGTGTTCTGCTACGGATGTAATTTGGATCCAACGCAAACGGCTCGCTCAATTAAGGATCTTGATCGATTCAAACTCGCCTTCGTAAATCAGCGGCACATTACGGAAGCCAGTCTGAACGAGGCAATCGCCACCGTCGTCAACACCTACGTCCAATTTCCACTCCAAAGGCTCTGGGGACTCGGACATTCTGCTTCTGCCGATGGCATGAAGTGGGATCTATATCCGCAAACGCTGATGTCAGAATACCACATCCGCTACGGTGGCTATGGCGGCATCGGCTACTACCTGGTTTCGGACAACTATATCGCTCTAATGAGCCGCTTTACGACGTGCGGATCTTGGGAAGGTCACTATATCCTGGACTTCTTGCAGGAAAATAAGTCCAAGGTTCGACCGGACACGATCCACGCCGACACACAAGGCCAAAGCACAGCGATTTTCGGATTGGCTTATCTGCTCGGGATTGAACTCATGCCGCGGATTCGCCACTGGAAGGATCAACACCTGTTTCGGCCAGCGCCGCATGTCTCCTTCAAGCACATTGACGAGCTATTTACGGCGCAGGTGAATTGGGATCTGATTGCCACCCTTGCACCAGACATGATGCGCGTGGCGGTATCGATTCGAACCGGCAACATCTTGCCTTCCGATATTCTCCAACGACTCAACAGCAGCTCACGCAAAAACAAGCTCTACTTCGGGTTCCGCGAACTGGGCCGAGTAGTGCGGACAATTTTCTTACTGCGTTATCTTTCCGATGGTGAGCTGCGCCGCACGATTCAAGCGGCCACCAACAAAAGTGAACGGTTCAATTCAGTTCGTGCAGTCGGTCTCATTCGGTGGAGATAGCGTGATCGCCGAGAACACGCGAGATGAGCAGCGCAAATTCATCAAGTACAACCATCTGGTCGCGAACCTCGTGGTGTTCCACAACATTGTCACGCTAAGCAGAGCGCTTGAGCGATTGCAGGCAGATGGCCTTAAAGCCTCTGCTCAAGCAATGGCGCCGCTGACACCATATCAAACGGAACACATTAACCGATTCGGAAACTACACGGTGAACTTTTCTCGAACCCTAGAGCCGTTGCCGCTTAATCTACTTGAATCCGAAGGGCATCCCTTGGTCGATCACATCAGCTGGTAAAGTCTGTGTGAGGATTTCGTCCGAATCGTTCTCGCCGGTCTATTCCGGAACGATCAGCCAATCTCATCATCTCTGGCCGCGTGATCCTTTGAGGCTATCACAATTCGGACAACTGGACCAAAAAAGGAGCAGGCCCTCGAAATCATATTGATGCACAAAATGTCAACTAAACGTGCACGCGCCGTCAAGCAACTCCTTATGTGCGTGCTAAGATGCGCTCGGAGACACAAGTCTGTTGGTACAAAACTTATTTTGCTGAAATATGGATATTTCACTTTTTCGAAAATGGATTGTTGAGTTTATTGGAACGTTTTTCCTGGTCTACGTTATAGGCTGTGTGTCACTGCAAGACCACGTCTTGCTGGGTCCTCTGGCCATCGGAGCTTCACTGATGGTGATGATTTTCGCCGGGGGCCACATCAGTGGTGGTCATTATAATCCCGCGGTCACGCTGGGAGTCTGGATTCGCGGGGCCTGTAGTGCGCTCGAGGCTGGCTTTTATCTCGTCGCGCAAGTGATCGGTGCGATCGTCGCAGCACTGGCCGTCGAGTTTCTCCT
>JBEEIB010000398.1:0-7119 GCA_041167675.1 Verrucomicrobiota bacterium
AAGACCGTATTCCTGTTTCAAACACAGTGTGACTCGCGGGAATTTTTCCGCTACCTCCTGACCGACCTGGGTGTCGACGCAAGCACCGAAAATATGGCTCACATGCACGAATCACTCAACTCCGTGCTGGTGAACAACGCGCGCTCCGGGAAACGCTTCGTGCTGATTATTGATGAGGCGCAAAACCTCAAGAGGTCGGTGTTGGAGACCGTACGCCTACTGTCGGATTTCGAAACGGCCGGCTCGAAGCTCATGCAGATCGTGCTTTGCGGGCAGCCACAGCTGGCGGACAAACTTTCTCATCCGGACCTGACACAATTGCGGCAACGGATTTCCATCATCAGTCGGCTGCAGCCGTTCGCCAAGCCGGAAGTGCCTCAATACATCAGTCATCGATTGAAAGTGGCGGGTTACGCGGGCACGGGCCTGTTCGACGCCGACGCGCTCAGCGAAATTACGGCTCACAGCGATGGAATTCCGCGGATTATAAATAACATCTGCTTCAACGCGCTAACTCTGGGCTACGTCAAGGGCCTAGAGCAGATCGATGCTTCCACCGTCAGCGAGGTTCTGGCCGACCTGGACATGGACGCCCTGAGGTCGCCTAGCGCAACGACATCGATGGCGGCTCAGGATTTTCTGTCGTCCTCCGTTGGTCTCGACCGTAGGACAGAAGTAGCTCAACAAGAGCCTTACTACAGCCCGCGCACTGCCAGGACGGGTGGTCCCGCTGCGGCGAATCCGCCGGCGCAAATCAAATCTGTCCCGGTGCTTTCGGCTGACGAAGTCAACTTTCCGAAAGTGGTTCCTCGCAGTACGGCTTGCGATTTAGCGGCCGTGGGATCGACTTTGGAAAATGAGGCCACACCTGCTGCTCAAGACCACGCAGTAAATCAAGACACCGTCCGGACGATTTCACCGGATCGAATGGTTCGGCAAGTTCCCAATCTCGTGAATATGCCGGTCGAGCAAACCCGAACGGTAACACCTGAGGCCCTTCATTCAGCCGGTTTAATTTGGTCCGAGATGCATAAACCGGCCGGCAAGCACCAACCGCCCGCCCGAGAATGGTTCGTACAACCTCCAGGACCCGAGCCCGTTCCCAGTCCGCAGGCTGGTCCCGAGTCTTTGGTCGGCAACGGCCATCGTCCGAGGACAAATAGCAGCGAGGTCGTTCACGAAGAGTTCTGTGGCCTGCGGATCGACAAAATTCGCGAGACCATTAGAAGTCAAGTCTCACTGGACGACCCTGCTGAGTCCGAGAGTTCCGCCGCGAGACGACGGGTGATCGCGTGATTCGAAGCCAGTGCCGCAATTGGTCGGACACCAAGGTTCTTTTGAAAACTAATGTCCAGTTGATTCGTTTAACGCCAAGTAAGGTGACACGCCGTTCCCACAAACCATGAGCCGAATGTTTGAACTAATGCGCCAAGCCCAACTCGACGAGAGTCTTCTAGAGAAGCCCGTTGTTCCGACAAGCGCGTCGGGGTCCACCAACAGCCACAATTTTGAGTTGTTGCGCCAGGCGCAAAAAGATGAGTTGTTGTTCAACACCGCAGAGTCGAAGGCGGTGGTTTCCGCCGAGTTGGCGCTCTCGACGGCTCCGAGTTCCTCGGCCTGCGGCGAGACGTTCAAATTGGTCCATCGTCTCTTCCTCGCGGAAGCGGCGCTGGCTCCGAGAGTGGTGGTGTTCTGTGCCGTCGACCTGCGTAATGAAGACAGTTGCACCTGTGCGCAAGCCGCCGAACTGCTCGCTAGTCAGCCACAAAACTCTACTGTGTGTGTTGTGGATGCGAACGTGGCCCGGCCCTCACTGCACAGTTACTTCCATGTCGACAACGGTGGAGGGCTGTCACGGGCGATTCTCGACGACGGTCCGGTTATGGGTTTCACCCGGCCGCTTGATGGAGGCCGCCTCCGGCTGATGTCCGCCGGAGCGCCCCCGGCTGGAGAGGATGCGAATGAGATGCTGGCGTCCAGCCGGCTGCGCGCCCGGATGACTGAACTGCGGACGAAGTTTGATTACATCTTGATCGATGCTCCGCCGGCGACGGGCGGCTCGCCCACCGCTTACCTGGCTAAGCTGGTCGACGGATTTATACTCCTGGTTGAGCCGAGCTTCACGCCCCAGCAAGCTGCGCGTACAGCCAAAAATAATATCGAGGCCGCGGGAGGCCGGGTTCTTGGCGTCGTATTGCTTCGGCGTGAACTGCGCTTTCGATCCAGAACGGCGCGGGGCCGGCGTAGTTCGAATGCAAGCCGGAATTTTTAAAGAGCGTTCAAAAATTCTTATTCCCCAGAAGTCTATTTATAAAAACCCAACGTGATTGCGAATCGGCGTTACGTCCTCTTAAGTCTATTCAAGCTCTTCGATCTGGGACTTTTGGTTGGTTCCTTCATCGCTGCTGCAATTCCCAGTCTCAGCGAGGTCGGGGCTACATCACTGTCCGATTTCCTGTCCATGCGAATTTCGGTTCGCAACTTTGTGCTCTTCGCCTGCCTGCTCTTGCTGTGGCATTTGCTATTTCTCTGTTTTGGTCTCTACGAATCGAAACGATTTTCCAACCAGCATCGCGAAGACCTCGACGTTTTAAAAGCGACTTCGCTGGGGACTTTTGTGCTGCTGGAACTGGGCATTCCCTTTCACTTAAGCGTGATTCATCCACGCTTTCTCCTGGTCTTCTGGGCGGTCAGCACCATCAGTGCGGTAGCGATTCGTGAAGCGTTACGGCTGGTGCTCAAGCGGATGCGACAGCACGGTCGCAACCTGCGACACGTGCTGATCGTGGGCACCAATCCTCGGGCGGTACAACTTGCCGCGACCCTCGAAGCGCACTCGGCGTTCGGCTATCGTGTGTTGGGTTTTGTCGACTGCGAGTGGCCGGGAATGGAAGAGTTTCGCAAGAGCGGCCACACGTGTGTCTGCGACATTGAGAATGTTTCCTCGCTCATAAGAAACAGCGTGGTAGACGAAGTCATGATTACGCTGCCCATCCGTTCGCTGTACTCTGAAATCTCGCGAATCGCGGAAATCTGCGATGAGCAGGGCATAACCACGCATGTGCTCTTCAATCCGCTAAATCTCAAAGCCAAGCGCATAAGAGCCTCAGCTCCTTATTACGATTCGTTAGTTACTCTACATGGCGGAGCCATGGAGGGCTGGGGTTTACTGGTCAAACGCATCCTGGACATCATTATTTCATCTGGGTGCATCGTCTTTTTCTCGCCGCTGCTGCTAATCACCGCGGTGTTGATAAAGTTGACCTCTGCGGGCCCGGTGTTTTTCATTCAAAAGCGGGTGGGTTTGAACAAAAGAGTAATCAAAGTGTGGAAATTCCGAACCATGGTTGCCAACGCCGCGCAACGACAGCATGCGCTGGAACATCTGAACGAGGTCGGTGGACCGGTGTTCAAAATCATGAACGATCCGCGCGTAACGCGACTGGGAAAATTTCTCCGTAAGACCAGCATCGACGAACTTCCGCAACTGTTCAACGTCTTGAAAGGCGATATGAGCCTGGTCGGCCCGCGGCCACTGCCGGTGCGGGATTATCAGGGCTTCAACAGGGATTGGCAGCGGCGACGCTTTAGCATACGCCCTGGCATTACTTGTCTCTGGCAAATCAACGGCCGGAGCACCGTTTCCTTCGAAAGGTGGATGGAGATGGATTTGGAATATATCGACCACTGGTCTGTCTGGCTAGATCTGCAGATCCTGATTCGAACCATCCCCGCGGTTCTAAAGGGCTCGGGCGCGGCATAAACGTATCGTGAGCTGCAGGTGGTCTAGACCACGAAAGTTCTTACCCCTCATTGGTCATTCGCCAACACGGGATCGTCGCTTCGGTCTCGAAGGGACCTTCACTCAGCACGCGCAGCGCCCTTTGCTGGGCTTTATCTCTACAAGCTGGCTTAAGCCCACGCCGTCTCTGCAATTCCAAACTTCAGACCGCTGCAATTCTTTTCGGGGGGAGCGGGTACTTAACTGTGTTGGCTCAGGCGCTACAGTGAATCCTCTCGACGATAGTGTGACCATTCCTCTCCCCTTACAGCTGCCCGCAATTATGCGGGCCAGCGCGCATGGACGCTCGACCGTTGTTTCGGAGAGTAGTACCCGTCCCGATTCGACGCCCAGCTTGTCCGCTTTCTTCGACGCTCTGTTCGCCCTGTTAAACAACAAAGCGATTCCATACTGCGTGTTGAAACGCTGCGAGACTGCGCCAGATGGCATAGAAATACTCGAATTAGCGGTTGATCGCGCGCACCGGAAGGAACTGCCCACGCTTTTTCTTGATCTGCCCAGAGACCGTTACCGGCCCGTGCAATGCATCGGCACAGACCTGGGCGCCGAGCGATTTCACTTTGCAGTGTTCAGCGGCTTTGGGCCCCACCTTCTACGCGTGGATGTTTTGTATCCGTCGAGTAATGTTCTACTATCCGCAATCCAGAACGAGATATTCGTCCGGCGCCAGTGGCAAGACACTTTCTGGATGAGCGCGCCCGTCGACGAGTTCTGCTACCTGTTGGCGAAGAGCAGTCAGACGGAAACAGCGACGAACCAGGATGCAGAAAGGTTGAAACTTCTGGCCGAGAGTTTGGGTTCGGCCGCAGCCGAGCGGGTCGCCGACATGTTCGGTTTAAGGGCCCGAACCGAGGTGGTTGCCGCGTGTTCTACAGGCGACCTGGACATCATACTGAATACGCTGAGATATGTGACCCAGCACGCCGATCCGGCGCACAAGAATGTACATTCGACGGTCGCTGTCCTCCGGAGGGGATGGCAGTTGCTCCACAATTGGTTCCTTGCAAATGGACTACTCATCACTATCTTGGGGCCTGATGGAGCAGGGAAAACCACTATTTCAACAAAGATCTTTGATCTTCTTGGACCTGCATTCGGGCCCCGAAGACTTCTCACCTGGCGTCCTGAAGTACTTCCGCGACTATCGCAAGGCTCTTCCCCCCTGGACCTGCCGCACAGCAAGCCTCTACACGGTCGGTTGCAATCGCTCGCGCGGATCTTTGCTATTTTTCTTGATTATTGGATTGGCCATTTTATTTTGATCAAGCCGCTGCTTTCCCGTTCTGCCTTAATCGTGTACGACCGCGACATACATGACGTCCTCGTTGATAGCCGTCGCTATCGATACGGCGGGCCGAGATGGGTATTGCCATGGTTAACCAGCGCCCTGCCCCAAACGGAGTCCCTATTTCTGATCTTGGTCGCGGCCCCTGAAGTTATCCTCAAGCGTAAACAAGAGGTGGCGCCAGAAGAGGTGCACCGGCAACTGGCGGCTTATCGGACCCTCGCGGCGAAACTGCCCGACGCCTGCCTGATCCGAACGGACCGAGACTCCGAGGCCACTACATCTGCGGTGATGCAGTCCATAGTCAACCACCTGGGCCAGCGCTATGAGCGTCGTTACGTTCCAAAGAAAATCGGCGACGCATTGCGCGGGAAGACCAAGCGTGTGCACACCTTGGCGACAATGCTTACCGCGGTGGCTGCTGATTTTTGTTCACACCGCCGATCCTGGTTGCAAAAAAGCTCTCTTGCCATTCTCGATCAAGCATTCATTTCAGGATCTAATTTTCTTCTGGCCATCCTGCTGGCCCGTTGGATGTCAGCTGAACAATACGGCGCGTACGCTCTCAGCTTCGCCCTCTTTGTCTTGTTTTCATTTATCCAACAAGGTCTCTTCCTCGAGCCCATGAGCGTATTCGGGCCATCGATCTACCGAACCTCTCAGCGGGAATATTTGGGAACACTTATATGGCTCCAAGGAGCGCTGGCGGGCGGAGCCCTCGCATTCGTGGCGTTTGCACTGACAACATTCCTCCGAAACCAAACCGGAGAGCTCCAAATGGCTCTGCTCGGAATGGTTTTAAGCGCGCCATGCGTTTTACTCTATTGGTTTTCCCGGAGAGCCTTCTATCTGCAGTTGCGGCCCGGAGGAGCCGTAGGCGGAGCGATACTCTACTGTGTACTTCTCTCCATGGGTATCTGGTTGCTTGTTCATACTGACTTGCTTTCCCCTTTTACTGCTTTCCTCGCCATGGGAGTCGCAGCGCTACTCACCAGCTTCCGCCAACTTGTCCAGTTGCGGCCTGTGCTGTGGCCGAAACAAACTTCTGACTTGTGGGATCTTAGTCGCCGCCATTGGAACTACGGTCGCTGGGCGATATTAAGTTCTCTGTTCATCTGGATCCCCTGGAGCGTCTACTATCCGCTGGTAGCTCGCTTTTCCGGACTGGCTGAAGTGGCCAACCTGCGCGCGCTGCTAAATCTGGCGTTGCCCGTCACTCAGGCTATCTCCGCCCTTACACTCCTCTTTCTTCCTCATGTCTCCGATGTAGGGGGCCAGGAAAGCTGGGCCGGTGCGAGAAGTCTGGCGTTAAGGATCACTGCTCTCTTTGCACTGGGGTCGGTGCTGTATTGGTTGCCCGTCTGCTTATTTAGAGCATCCCTCATCAAGTTTCTCTATGCGGGCCATTATTCCCAGATATCTCCATTGATACCGTGGATAGGTTTGTCGTCCGTCTTGAGCGGCGCGGCACTCGGTCCGACCATCGCTTTTCGCGCCATGCGCTCGCCCTCGATCGTCACTTTCTACTATTTCATCTCTAGCGCTGTGACGCTGGTCATTGGAATTCCCGGTACCCGCCTTTTTGGATTACCCGGCGTCGTCACGTGCCTTCTACTTTCGAATTTCGTCGCAGTCGCTCTGGGGTGGACCATGCTTTCCCGGCAAGCAGGCGCCGGGCTCGAATCTCGTCGAGTTGAGCAGGAAGCAGTTCCATGAGCGAACACAGAACTGCATCTCAAATGGGCGCGAAAACCAACTTCGGGTCTGCCGCTCAAACATTTGTCCCGAGACCTCTTGTAAACGGTAAGGGCGCAACCTTAATTATAGGGTCCTCGCTGACTGTGCTAATTGGTCTGCTGGTCGCAAGCTACCCATCTGCCATTGGCATTGCCCTCATAACAATTGCGACGCTAGCCATGATGCTCGCGCGAGCGAGGCGATTGGGTATTGAGACTTGGCAACTCATCACGCTGTTCTGCCTTACCGGTTACGTAGTCTTGAACTATGGGTTTGAAAACCTCAATATTCCATT
>JBEEIB010000399.1:0-8612 GCA_041167675.1 Verrucomicrobiota bacterium
CGCTTTGACCTCGCGGCCAATCGCCTTGCTTTTCACTACGGTTGCTCTCACTGCTTGCGATCAATTCCTTTCATTTGATTAGTTTGAACCCATGTCGGGCACACCAGCCGAGGGCGCAGCCCTAGGATTTCTTGAGCCGCAGCTTCGCCGCTCCCCCATTGCTGTCAGCGCCGGCGGTGTCCAGTCCCGCATTTCTCCTTTACTCCTATAAGTTTGTATGCTTTCTAATCCCGATACCTCAAGTAGGGTTATGATCCGCTCCATATATCGTTTGTTTGCACTTTTCATTCTTGTTGCCGCTTTCATTTCTGGCGCCTCGGCCAACACCATCCAGTTGCTCAACGTCTCGTACGATCCAACGCGCGAATTTTACGAGCAGTTCAACCAATCGTTTAGTAAACAATACCAGCAAAAAACCGGCAACCAGGTAACCGTCCAGCAGTCCCATGGCGGCTCGGCCAAACAAGCCCGCTCCGTCATCGACGGATTGCAGGCCGATGTTGTTACTCTCGGTCTTCCCGCCGATATCGACGCACTCCATGACAACGGCAACTTGGTGGCAGCCGATTGGCAAAAGCGGCTCCCCAATAACAGTGTTCCCTACACTTCAACTGTGGTTTTTTTGGTGCGCAAAGGGAATCCAAAGGGCATCAAGGATTGGGGCGACCTGCTCAAGCCCGGCACCGTGGTCATTACGCCGAATCCGAAAACCTCGGCCGGCGGACGATGGAGTTTTATTGCCGCCTATGGGTATGCCCTGAAGGCGAACGGCAACGATGAAGGCAAGGCCAAAGACTACATCGCCAAACTCTATGCCAATGTCCCGGTACTCGATTCTGGTGCCCGCGGATCAACCACGACCTTCGGTCAGCGCGGGCTGGGTGACGTGCTTCTCGCTTGGGAGAACGAAGCGCATCTCAGTTTAAAGGAGTTTGGTGCCGACAAGTTTGAAATCGTGACTCCATCGATCAGTGTTCGGGCGGAACCGCCCGTTTCGGTAGTCGATAAAGTGGTGGAGAAAAAGGGAACCCGAGAAGTTGCGACGGCCTATCTCGAGTACCTTTACACGCCGGAGGCCCAGGAGATCGCGGCAAAGAATTTCTATCGCCCAATCAACCAGGAGATTTTTCAAAAGTACGCAGCTCAATTTCCGGAGGTGAAGGTATTCACTGTTGACGAGGTCTTAGGTGGTTGGAAACAAGCGCAAGCCAAATTTTTCGCTGACGGCGGCGTTTTTGATCAGATTTATAAACCATAATTTTCGGGCGGGAACGGACTCCCGGTCTTTTCGGGCCGGGAGTCCTATTATTTCGATATGGAATGCTCGTTGTGTCTGCCTGAAGTTTTGGCAAAAGTATTTCTGCACTAGCCGGTATCGGGATTCTATACCACAGTAGTAGCCTAATGAGTTGGCGTGCGCTTCAACTGTGGTACCAACGCAAGATCTTGCCTGGCTTCGGGTTGACACTGGGAATTACCCTTGCCTATCTCAGCCTGGTCGTACTTATCCCGCTTTCAGCCACCTTTTTGAGAGCGTCGGCCCTTGGTTGGGATGGAATTGTGCGTGCACTGACTAGCTCGCGAGTCGTTGCCTCTTTCGAACTGAGTTTTTCAATCTCTCTTTATGCGGCGCTGATCAACGCCTTTCTTGGGACTATCGTTGGTTGGGTCCTGATCCGTTACGATTTTCCGGGCCGGCGCATCGTCGATGCGATTGTGGACCTGCCGTTCGCATTACCAACCGCGGTGGCTGGCATCGCACTTACCGCCATTTACGCCGGCAACGGATTGATCGGACAACCGCTTGCTGCTTTGACCGGGCTGAAGGTCGCGTACACGCCGCTTGGAATATTGATCGCGCTTATTTTCGTGGGGCTTCCATTCGTCGTGCGAACCGTGCAACCGGTGTTGGAGGACTTGGAAGTCGAATATGAAGAGGCAGCGGCATCGCTGGGAGCGTCTCGCTTGCAAACGATCCGTCGAGTTGTGCTTCCACAGATTCTACCCGCCATTCTTACCGGTTTTGCCCTCGCATTTGCTCGCGCTGTGGGCGAGTACGGTTCGGTCGTTTTCATTTCCGGTAACATGCCGATGAAGACCGAAATTGTGCCCCTCTTAATCATTACCAAGCTCGAACAATACGATTACGCGGGCGCCACGGCCATCGCCGCTCTGATGCTGGTGATATCGTTCGTTCTGTTATTCGGAATTAATGGGCTCCAGCGTTGGTCCCACAATATCCGGGTCGCAACCTAATTTTCTATGTCGTCAGCCGTCGTCTCTCCCATTCCGAAGGCCCATCCCACGGTGCGCGATCCGTGGTTGTTCCGGATGAGCCTGATCACCTTGGCTTCCTCTTTCTTATTGCTATTCGTGGTGATTCCGGTCTGGACGGTTTTTCACGAAGCTCTGGCGAAGGGTATTGGCACTTATTTGGCCGCCTTTCAGGATTCGGCAGGCCGGTCGGCGATTGGCCTCACTTTGCTGGTCGCGGCGATCGCCGTACCATGCAACTTGATCTTCGGCCTTTGCGCGAGTTGGGCAATCGCCAAGTTTCAATTTCCGGGCAAGAGTTTGTTGGTGACGTTTATTGATCTTCCTTTCGCGGTCTCGCCGGTTGTTTCGGGATTGGTTTATGTCCTGCTTTTCGGATCGCGAGGCTGGTTCGGTCCGCTTTTGAATTCCTGGAACGTCCAGATTATTTTCGCCGTTCCTGGCATCGTCTTGGCGACGATCTTCGTCACCTTCCCTTTCGTAGCTCGTGAGCTGATTCCGATTATGCAGGCCCAAGGGAGCGAAGAAGAGCAGGCGGCGCTATCGCTCGGCGCCAGTGGCTGGCTAACTTTCTGGCGAATCACCCTACCCAAGGCGAAATGGGGACTGGTTTATGGGGTTATCCTTTGCAACGCGCGAGCAATGGGCGAGTTTGGAGCAGTGTCCGTTGTTTCCGGTCACATCCGCGGTCTTACCAATACGATCCCCCTGCACGTCGAAATTCTGTATAACGAATACAACTTTGTCGCCGCGTTTGCGATGGCGTCATTGCTGACGCTGCTTGCCTTGTTCACCCTGGTGATTAAGAGCTTCCTGGAATGGCGGATGCACGCCGCTCCCACTGCACCGGAATTGCCCAGCTTCGGATGAAAATTGAAGTTAGAGATTTGATTAGAAAATTCGGCGCCTACACCGCCTTAAACCGAGTCTCTCTGGATGCGGACGATGGCGAGCTCGTGGCGTTGCTTGGCCCTTCGGGCTCAGGAAAAACGACGTTGCTGCGGATCATTGCCGGGTTGGATTTCCCGGATGAGGGGAACGTCTATTTCGATGGGGTTGATTCCACCCGGCTGAAGATCCAAAAGCGTCACGTTGGTTTCGTTTTCCAAAGCTACGCACTCTTTCGACACATGTCGGTCTTCAAAAATGTCGCGTTCGGTTTGGAGGTTATGCGCGGTAAGGAACGTCTCGACCGGGCGGAAGTTCGCAAGCGAGTAACCGAACTACTGCAGCTGGTTCAGCTCCCAGGATTTGAGCATCGGTTGCCTCATCAGCTTTCCGGTGGGCAGCGCCAACGGGTGGCCTTAGCGCGCGCTCTGGCGATTAAGCCGCGGATTCTTCTTTTAGATGAACCATTCGGTGCCTTGGATGCGAAAGTACGCAAAGAATTGCGGAACTGGATAAAGGATCTTCAACGTCAGCTGAAAATCACCACTTTCTTTGTCACCCATGACCAGGAAGAAGCGCTCGAAATGGCCGATCGAGTGGCCGTCATGAACAACGCCCGAATCGAGCAGATCGGAACCCCGGCTGAAATTCAAGATCAGCCGGCGACTGCTTTTGTGGAAGAGTTCATTCATACGAAGCAGACGTTCTGAGGGCATAACAGTAGCGGCGCCTACCGAAGCCATGTATTTGGACTGGTCCGCAAAAGCATCACGAGGCGACTGCGTTTCTCAGCGGAGCTAACTGATCACTCCGCGATACTCGAACGGACCAGTACGCGCTGGGCTTCGGTTGGATCCGACGTCGTCCCAAGGGAAAATGCAACCTCTGTAAGCATCAGACTATGTCGGACAGGCGAGTCGCCGCTACCGTCCTGCCTTTAGTACTTCAGAATCTTTGCCAGGAACTGTCGCCCGGTTTCCGATTGCGGATTATCCAAAATCTGAGCCGGCGGACCGTATTCGACAATTTTGCCGCCGCTCAGAAGGGCCACTTGGTCGGCCACGCGTTTAGCAAAGCCCATCTGGTGCGTCACCAGCACAAAATCCCTCCCCTCCTCGCGCAATTCTTCGATCACCTCCAGCACTTCAGCGGTCATTTCCGGATCCAGTGCCGAGGTCGGTTCATCAAAAAGAAGCAATTTCGGCCGAATGGATATTGCCCGCGCGATCGCAATTCGCTGGCGTTGGCCACCGGAAAGCTGAGCTGGCTGCTTAGTGGCGTGCTCCATCAATTGAAACCGTACCAGAATCTCTTCCGCAATCCGTCGGGCTTCGATTTTCGAATGACCATGCACTTTCTCCAGCGGAAGGGTGATGTTGCTCAATGCACTCAAGTGGGGAAAGAGATTGAAGCTCTGGAAAACGGTTCCCACTGTCTTGCGATGCTCATGGAGTTCCCGTTCACGAAAGATAATTTCTTCGTCATCCAATACCACTCTTCCGCGGTCTGGCCTCTCCAGGCCGGCTATCACTCGCAAAAGGGTCGATTTCCCGCCGCCGGACGGTCCGATCAAAGCCAGCGTATGAACTTTCTCTAAAGAAATTTGGATATCCCGAAGTACCGCTTGGTCGCCAAAGGATTTGCATAAGCTTTGAACCTCAAGTTTCAAATTTCGTCCTTCGTTCCAGCGATTGAGTCCAGAGGCTGATCGGCAGCGTCAGAACTAAGTAGCCGATCGCCATTGGTACATAGACTTCGAACTGACTGTAGGTAAGTCCGGCGACTTGCTGTGCGTTATAGGTGAATTCGCCAATTGCGATGATCGAGAGCAGCGAAGAATCCTTGATCAGGGATGCGAACATGCCAGCCAAACCCGGAAGGATCACCCGGATCGCCTGGGGAAAAATGACATAATAGTAGGTTTGGAACTTGGTTAATCCGATCGCACGCGCTGATTCCAATTGAGAAGCGCCAATGCTTTCAATCCCTCCACGAATGATTTCGCTAATGTAAGCTCCGGAAAAAAGGGAAAGCAAAGTAACCCCAACTAAAAAGCGATTTTCGACATGGAAAGCCGTTCCCACCACGTAGAAGCCAAAAGAGATTTGCACCAATAAGGGAGTACCGCGGATGGTCTCGACGTAAATTCGACTGAGAGCGCGCAAAACCAGAACGCCCGATCGTCGAGCCATCGCTGCGACCAAACCGATGACCGTGCTGAACAGGAGCGAAACTGCCGAGATCTCAACGGTAGTAAACCAACCATTCCAAAACATGTTGGAGTAGTTGGTGACACTATCCCAATTCCAAGTGTATTGGATCCGGGAAAAAGAATAGACACACAAGAGCGACAGCAGGAGAAAGGCGAGAAACCAATTGATCGCGACCACTGCGATCGGAAGCGGTGCACGTAGTTCGTCCGTACTACGCCAAAACAAGCGTCGTACACTACCCAGGGTTTTTTCTAGAGCAGCCAAAGCAAAGTCTGCGGACAGCTTCTAGGAGATACTCGGAGTGACTCGCTGTAGGCAATCCAAGAGATAAGGAACTAATTGTTTCTTGCGAGAGACCACATTGTTCAGCTCATACAGGTTGGGTGCGAGAGCAGGATAATGAATCGCATCCAGAAATTCCGGAGGAGCTGAAATCAACATTCGCGAGTTCTGCGTGTTCACATCGGTAACCAGAAACGCGGAAAAATAGGTACGCTGCTCCTCCCGATATTTGTGCAAGGCCGCAAACAATGCCTCTTGCTTGTCCTCGAAGTAAGCGAAACTAAGCTCTTCTACCTGGGCAACGCTAAAGCGGAATCCGCCTTCATCGTAGTCCTTGCAATCGGCCAAGATCGCTTCTTCTGGCCCCAACGTGCGCAACGGAGAGCCAACGGCAAAGATTTCTTCGGAAAGTTTGGCCGGGGTCACTCCGGCAATTTGACTGAGTTCCTTCAATACTTGAGCGTCAACTTCGGTCGCGGTTGGCGAGGTCAGGTTCAGCGTGTCAGAGATGAGTCCCGCCATCAGCAATCCGGCAATCGGCCGATCGATCGCGATACCGTACTGCTTGTAACAAAGCGCGACGATTGTACTGGTTGATCCTACCGGGTTGTTCCAAAAAAGAATCGGAGCATCTGTGCTGAGGCTTCCTAGTCGGTGGTGATCGAGCACTTCGATGATCGCATTCTCGTTTGCCCCGCGGACCGCCTGCGAGAGCTCGTTATGATCTACCAGAATGATCTGACGCGGGATTGGACGCAAAAAATCGCTCTTCGATAAAATCCCGATTAGCCGATTGTCTTTGTCCACAACCGGGAAGACAAAGTCCGGAGCATTGGCAGCGGTCTGTCGGGCCGCTCGCAGACGTGTCTCGGGATGAAAGCTGGTGAAATTTTGGTCGATCATCTGTTCAACCCGAACGGCGCCACGGGCCGACATCACCGAAGTTGCAGTGTCAAACCGACTGGAAATCAGGCAAATTCCCGCCTCTTTTGCTGCGGTCCGAACTCGGGCCGAGACTCCCATTCCGCCGGTGACCACAATCGCTAATACGTGGTTTTGCATCGCGATCAGTTGCACATCTTCCCGATCACCTACGAACACGACGATCGGCTCGCCCTCACGATCTTTCAACCGCATTGAAAAAGTCTCTGGACTCATCGCGGCTACCATGATGACGAGATTGCGCAGAGTACCATTTGCAGAACCGGCCAACACATGCCCATCCAACGCGTGAACGATGTTGGCAATTGACGCGAGAATCACCCGTGAATTCGCGGTCTCCTCCCGCGGAGGGAAAAGATAATGGCTGATCTTCCATCCAGAAAGAAGCCCAAGGAATCGACCTTCTGAATCAATCACCGGCAGACCACGCAACCGTTTCTGTCCAATTGAAGTCAGCGCCTGTGAAATCGTGGCCTCGCTCTCGACCGAAACCACTGATGTCTCCATTACGTCGGCGACGGTCGGCGTTAAGTCCGAGACGAAATTCGGCGCAGGAACGCCGAATTTATTGAGGACAAAATCAATTCGCTCATTGGTATTTCCCGCGCGAGCAGCGATCACGTCACTCATTCCCAGTTTCCGTTTAAGCTCCGCATATGCTACCGCCGAGCAGATTGAATCCATGTCGGGGTTGCGGTGACCAATTACAATCGTCTGCATACGGTGAAATCCTAGCTGATTAAGCGGTGAACCTCAGATGCGCAATAGCCGTATTTTCGGTTTTAGCACCTTTACTCGTTTTCGTTGGTAGCGAACTGCAATCTGTTCCGTCGGGCGGCAAGCAAATATTGCTTGAACAGGGTTGGTTGGGGCGATTTAGTCCATGGGACGGCCAGCAAAGAAAACGAGCGTGGGTCGAGTCGAAGCCGACCGATTTTACAAGGATGTAACTAGTAAAACTGCTCCGGCGGGCTTAAAATCTGCGTTTCTTTGCATTTTGCAACTAAACCGAGCAGTAAAATCGGAAATAATTCGTTTGAAATGAGCTTTGGTTTAGGTAAGTATAACATTCGATTTTTTACGGATTGTTCTGGGGGGAACAGCAGCCCTTCGTATCCAGCGGATGCGGGGGGCTGTATTTTTTAGTGGGATGTCCCGAATTCGTATATCTTGGCCTCTGGCGTTTGTTTTGGCCTGCGCCATTATTGCAATTCTGGTATTTGTGGTATTTCAGCAGGTTGCGAGCTGGCCATCCCGCTTCTTCGACGCATTTTCTCATGAATCAGCCGGCCAGGTCGAAAAAGTACGCAATGTCTTAGCTGACTCCTTCCAATTGCGTCCTCGCATTTCGGTCAAAGATCACGTCGTTTACGAACAATCGCAGAATGTCTTGGAGTTGACCGTCCTGGCTAAAGACACCGAAGTGACGCGTGAGTCGGACCAAACCTGGCTCGGCAGTACCAAGCATATCCGAATACGCGCAACCTTTCGCCTCCACGCCGGATTCGATCTGGAAAAGAAATGTGAGGTGACCGTTCAGGGGCCCACCGCCCTGGTTAAGCTGCCGCGAGCGAAAATCCTCAGCACCGAAGTTCTGGGTTGGAATGTTGAGCAACTGCAGGACGGACTCTGGAACAAGATTCAGCCAGAGGATGTTCAGGCTGAACTCAAAGCACTGCCGGAACTGGCCACGGCCAAAGAACCGAATCTTCCAGAAGAAGCCCAACAGCATTTCGAAAAGCAGCTGCAAGAGAAACTTGCGCCTCGACGGCCGTGCAGAACTGCCCGAACCAGAAGGAGGTCCTGCTCGGATACTCTCAGGGCGCCGAAGTCTCCATGGACGTCATCGCCGGGAACTCCGAGGTCAGCGGCACCGTGGCCGCGGTCAGCACCTCGATCAGCAGCCACGTCGTCGCGATCGCCAACTTCGGCGATCCAGGCCATGTTGTGAGCCGGCCCTGGGACCTCGGCACGGCCACGCACGCCGGGCTGTTCCCGCGCAGCAACTCCCAG